>CAMWUK010000028.1 GCA_947177415.1 uncultured Clostridiaceae bacterium
TACCTATATTCGATCATCTTTTGGATTAACAATAACTCTTGAGCATTACATGTAAATGGACTGATATAGTTTTTTATAACTTCTCTTTTTCTTTCCTCTTCATATTCATTAAATTTTTCCTGCTTAATAATACGTTCAATAGCACGTTCTAAATAATACATTTGATTTGCTATTTTTCTCCACTCAGACCATCTTTCTTTTCCTTCTCTTTCTTTCTCTTTTTCTTCAAGTAGTGCATATATTTCATTTAACATTTTTGCAATGATAGGACTTCCTGAAATATTTTCATTATTAGGTGTTAAATTAAACTTTGCCTCTAATAAAGCTTTCTGTAAAGCAACTAACTCATAATAGTCATTAACATTAAAATTATTATTAGAAATCATTAAAAATCATTCTCCTTTACTACTAAAGTTGCATTTTTACTGTCTATTAATGCCCCTTCAAAAATTAATTCATTTGGTTGTGTCGCTCTGCGTGTAGTCAACTTATAATCATTTTGAACAGCTAAATAAATTTAACTACATGTGTACCAACATCTGGTTTCTGTCCAATAAATATTAATCCATCCAAGTGACAATGTCCTTATCATCCACATGATTAATTACATATTTTTTTATTTTTCCATCAAAAAAAACCGTTATATCTTTAAAAAAACTATTATCTACTATTCTTATTAAAAAGTCCTTAACATCATTTTCATTTTTCATTTTCTTAATGTAAAAATAATCGTCATGAATAATAAAATAAAAAATTGTATACCCCCTTACATCTATTTCTATATTCCCAGCATCAGGTATAATATCTGCAACATCCCATTCTGCTTCAACTAAAAATTTTTCATTATTTACGCTAGTTATACTATCTAATAACATTTCTGTATTGTACTTTTCTAGTTGAAGATACAAATTGTACTGTTTTTCAAATACTTCTGTTAAAATATTTCTAATTGTCATTTAGATTCTCCTTGGGTAAATGATAATAGGTAATGAAAAATCTCTTATATTTATAATAAAACCAGACTTTCATTTCATCCACCATGCTTTATCTTTCATTTCTAACGAAAAACTTTCCTCCACAAACAATGGTATATTATCGCTTATTTTTTTGATTTCCTCTGGTCTGTTTTCTAATTCTTTTCTTAATTTCTTTGCCATTTCGCTATGGTCAACAGTTTTAACAAGTTTACCATTATCAAATACTAATTCTTCTAAAACTTCATATGCCCACGCTCTCTGATATCCCATGTGTATATAATATTTATTTATAAAACCTTTCCCTATAAGGATTTTTCCAGTGTATTCCATAAATATATTTATATTTCTATAAAGATGATGCCCCATATACTGAAAAGATTTCTTATCCTCTTTTTCAGGGTTTACATTATTTATTTCAGGATAATAATCATTTTCAGAATTTATATATAAATTTTGAAGCATAATTCCTTTCATAGAGATATGATAATCGCACCAATATCCATTCCAACATGCTGAACAGCATGCAACCGGATTTATTCCATAATCTAACGGATTAAACTGTATAGGGTTGCTAATTGCAACTATTGAATAATTATCTCCTTTATATATAAATCGATCTCCAACTTGTGCTGTCATTATAATTCTCCCTTTCTTCCAATAAAATCAAGTTTTCATCCATATACAACTGATGGACTGGCAAAACCAATCCACCAAGTCAGACCTTATATATTCCTCTTTACATTCAGTACATTCATCAGAGCTTCCTGCAATACTCTTGAAACATTAATTCCGGCATGTTCTGCTTCATAATTCAGCCAACTTGGAAGTGCCACATTTCTCCTGACAGTTTTTGTATCAACCTTTTTTCTGTACTCTGAGAAATCAACATCCACGTAGGTCAATAAACCTTTTGAAAAATCAATATCTTTTGTGTCCTGCTTTACTTTTTCAATCGCTACAGCTTGATCTGATGGCACAGGAAGCACTTCTTTATTATCTTCCATCGAAATTCCAGCTAAACCAATAGCATCTCTTGCCATTTCAATAGCATCAGCTAAAGAATCTCCCTCTGTAAAAATTTCCATATCAGGAACACATACTAAAAACGGATGTTCAGATCCATCATTTGTATTTAATATAAAAGTTGGATAAACCATTTTCATATCATTCACTCCTTATAATAATTTCCATTTTCTAAGTATCATCCTTGCCAAATTCTCATTAACTTCTTTATGTCTTGGCACTTTTTCTATATCATTACCCCTTCTATATATGTCATGATTTCCACCATGCCTTTCAAATGAAAATCAGGCATCTTCAAGCTTCTTAATCAAATCTCTTTGTTTCATTAGTGTTCCTCCCTACAGCCTTCATTATACACACTAATTACACAACCGTCAATATATTTATACACAACTTTTACACAATAAAAATAATCTTTTATTACCAAAGTTCCTTACAAGTCCTACAAGTTACAATTCCTTTACTTATGGTTTTCCAATGTTAATCCGGCAAATTTTTAGAGATTGTTTTCACACAAAATGACACATTCTGTATTATGTTCAATCATTACTATCCCATATCAATTCAAATGAAACAGAATCAAATCCTACCTCTGATTCATTTGTAATAAATGTAGTCTGTTGACCATTTCCTCTAGGTTTTGCTCCTTGATCTAATACCTCTGGTACATCCCTTGCCATCTGGATTAGTGCTTCTGCCCCTCCGTCTGCTATGCCATTTAGGATGGCTTGTGTGTTACAGTAATGCTGCCAGCTTTTCAGGTTTCCGCCCAGTGCGTCCATTACCAGTTCTTTTGTGTGCGGTTTCCGTTTCTGTCATACTGATTTTTGCTCTTTCCAAACCAAAAAATCTTTCGTTTACTAACATACTTTCTGTAAATTGTTTGATAAATTATATGGTTCATAAAGGACAAACACAAGGCATTTCTTTAGAAGTTTCTTTGACAGGGAATATACATTACTTTCTTGAAGAAATAATGGAAGAACAGGATTTTCTGACACTTCTTGCAGATTTGCTTGAAAATGCTTTGATTGCCACCAGACATGGCAAAGGAACTCAAATTTTATTACATATTGGTCTTATAAATAAATGCTACTCCATTAGCGTGTGGGATACTGGAATTCCATTTACAAAAGAAACACTTCTTCACTTTGGAAGAAAACAATATACTACCCACAAAAAAGATGGTGGCAGCGGAATTGGTCTTATGAGTACATACGAACTATTACAAAAATATCAGGCAAGCATACAAATAGAGGAATTTATAGGTAATGAAAAGATGTATCAAAAAAAAGTTTCCATTCTTTTTGATGGAAACTGTGAATACCATCTTCATACCAAGCGGGATAAAAAAGAACTCTCTTATCTACATCAGAGAAAAGATTTGCATATTACTTATGAAACATAAACCAACAGGGATTATTCACGTTCTGCAATATGAAGCGTAAATAATCCCTGTTCAATTTTAATATAAATCTTTATCCATACTAGCTACACTTTCTTTTTCTTTATAAAATAACATCCTATGCCTAACATAATCATAGACAACACCATTGTTATAACTATACTTTTTTGATAATCCTTTGGCTCTGCCACACGAACCAAAAGTTCCCCAGAGGCTGTTAATTTTCCTGGAAAATAGTTTGCAAACTTTGGAAACATTCTTCCTACAAAGTCTACTCCAAATACTGCACTCGTTCCAAGTAAAACTCCTATATTACTATGTAAAATAGAAGACATCAATATCAACACAGCTATCATCCAAACCCCAAATATATAATAACCAAACAGAGCAAATACAAGATGTTTTGCGACTACATTTCCCCAAAAGAAGTCATTGTAACTATAGGTAATTCCAACTGCACACCAATAAACAGCTGTCCATCCAGTAAAAAGCATGGTAGTCTTTGCTGCAAGTATTGTATAAGGATGAATCCCCTTTGTTAAGATTGGAATAAGTGTTCCTTTTTCATATTCCAGAGTTATTGTACCACTAAACATTATTAAAAATATAATAAGTATCATACTTGCATTTTTAAAAAATTGTGTCCACGAAGTTAGATCATTTACAACTACTTTTGATACTGTCATACCCAATTCGGATAAATCCTCTGACATCATCTCTATAAGCCAGGGAGTCAGCTTTGCTATTGCTGGATTTGATATTCCAAATACCAAACAAATAATTCCAAGAATCCATAATTTACCAGTACGGGAAATTTCCAGCCATTCCTTCTTTAAAAATTCCAAGAAAGCTCTCATTTTTCTTTCAACTCCTCTTCTTTTTCATAACAGTTCTGCTGGAGGCTGACCTGTTACTTCTCTTTCAGTATCTCCAAAAACAAATCCTCTAAAGTAGGTTCCAGCCACTCCATTTTCTGAATTTGAAGCTGATTTTTGGCAATATATTTCATATAAATAAAGGAATCTTCTTCACATATTTGAGTGTACTGAAGCAGGCAGGAATGAATCTGTTTTCCTTCTGGGAATGTCTGCAAAAACTGCTTGGCATCTTTTTCATTTTCAAATAATATTTCTATTTCAGAAGTCTTATGGGAATTTTTTACTTCTTCCAAAGAACCGGATAATACAATCTTTCCCTGATTCAAAAAAGCAATATTATCACAAATTCGTTCCACATCTGTTAAAATATGTGTGGAAAATAAAACTGTAGTCTCCTCTTTAACAGAAGATAAGATATCCAGTATTTCCTTTCTTCCAAGGGGGTCTAATGCTGATGTTGGTTCATCGCAAATTAGTAGCTTAGGTTTATGAAGAAGTGCTTGTGCAATCCCCAGACGCTGCTTCATTCCTCTGGAAAATCCACGTATTTTCTTTTTATATGGAGATAAACCTACCATATCTAACATTTTATTTGCTCTTTTATCCACATTTTTCTTATCTAAACCGGTAATTCTTCCACACATCATCAGATATTCTTTAGGTGTCATATATTCGTAATATTCTGGAACATCAGGCAGGTATCCAATCAAGCCATTCGTTTTATTATTTCCTGCTGTCACCTTTTTTCCATTTACCAGAATTTCGCCTGTATCTGCTGGCAGAAGACCAAGTATCATTTTCATAGTAGTTGTTTTCCCTGCTCCATTTTGTCCAATAAATCCAAAAATAGAATGTTCCGGCACCTCGAAGGACAAATTTTCAATAATTTTATGACTGCCAAAAGATTTTGAAATCCCCCTTACTGTCAACATATTCATTTACTCCTCTTCCTTTCCAAGTAATAAATATAAAATTGGTCCAATAAACTCACAGCCAATAATGGTTATTAAAAGCCATATTCCTCTGGTGTCTCTCTTATATGTGTTATGAGTTAAAATATGACGGATTACATAGAACATCAAACCAAATTCTATAATAATGAGTGGTATTAAAAATGGTAAAATCTCTTTAATTTCCATGGATTTTTCCTCCTTCTAATTCCTTTTTCATTTGTTTAAATTCTTTTCTGTCACGAATATGGTCAAAGCATGGATTTGCCAAAGCTTCTATTGCACTATTCCAAATCAATTCATCTTCTCTGGGTGAACCAATATATACTTCTTCCTGTTTCATCCATTTTTCCAGTTTATTAAAATATGCATCTCCATGCAATGCAACTTTATCTATTACCATAAGCCTATGCACATCTTTTATATATTTTTGTAACATAACAAGTGCTTTTTCATCTTTTTGGAAAATACTATAAATAGTAGCTGCCTGATAGTGAAATTGAGCACAAATATTGGGATGTAATTCTTTCAAACCAAAGCTTTCTTCCAATTGTTCTAATCTCTTTATTGTTTCTTCACAAACTTTCAGATTATCTATATGAATCTGTAAATATTGTATTCCACCAGACATCAGGCTCAAAAGATGCATATACATACTTGCCTGTACTGTCTCCTCTGCCTTATCTTTCTTCTGTCCCATTAAATACCCTTGTGTTAACACACCTTCCAATTGCATATTCATCTGTTCCATGTGAACCACTTCCTCCAGAATTTCCACTACTTTTTCATATCTTCCAAGCTGAAGATTAGAAATCCCCTGAATTCCTGTGATATCTTTACAAATGTAAATATCCTTGCAATTATCTAAAACATGTTCACAAAGCTTTAAAATTTCTTCAAGTATCTCTTGTTGTTTTCCTTCTTCTGCTAACATATAATGGTTAAGCCAGAGTACACTTACTTGATATAAAAAAGGATAACAGGAATAGTATTTTTGAACCATTTTCCGGCTCTGCTCCATAGCCTCCTCAAAAGGCATTTTTACAAAATTCTCTGCCAGTTCCCGATACTTCCTCATAATTTGTTCTTTGCTAAGCTGGGGTTCATATCCAATTAACTCATCTATTGTTATATCAAAAAAGGCAGCAAGTTGTGGCAGGATCAATATGTCCGGCATGCTCTGCCCATTTTCCCATTTTGATACGGAAGCTTTTGAAACTCCTACAAAATCTGCAAGTTCCTCTTGGGTTATTTTTTTCTTTCTTCTAAGAAATGCTATATTTTCTGATAATCTTAGCATGTATACCCTCCTTGTTACTTTAAGAGTAGTATTACTCTAATATTTTTCTACACCTATTCTACCAGACAAAATAAAAATACACGATGGATTTTCTAGAAACTTAAAGAAAAAAAATCAACTGATAAGAAACTTTTATAACCAAAAAAGCATAGCCCAAATCAATGTAGCTATGCCTTTTCATTATTCTTTCTTTAAAATAATGTGGTCGCAATTCCATTAGTTTTAGATGATGGGTTAAGACCATAAATTTTTTTCTTGACAGGCAACGTTTTTTCCTGTATCATAAGCACTAGAAAGAAACGAAGTTTACTACCGTACAGCTATTGCTCATGCGGCTTGCTCGTTTCTTTTTTTGTTCTTACCAGATCGTAAAGATAAAGTTTCCCATCCGCATCGCATCTTACAAGCATCCTCGTTGAAAAAATGTTATAACGCTTCAGATTCCCAGCTTCATCATAAACGGGTATTCCAAATCTTGTATTATAACGATACCAGCCAAATTGTGCTTTCACCCCATGTTTGTTATTATAATCTGGATACTGTGCTTTATCCGATGCAATCTGGATAAGTTCGCCGATGGCGGGTGTAATGTTCGCTTTTGCCTTCATATTTGCTCCCTTTAATCCCTTCGTGTCATTCGAATGGCTGAACTCATCCGGGAAATCAGAACCAATATATATTTTTTCCGAGGTTTCTGATATTTCAAAATATTCTCCAATATACTCCTTCAAATACTGTTCTACTTCGTTCCAATCTACCCCTCTCCTCGACTTAAATCTTATATCATTAATAATAACTATACTCGAACCATCCAAATCTTTTATAATACTGACACTTTTATCCATATATCTTGTCCTTTCATTATCGTATCAGACATCTTTCGACATCTGATACGATTTTACCACATATATCACAATTGTACTATGATTTTTTCAGCTTTTCCTTCTCTTTCTGTTCCTGAACAATTTCGTGCAGATTCATGTTATACAGCTTATAGAAACTTAGAGAAAAAAATCAACTGATAAGAAACTTTTATTGTAACTGTTCATGGTTCCGATTTTTCTGATAAAAATAGACAAAATTTCCAAAGACTGATACATCAAAGCTCAAAAAGAAAGTTATGATTGACGATATTTGGATAAACCAGTCTGCCCTTGCCAAACTTATATAATACAACTCCCCAAAACATAACTATGCATATCCGCAATATTTATGCAGATGGGGAATTAGATGAATTTTGAACTTGTAAGGAATTCTTACAAGTTCAAACAGAGGGAAAAAGGAAGAAAAAACATTATAATTTTAAAATGATTCTCGCCATTGGCTATCGTGTCCATTCCAATGTAGAATCGAAAGGAGATAGAAGCAAATGAGGTTGATTTGTTGATTGAGGAAACAAAGCAGATAAAAGATGAAATGAGTTAGTATGAAATAAATCAACCGGCAAGAAACTTTTATAACAAAAAAAGCATAGCTCAAATCAATGTAGCTATGCCTTTTCATTGTTCTTTCTATTATTGTAACTGTTCATGATTCTGAACAGTTACAAATTTACACCATTAGTATTAGCGGCATTTACTCAAAGTAATTCCTTCTATAATCTCTTTAATTTCCTTTTGATACTTGTTCCACAATTTTTTCTCCACCTCACATTGCACCGCATAATCTCCTTCATTTCCATTTATAAAGCCCGTTCTATCAAGTATCAAAGTATACCAGACACCATTCTCCATTTCCTCCATAAGACTTTCTGCTTTCAATGGTGTTCCATTCAATGGTGTTCCAGCATTATTCAAAGTCTCTTTTCCAATTGTCACTCCTGTTCCACAGAATAGCAATCTGTCCTTATGGTAAAGATATTGGATTTTCATTTTCGGATTCTCTTCTTTCCAAAGACAAATTCCATACTCTTCTAAATCCTTATTTGTAGATTGCTCTCCCTTTCCCTTGAATGCATTTTGGCAAATCCGGGCTGATTCTTTATCCCTTCCTGTACTAAGGCAAGTACAAGCTGTCCGCACAGATTCTGTTGGATCTGAACAGCAACATTTATTGTCTTTACGTATATTCTCATGGGTGGATCCCACAAAATCATAATGCCATCCCTTTGGTAATGTAACTCCCATAATTGCATGGGAATTTTCATTATGAATGCTAAATTCCACTTTTGTATTTCCTTCTTGTAAATTTTGTGATTGCTTATCCGTCTGATTTGCAAGTATATTTTCTTTTGTAGCTTTTGGTGTCTCTTTTATCTGCTCATTGTTCTGCTTTTTATCATTTCTTTCTTCATTATCATTTTCCCCTATTGCAGCATCCGACACCACTTTGCTTCCTGTTGCAGCATTTTCCTTTATTCCACAAGAGACCAACAAAGCAATGCATCCTATCAAAGAAAACATCATCAGATATTTTTGTATTTGTTCCCAATTTCCTCTTCTCATAACCATTCCTTCTTTCTACTTACTCCATTTATCATAACTGTCCAGATTCATGAACAGTTATCATTTATCAGCATTTTTCTGTACTTCTTTCCAAGTATATAATTTTGTCCCATCATCCTGATATTGCAATAATTTATCTTTTGCAATTCGTAACTCACCATATTTGCCACCAGTTCTTTCATAAGCACCTTTAGGCAGCAAAGCTTCCGATGAAGCTTGGTTTAGATAAAAAACACTTTTCTCTCCCACTTCGGGAAATTCTTCTTCTTCAAAAATCTGTTTTAACAGAATATGTTCCATTTCTTTGGTATCTACCTCAAACCGGGCAACATCTTTATGATATTTCCCATATTCCTTAAGAGGAATGTAACCACCAAGCCGGTATACAGAAATTATATTATCGGTTATCAGATTCCCTTTAAAAACATCTGTTATCTGGATATCTACCTTTGTCCATATCCTGCCCTTAATTATATCATAAGTAACTTTTTTTACTGTACCTGCTACAATCTCTGTTGCCTGTTCTGACAAGTAAGTTAAATCTGTTGAAACCATACAATCTTCTAAAGAAGACCTGCTTAGAGAACTTACATCTTCTTCCACCACTTTACTATAATCCTCTTTTTTGAAATCAACAGGATTCACTGCATTCACACTTTTGTCTTTACCATTTTCCTTATTTTTCTTCTTGCTGGAACTTGTAGCATCTTCCTTGGATTCTCTTATCTGGTAATCATCCTTTTCCATCTTCTTTTCCGGTTCTCTTTCTTCTTCCTTTTCTACATTTGCCATTTGAACATCCTCAGAATCTTGTAGTAAGATGCCGCTTCTCCAAATACCAAAACTGCTAATTGTTAATATACCAATACTTGCTACACAAAGTGCGATCTTTTCCCTTCTCTTTTTTTTTCTTTGTTGTTGTCGTTCATACTCCTCCTTTCTTGCCAATAAAGCCTTTGCCATTTCCTCATAATTCTTCATATCCAAAGCCCTCCTTTAAAAGCTCTGTTTTTAACGATTTTTTCGCCCGATAGACTAACATTTCGACTTGACGTTTACTTTTTTTCATAATTTTAGCAGTTTCTGCATTGGTAAATCCCTCAAAATAAGTAAGCTGCAACACTTCCTTGTATTCTGATTTTAATTTTCCTAACGCCTTATGTATCATTTGTTTTTGTTCTTCCCTAAGATATTCTTGTAAAAGTGTATCTTCCTCCTTTGCCAGAAATTCATAATTCTCTATAGTGTCTGTGGCTATTTTTTTTCTTTTACGGATATAATCTAATGCAACATTTCTTCCTATTGTATATAGCCATGTTTTGAAAGAATACTTAGGCAAAAATCCAGGCTTTTTCACCATCAACTTAAAGAATGTATCCTCTGTCAATTCTTCTGCTATAAAAATATTATTTACATACCCATTCAAATACAAAATCAAGCCATCTTTGTAATCCCTTACAATTTCTACAATACCGCTATCATCACCATCAAGAAAACGGCGGTAGCTACTTGCACCGTTATCCAATGACCTAACCTCCTATTTTTTCAATTATTTAAATACTCTGTAA
The DNA here is from genome assembly GCA_947177415.1 of uncultured Clostridiaceae bacterium. GTDB lineage: Bacteria > Bacillota > Clostridia > Lachnospirales > Lachnospiraceae > CAG-411. Next base: position 10,546 of record CAMWUK010000028.1, read on the forward strand.
AAGTACTTTACATGTAACTATTCAGAACATACTCGAGGATTTGCTTGACAAATCCGAGTTTTACAAGATTTTAGCCCTTCGCCTTGCAAATTTATATGAGCTAAAATCTCGTATCTGTTCAGGTACTGAACAGATACCTTTACATCTATTAAACGTTTTTCAATTGAAATTCTCACAATCTCTTTGTCATTTTTTCAAATGGATCTTTTCCTTTATATGACGAACCTTAAAGGAAAAGGGACTATATCACAAACTGGATATAGACCCTTTTATTGTCCCCTATTATACCATCACTCTTATTAGTTATCAAGTAGTAACTATTCAGGTAGAAACGCACATTTACTGCGTGTTTCGTTATACTTCTTTTAGCAAAGCCTGAAGCAATACAATATGATACTCTTCGTCCATGATAATCCTTGCTAATACTGCATTGATATAATTATCCTTTATCATATTTATATGCATTTTATATTGGTTAATGGCTGCCTTCTCTGCTTCTATATCAGCTAACAACATTTTTCTTGGTTGTTCTGGAATAGTCAGATATTCCGGTGTCCACATTCTCTGCCTTCCATTCTGCTGTTTTGCTATAAAGTCAACATTTCCACCTAACAGACAAATTAATTCTCCTAATTTTTGTAAATGCATCATTTCTGCCATTGCAATTCCCAATATAGTTTTTGCTATAGGACATTTTTCATTTGATAAACGGTTCTCATTGTTAATATATTGTGTAATTGCAGACAATTCTGACACAGCACCACAATAATCCAAGCTAAGTAAATTAGCATAAACTTGATTCTTTTCTTCTACCTGAATTGAAGGATATGGTAAATCCACCATAATTGGTTTTACACCTGCAAAACTGCATGTATTAACTAAAGAGGTCATTTTTTGCTCCATTAATAAATCTTCTCCTAATACATCTTTATATGATACTATATTGGAATTTCACAATAATATGCCTTTTCTTCATAGATTTTTCAATATACCCAAGTTTTCTCAACTGTTGTATAATATGGAAATATATAATTACCGATATATATATTGAACCTTGATTAAAATATATGGTAGTACGGAATCTACATGTTAGGATGTGATATCATGAAAATAGGAGAAGCAAGAGCCATTTACTCTGCACAATTACAAAAATATCGGGAAGAAAAGACATCTTTAGCAAAACAGAAAAAACAGTTAGAAGAAAAAGCAAAAATAATTCCAGACGGAAAGGAACAGTTTGCCCAAGAAGCGGCTACTTTGGAATTATCTTATAATGCCGTTTCTGAAAAATATGAGGAATATCATAATTTTATGGAACAGATTAACACTCTTCATACAGCTTTATTTAATGCTGAGTCATCAAAACAACAAGGAGAAGCAATGGCTGAATATACTCAGGACATAGTGAAAATCATGGAGGTTGCAAGAAGAATCGCAAAGGGTGCAAAGGTTCCTTACGCAGATGAACAAAAACTTATGGAATACAATATGGAACTGTATATGTCAGCAAAAAATCTGGCTATGATAAATATGCAAAAGAAAAAAGAAGAATACGAATCTTTGTGGGATGAGGAAAAAGATAAAGAAGAAAATCCAGATCCACACGAAGTTGCAGATTCTGCTGAACTTTCCCTAAATGCTCCTGAAATAGTGGATGTAGCCGATGTTATGGCAGCCACCAGTGGTGGGGAAGAATAAAACATGAAAAAAAGAACGCTAATTTTGAATCTCTAAGGTAACTATTAGTTACTGTTCACTCACAAGCTTGACACTTGCTGTCAAGCTATGTGCCAAGAACATAGAACAGCCAAGAATCCAGCCTTTCGCCGAAGGCGAATTATAAATAGGCTGGATTCCGTTACTGTTAGCACCGTAGGTGTGAACAGTAACAACTATTATTGTAACTGTTCAGAACCATGAATAGTTACTTGACATTTTCTAAATCAATTGATATACTAATTTTCAAACAAAGAAGCTCGAACTTTGTATGGTAACTATTAACCCCAGCTAGATAAGGAGGACAATATGCAGTGTATCATTAAAACAAACTCAAACTTAATAACTTGTTAACAAGGTGTGATTGTCCTTGGAATTTTCTAAATAGAATCTTTACATGTTTCTTTATCATTTCATATAAGTAATGTATTTTTCCAGATAATCCACACCTTTCGTTAAGATTTTTTATGAAAGGATTTATTATGATTACAATATATGGAAACTATACAAATGCTGTCGTTTATACAACCAACAATGAAGAATATGCAATTGATGAATATGCCCGCAAACAAATACAAATGATTTGCAATCATCCAAGTTCTGCAGGAAGTAAAATCCGCATCATGCCAGATGTCCATCCGGGAAAGGTTGGCACCATTGGTCTTACAATGACAGTTGGAGACTCTCTTCTTCCAAGCCTGGTTGGTGTAGATATTGGCTGTGGCATGACGATTGCAAAAATCAAAGCAAAAAATATTGAATATCAAAAATTGGATACGGTTATCCGTGAACATGTTCCTTCTGGAGGAAAAACAAGAAAAACGGCACATAAATTGAGCCATACCATCGATCTTAGTAAATTACATTGTTATAAAGCAATTAACGAACCAAAGGCGAATCTAAGCATTGGAACATTAGGTGGTGGAAACCATTTTATTGAAATAGACAAGGATGCAGACAATGCTTTTTATCTTGTAATTCATTCAGGAAGCCGCCATCTCGGAATGGAAGTAACTGAATATTATCTAAAAGAAGGCCAAAAACAGTCACAGATGAAAAAACAGGGGCATGCTCCATACGAAATGACTTGTCTTGAAGGTGATTTACTTCAATCCTATTTTCATGATTTGGCTATTACACAGGATTATGCACGCATAAATAGAGAGGCTATGATTGATGAAATTGTCCGTGGCATGAAATGGCGTATTCTTGACAGCTACACATGTATTCACAATTATGTTGACTTTTCAAAAGAACTTCCGGTTTTACGAAAAGGAGCTATCCGGGCAAATGCAGACGAAAAAGTTATTATTCCTATCAATATGCGTGATGGAATTATTCTAGGTACAGGTCTTGGAAATGAAAATTGGAATTGTTCTGCACCTCATGGTTCCGGACGGATTTACAAACGTTCGGAAGTAAAAGAACATCACACAGTCTCTGAATTCAAAGAGGCAATGAAAGGCATCCATTCCGTTTGTGTGAATAAAGATACTCTGGATGAATCACCTTTTGCTTATAGAAAATTAGAAGATATTGTTAATGTAATTGGAGAAACTGTAACAATTGATAAAATTATTAAACCAGTATATAACTTCAAGGCAGGAGGAAAGAATTAGTTTATATTATCTGTTCAGAACCATGAACAGTTATGTATTATTTACTATTTTAGATAGAAATAAAGGGGATGTCTTAGTGCAACATCCCCTTCATCATACTTAACAAACACTTGACTCAAATTGCAGAAATGTCTTTATACAATATTCCCGCATCCATTTCACAAACAGTATCACAAAGTTCCTTAATATCCTCAGAATTATGGCTTGCTAATAGAATAGTTTTTCCTTCCTTTTTTAAACCTTTTAATATATCACGGATTTCCTTCACGCCAGTATGATCTAAACCATTCATCGGTTCATCAAAAATTAAAATCTCAGGTTCTTCCATAATGGCTTGTGCAATTCCCAGCCGCTGACGCATTCCCAAGGAATATTTTCCTACATGCTTTTTGCTATCTGGGTTCAATCCTACTTTCTTTATGGCAGTACGTATATCTTCTTTTTTTATTTTATGTTGGATAGAGGCAAGTAAACGCAGATTTCCATATCCACTGTAATTTGGCAAAAATCCAGGTGTCTCAATAATAATACCAATACTATCAGGAATATCTATGTCTTTTCCAATTTTTTTACCATTCACAACGATCTCTCCTTCCGATGGGGAAATAAATCCACAGATGCATTTGAAAAGCATTGTTTTCCCTGAACCATTCCTGCCAATAATCCCATGAATTTTTCCCTTCTCAAAAGCAATGGTTACATTCTTCAATACAGTTTCCTCTTTAAAACGTTTACTTACATTTGTTACTGTAATAATATTTTTATTCATCTTTATTACCTCCTATGTCTCAGGTGTGATTTTTATTGGTTTATTCCGAATGCTTACAACTGATATAACTGATAAAAGGATAATGCCAATTCCGAAGAAAATAAATGGATAAGTCAGTTTTGGCAGCATGGAAACTCCGGTTGGATCCAACATTGCCAGCCTTGAAAAGGTTACAGGTGACAAACAATAAAATTTAAACGGAAATGCATTGATTACAAGCAAATCAAAAAACAAAAGCATGGATCCGGCAAACAGACCAATTTTTCTATTGAATTTTAAACTAAATGCAAACATAAGGAGCCCCATAAAAGATGCCATTCCCCAATTTAACAAAAAACTTAGCCCAAGTGCCTGAAAAGGCGAATAGGAAGTTACTATCCTCTCAGAAATGCCAAATTGTAGCTCTATCAATTCTTCTGTGTTCGTTTGTGCCAATGTATTGATGATTTTCCCCCATCCATCTGTTGCAAATGTTATATTGGGCAATAACATAATAATGGAAGCTCCTATCAATATAATATAATAAATCCCACTAGCCATAATGATATATAATATTTGTCCCAATACCCAAAATAAACGTTTACTCCGGATAATAACATAAGGCTGGTTTTTATTGATAAATGGTACATTGGAAAATAGAAATATAATTCCGGCAAGCAATATCAACTGTTTAATGATATCACTGGAGTAAAAGGGAAAATATATAGGATTCGTATTCATATCCATCCTGCTGGCAAAGCCGCTGACTACTGACAAGTCGTTCCAAATAAACACAATCATACACAGAAACAACAAAAGGATCCGTAGATCTGCTTTCCATTGACGAATGGAATAGATAGCGATTGTAAATATTTTTTTAACCATTGGAAATCCTCCTTTTTGCTTTATATATAAATAAGATGGTACAGACAAGCATGCAGGAAACAAATGTTGCCGTCGCCATCAAAAGTATGGTTGATGACGGAGTAGTGAATATTCTTACTGTAGAAAGCTTAACAGGATCTAACCATATAGGCAGTTTAAACACATTAGCAATTTGGTTCATCATAAATGACAATATAAAAGGAACAATATATGCCACATATTTATTAGGCTGATAAGCAGATATCATAAGTCCCAGCAAAGCCCAAAATGCAGCCTGCAAAAATATAATATACAGATACGACAAGAAGAATAATCCTGCCTGACCTGCCATAAGTAAATCACCAAATGCCTGCCAAGAAAACTCCAAATCGATTTCCACTGCCGGCGGCATGATACATGGTTGTTTTATACAGGCACAGATAATAAACAACAAAGCACCAATCGCAACAGATAATCCTCCTGATACTGCTGTGGCAACACATTTAGAAAAGGTGTATAATGCCGTATTGTTTCTGATTATCAGAGGATATGTAAATCTTGTCTGCAGGTCTGTACAAAAACTTGCAGAATATGCAAACGTTGCAGTCATAATAAGCAGATGGTTAATATTTCCAGCCTGATAGATGTTATGGAAACCGGCAATAGCAGATGAAATTCTTACCATCATATCCGGTACAGCAAACCAGAATGCCACAAAAGTGGATATAATCCCCAGTAAAAATCCAAAGGAAAAAAAAGCACGATAAAAATCGGTTTTTAGCATAGCCAGAAATTTTTTCATAGGAAATGTCTCCTCCTCTCTTACTTAATCTCTTCTCCTGTAACTGCATTTATGTATAATATTTTGTTTATTTCATAAGTCTCAGATTTTCCCGCTTTTTCCGATTCCCCTTTACAAGTTAAAACCATGCTCCATGCAGGTGTAAGCTTTACTTCATTATAATTGTTATTATAAGCAACCGGAACATATTCAAAATCTATTGTTTTGATGGTTACTTTATCTGTAGAAATAACAGAATCATATATTTCATAAGCTTTTTGTATTGCCTGTTCTGCCGAAAGCAGTGTAGCCGGAGATTCTGCAATTTTTTTCACCTCATAAATACTATAACAATCAAGTTTAATCACGCCTTTTTTAGAAAGTAATACTTCCACTGTTGAACCACTAATACTTCTTGTTTCGTTTAAATCATAGCTCCTTTGTGTAACAGGAATCCCATTTTGTTTGATTGTAAAAAATATGACATAAAATTCATCCTCCTGTGTAAATTTATTTTTTGTCTTATAACCCTCTGTCGGATCCGATATAGGTGAAATTCCTGCTTGTCTTTGAAGATCAATATCTTTTTGTTTTTTCTCCTCTTGCACTTTCTGCATTGTTTCAAAATCTATGGCATAAATTTCAGTATTTTCAACTGCATGATCCATATTATCTATAGACAACTTTTTCAAAAAATCGCAGGCAGTTTGCATGGCTTTCTCTCTGGTCATAAACTTTAAATTGTCTTTCTTATATACTTCATCAAAATCTTTTTCACCAATATCACTGTCATTCTTGCTGCCAAAATCATCTGTTGGATATTTTATATATTGATAGTCCTCCGTCGAATAGTATATATAAGAGTCACAAATGACAACTTCTGAATTTCCGTCCTTAAACGATGTATACCCTTCAGAATCTGTTTCTTTCTCTGGTTTCTTTTTATCAAAAAAAGCGGATACTAATGTTTGTTCATCAAATTTCTTATACTTAGCATACAGGACATCTGCCTTCTCAACAACCGGAATATGTACATCTGCATCCACAATATAATTTTCACTCAAAACTTTATTTATGTGGGATGGTGTATCTTCAAGCATAGATTTAATAGATCCGCCAGATGCAGTATCCTGTTTCGTATCCAAATTTACTGTACTTTTTTCAACATTCCCTTTTTTCTCTTCTGGTGCACAGGCAGTTGTTTGAACCATGATTAGTAAAATAGACAAAAAAACATACATTTTTTTATAATTTATCATATTATTTCTCTCCTTCATCATTTTTCTGATTTAACAGGAACGATACCTGCTTGTTTATTCTCGATTATTGAATTTGAAAACATCGGGCAACGGTTTCACAATCTTTTTCTTTTGGGATATTATCATTACATACCTCTGACAATCTTACAATTTCATTAGAAATAACAATATTTTTTGTTTCTGTAGAGCCATCTTTGTATGTTACTGTGCAGCTAATTCCCTGATCTTTCGTCAGAAAGTCCCATACTTCCTTTTCCTTCTTAAGAGAACCTCGCATACTATATATACTACTTCCCAATTTCTTATACTGGCTTAATTTTTCTTTACTCCATATATCTGATGTACCAACTACATCAATACAAGTCTCATCACTGAGTTGATTATTATACTTTACTGTAAAGGACTTATAATAATCTAACTCATAGGTAAATATGTCTTTTCTTAAATCTTCCTTTGAATGTTCTGGAAGAATCAGATTGTGCTTCATTTTTTCTCCATCTATGACAACACTCTCTCCCTTCGGATTAGAAATCATAAAGGCACCTTCTTTTATTTTATATGTGATTGTATCAATATTTTTACCTTTACATTCTATCGGAAAGTCAAATGCAAAAACAACTCCACCATCCTCTGTATCCCACGCAATATCACTTGCAGATTGATACTTATCAGAAAAAACTTTTCCTGTCTTTGTTAGTTCCTTCGCACATACAGTAAGGGAAAAATAATTATCCGAAACTATGTTGCCAAAAGTATCTCCAACACTATTTTTTAACATCGGAATTACTGTATTTGCTGTTAATATAATTGCCACACTGGCTGCAATTGCCACTACCGGCTTAAATAATCTCTGTCCAACTTTCCTTTTCGGCTTTCTTTCATCTTTTACCTCATAAAACAAGGCCTTCGCCTTATCCTTTTCGGATTCGCTTAATTTAATTTTGTTAAGTGCATTTTTGTAATTATTTTCCATTTTCAACCTCCATAAGTTTTTTTAATTGATTACGTCCCCGGGTCAGTTTGGAATTTACCGTATTTTGCTTCTTACCAAGAATTTTTGCAATTTCTTTTATGGTATACCCTTCATAATAATACAAATAGAGAATATTGCGATAATCCTTTGGTAATTGATACAATTCCTCTAAAATCTTCTTTTCTTCCTGTTCATAAGGAATTTCAAAATCTTCCAGAGGAACCGTATTCTTTCTAAAGAAAGATTTTTTATAGTCTAGACATTGGTTAATTGTTACTCTGATCAGCCAGGATTTAAGATGCTCATAATCATTAAAACACTTATCTTTTTGTTTCAAAAGTTTTAGAAATACATCTTGAACAACATCTTCAGAATCATTGATATGAAATAGATTCTGGTATGCAATTCGAAATATCATGTCAGAAAACTTTTCTACAATTTTGATATATTCTTCCTCTGTTTTTACGTATAGCATGATTAACTCCTTTCACTAAGTAACACGAATGAATTTCATGTTTTAGTGCAATGCTGGAAAATTTTTTTATATTTTATTGTAACTGTTCATGGTTCTGAACAGTTACATTTTATTAAAAATTATGGGAATAAGTGATGATATAACCAGAAATTTCCCTTGTACTAATTTAATAAAGTACAAGGGAGATGAGAAAATTAATAAAGATTTCAAAGCAAATAAATAATGTTATACCTTTTATTGTTTTATTATTTCAAGTCATCCAACAACCTTCCTATCACCTGTAAAACAGCTCGGATTTCCTGCAAATAATTTTCTGGCTTTTGTGTTCCCTCCAAACTGTTTAACCATTCAGTAGGGAATCCTATGGTTTCTACTGAATCATTATATGGTATACCCAACATTTCGATTGCTTTTAACTGCTGATAAGGAACTAAAATTGGGCTGGTAACTAACAATACATTTATCCCACACCCTACTTCCAACTGTTTCATAAAAAATGTAAATGTATCTTCCATATTTATTCTGCATTCTTCTGGTTCTTCAGATAATGTTGCAAGCAGTATAATGGGAATATTATTATAATAGTATTCCCTCACCCACGATTTATTTGAATTTTCAGAGGTATATGCTTTTCTCTCCTTTGGTTCAAGTGAACCAAAAACTTTTCGTATTGCGGTTTCCATCAAGTCAAATTCTGTTTTTGCATTAGATGCATAGGTATCTTTGGTTGTCTGTCCAGATTTCATAATCTTCTTCATTCCTGCAAGCCCAACTATTTTAGAAACAGAGATACCATATTTGTCACAAATCTCCTTGGCATATTTCATTCGGAGCAAACAGGATTTTCCCTCATCACCTAGCACAAGAATATAATCATAGCTCTTTTGAGATGGCATTGTACATCCAATGAACCCTAACTTTCTTGCTGCTGCCAGAATAATCTTTTGCTGTTCACTACTTAATTCTTTTCCTTTTGTCCATCTTACTTTCTCTATATCAGCCATATTTTGTCTGCTTTGAAAATCCCATATATCAGAAAATCTTATTAGTTTATTTACTCTCTCTACTAATGTCCCTTCCTTTTGAAGAGTCCCACCAAAAGAATGCACAAGAACCTCTAATTCTGGTGTATTAATCCACTCTTCAAGCATATATTGTATGCTACTGTTATTCATATCTCCCTTAAATGGAAAAGTATTCATAACTATTCCTCCATATACAATTTGAACTCTTTTGTCTATTTTTTCCCTTTTTGCATATAATAATTGTAACTGTTCAAAACCATGAACAGTTATGTTCTAATTTTCTTTTTTTATTATGCCTTATCATTTTTAAACATATATTTTCACGAAAAATACATTTTACAAATGTTATTTATGGTATTTTAACATCTTTAAGTAGGCAAGTCAATTTTATTTTCATTTTATCATATACATGAGGTGATTATCATGGATGAACAATTTATCCGAGAGCGAATTACATTTTTAAGATTGCAAAAAGAATTGTCCGAATACCAATTAAGTCTTGACTTAGGACATAGTCGTGGGTATATCAATAATATTTCATCAGGAAAAACTCTGCCTTCAATGACAGAATTCTTAAATATATGTGAATATTTTCATATTACACCAAAAGAATTTTTTGATACAGAAAATGCGAATCCTGCTATCAGTCACGAACTACATCAGCTCTTTATGAAACTGGATTTTGATGAACATCTGCTTATTTTGAATTTAGTAAAAAAACTCTCAGAAAAAAAAGACGTTGGAAACACTTAATTTTCCAACGTTTTTTATGTATCTAATAAGACATCAATATTCTATATTACAATAAATTATTGGCAAATGCCCTGTTTCTGTGTTTACTCTTATTTCCTAATTGTAGTCTTTTCCAAGTATTTCACAGGAACTTTTTCGGTTAACCATACTCCATTTACAGAGCAGAAAAATTTATAACCAGCTTGTGCCATTTGACCACTATGCACACGGTATACAATAGGATTTCCATGTCTTTTCCCCACTGTAATGGCAGTTTGGCAATCTTTTGATAAGTGGACATATAACCGACTTTTGGGAATTAATCCATTTTCATCAATAGCTTTTACATATTTATGACTAGTTCCATGCCATAAATATTCTGGAGGCACCATTTCTTCCAGCTCTACATCAACAGGTATGGAATGTCCCTGATTTGCCCTTATTAAAGTTTTATCTTCATTAAACGAATACCTCTGCTTATTATCTGTATTTACTATTTCCTCCAATGTTGCCATATCAAATGGTTGTGTTTTAGCAATTCCCTCAATAAGCTGTCCAACATCCGCCCAGCCATGCTCATCTAATGTGATACCAATTACATCTGGCTTATGACGTAATATTAAACTAATATATTTACTTGTACTATTTAAACTCATTTTCTTTACCTCCAACAATACTGATTTTCTTGTAACTGTTCAGAACCATGAACAGTTACAAAACACCCATGCCTTGTAAACTGTGGCATCACCATAAATATATTCGCATGGGTGTTTCGTAAACGTGGATGCACACAAGTGCAAAAACAGCACTTGGTGCTTTACGAACCTTGCAACAAAGTGCAAGGTTCTACCTAAAAAGGGTGAATATCTATAAAGATATCTTATATTTTTGTGAAAAATCTTTTAATACCTTCTTCAATCCACTATCTAAAAACCACATTCCCTGATCATATATTTCTTTTGGAATTTTTTTATAGTATGCATGAGCAATACCGCCAGCCATACATGCAATGGTATCACTGTCTCCTCCAATGGATACTGCTTTTCTTATAGCATCTTCATAAGAATTTGATTCTAAAAAGGCTTCTAAGGCAGGTGGTACAGAGTAAGCGGTTCTGCTGTCAAACACATATTCATCTCTTATTTCATCAAGAGTAGTTTTCAATTTGTAGTGAAAGTTTTTAGCAATATATTTTCTTATCTCATCCTGATCACATTCTTTTCTTGCCATAAAAACAGCTATTGCAATAGCTTGTGCACCTTTTACCGCTTCATGATGATGATGTGTGTAATGACAACTATATTTGACTTGTTTTTTTATTTCATGAATAGAATTGTAAGCATATCCAATTGCACTTACCCGCATTGCCCCACCATTTCCAAAACTTCTTTGCACAAATAAATCCTCAGATTTTGCCCATGAAGAAAATAACTGACCATATCCAGCATTAGGATAACGTCTGTAATACTGTTTGTACCATGATGCATAACTTTTTTTATCATTTACACATGCATTTTGTTCATTAAGAATTTTTTCAGCTACTGCAACTGACAAAACTGTATCATCCGTAAATTGACTTCCTGATGGAAATAATTCAAAGTTCTCTGTTTTTGCATTATGTAATTCATAAGTGGAACCGATAATATCTCCAAATACAGCACCATACATTTCTTCATCTCCTATTACATTTCGATATTTCCATCCAGCACATCATTCACCCAGTCAAAAAAATCTGAACAAATTCCATACGATGAATCCAGAATAACATAATTTTTATCTTTGTTCAACCTTACAGGCAATATTGGTTATTTTAGAGGACGTTTTGGTAATTATTGTTCTATAACTCTTTTCTTTATAACAAATGTGCATTCACTAAAAAAGTCCTTAAAATGTCATTCCCATTCTCAAGTTTTGTCATCTCAACAGGAGCAATGTATCCAAATGCCGGTATATCACTAAAAAACCATTTTTTTAGTATTTCATCTGTTGATGCAACACATAAAAAATATTTTGCAAACATCCAAATATCATTTGGTATTTGTGTTATTGGTGATTTTATACAACCATTGTTTTTCTGTATATCATTTATTATGCTATTCCAATTTTTTTTGTATTGATAAAAACTTTTCCCCATATTCTTCAATTCTTTTTCACTATACCATTTTCTTTTTATAAAAAAGTTTACATTTAACAGTCTATCTATCTTTTCCAAACAATCTTCCAGCATGATATTTGTGCAAGCCTTTAAATCAATATTATCAATAGGAATATACCAGCTTTCTATTCCGTCATTTCCTTTAAACAATTGCCTCCAATCTTCACATAAATATTTGCTCAGTTCTTCTATTCCATCATAATTGCATTCTATACATATTTGTATATTTTTCTTCATAATAATTAAATATTTTAAAAAATCTGGAGTTTTACTGCTATATTCTGTTATGTATCTTATTGCCTCACTAATATTATTGGATAATTCCATAAGATTTTCTTTATGAATATGTGATATCATTCCCTCATTACTCCCTTCATAATTTTTCTAATTACTAGAGTTACACTCCAATTATAGCATATACACATAACAATGTCGTTCCTGTGCAACAGTTCAGGTAGGTCTGCACACTCCGCTGTGCAGACCGTATAAAAGAATAAAACAGGAAGGGAATGGGGCAATTTATATGCGAAGCTTGCCCCATTCCGTAACAGGTCAGCCCTCGGCTGAACTGTTACGTTTCTGCAACTGTAACTGTTCAGAACCATGAACAGTTACGTTCTAAGCCCATGATAATTCGCCTTCGGCGAAGGGCTTAGAACAATCAAAATTTACTTTTTCTTACGAAACACGCAGTAAATGCGTGTTTCTACCTGAATAGTTACCTGCAACTACTTATTACTAAGTATCCTTGTATTATCTATTTAATAATGATAAAATAAGCCTATTAAACCAAATAATAAAGAGGTGTATAGGAATGCCACAAAAACAAATTCTTATTATAGATGACGATGAAGATTTATCTATGATTATTTCTGATATGCTTGAAAACTATGGTTATTGTGTTACATGTGCTCCTGATAGCGAAACAGCTTTTGGCTTACTGTCAGACAATCGTTTTCACCTTATTTTACTTGATATAAATCTACCTGATCAAACAGGATTTGAATTTTGTAAAGAACTACGTCAGTTGACAACAATACCCATTATTTTTGCAAGTGCCCGCACCAGTGAAACTGACCGCATTACAGGTTTCGACATTGGTGGTGATGATTACCTGCCAAAACCCTATTCCATGAAAGAACTCCTTTCAAGAGTAAATGCTCTTATCCGAAGAACTTATGGCTTTACCGGACAGGAAAAGGTCATAACTTTTGGTGATATTTCTGTTAATGTCACCGCCCGTACTGTAACCAAAAATGGAGAGTCCCTTTCTCTTTCTTTACGTGAATTTGATTTGCTTGCCTGCCTCTGTGAACATAAAAATACAGCAGTATCAAAAGATAAGTTACTATCAGAAGTATGGGGAGCATTTCATACGGTCGAACCCTCCACACTGACTGTACATATCCGCTGGCTGAGAGAAAAGTTAGAAGATACTCCTGCTGCTCCTATGTATATCAAAACTGTTTGGGGTATAGGCTATATCTTGGAGGTGAAGGAATGAAAGGTAAATTATTTAAAATAACTTTTCTTTTCGCAATATCCTATATTTTTATTACGGGAATTTTTATATTCGATGGTAATATAGAAAAACCACAAGATAGGAAGGCTGAACAAATTATAGCTGTCAATGAAATTGAACAACTGATAGCATCCGGCAACTCAAAAAAAGCAGAAAAAAAAGCAGCAGATTTACAGCAACTCATCCGCTTATCAAATAGGCAACAAAACAAAAATGATAAATGGTTTATCTTATGTATAATAAGCTTGATTTTTCTATTGGTTGTATTTGGATATGTATATTTCTACATTTTACGTCCTTTCAGCAAACTAGAGAAGTTTTCCAGCAAAATAGCCCAAGGAGATTTTAATTTACCACTTCAATATGAACGTTCTAATTACTTTGGTCAGTTTACATGGGCATTTGACAGTATGCGTCAGGAGATTACCAAAGCCCGCTCTTGTGAGCGTGAAGCAATTGAGAATAACAAAACAGTTATTGCTACCCTTTCACATGACATTAAAACACCTATTTCCTCTATTCGTGCTTATGCAGAAGGATTGGAAGCGAATCTTGACAACACACCAGAAAAGAGAGCAAAATATCTACATATTCTTATGAGAAAATGTGATGAAGTTTCAAAACTGACAAATGATTTATTTTTACACTCCCTTGCTGATTTGGATAAATTGAAAATTAGTTTAGAAGAATTTGAATTATGTAAATTTATAGAAACAGTAGTAAATGAAATTACAGCCGATCAAAATACTATACACTTAAGTATCCCTGATTTTGCAATATTTGTTTTGGCAGATAAAAACAGACTGATACAGATTACAGAAAATTTAATCAACAATGCCAAAAAGTATGCTAAATCAGATATCTATATTACAATTTCCCGTTTAAATGATTATGCAAAAATCAGCTTCCGGGACTACGGAATGGGTATTCCTGATGAAGATATGCCATTTATTTTTGACAAATTTTATCGTGGCAGGAATTGCGGCAAGGAACAAGGTTCCGGGCTGGGACTCTATATTGTAAAATATATTACAGAGCAGATGGGTGGAAATATTTTGTTACACAACCACCATGATGGTCTGGATGCCGTGGTAAGTCTTCCAGTAGCCAGACTATAAATAGGCTGGATTCCGTTACTGTTTGCACCATAGGTGTGAATAGTAACACCATTAATCATCTATTGTTTAGTTTTTGGAGATTTTTCTTGCTTTTCTTCCTTTTTCCAAATATAATTTATTATAGGCATTAATTGAAGCCAAGTATAGATGAAGGGATGGTTTACCATGTCAAATTTACAAAAAGAAATATATACCTATTTTCAGGAACACATTCAATTCCATTACAACACCAACTCTGCACAAAAAATAAGGGAAATTGATGCAATACGTGAGTTGGAACGTAACAAATATATAGTGGTAACTGCCCGCTATATTGATAGTGTATTTGCAAAAGTCTTATAGCACTGGTTACTCTTCTTTACATGATATGGCTGAATATTGGGGTGTTACAGAAGAAAAGCCAATAACTATATAGTCTATTTTAAGCCAATTCTTGGTGCCCTTGAAATCTTATTTTTTATAAAATTCTTCTTGTCTTAAGGATTTCTTAAAACGAACTTATTCTAACTCCTCTATTTTAAAGGGTTTTGAGAGTTTCTTGTTACTTTCATGTTGCTTTTATCTAACATTTTGCAAGTTTTAACAATTTGTACCTATGTTAATAAAAGTCAAATTTTGAATGATATTTTAAGTTGCACTGGTGCAACTTAGGCGATTAATACTTTAATTGCATTCTTGCCTAACTTACCATTTTCTTTCCAGCCACATTTTTTACGGAACTTGTTGACTGCTGCCGTAGTCTTTGCTCCCCAAATACCATCAATTGTTACACTGTAGCCTTTTGCTTCTAGATGGAATTGGATCATCTTTGTGACCCATTTTGTGGTATTGGATGCTGAGTAGGTTGTCCCTCTGCATCCCTTTACTTGGAAGTGTGGACTATCTGGAGAAGTCTTCCAGTTTGCCCCTGGCTCAAATCCGTATTTTTCCATAATGCTGATTATCTGCTTAGTCTCCTTGTCCTGGCTGTTCCAGATTGCTGTCATTTTTCCGTTTACTTTTCTTTGTGGAATAACATCCACTGCACACCCTTGGATATGTATAGAGTCTAATGTCCAGGTTACTTTTTTTGCCGTTGGATTAGCATACTTTTTTGCATAATCCGCTGGCACTCCTGCCTTGTTTGCTTCTGCTGCTGTTCTTCCTTGACAGTATAAATAATACTGTCTCTCTTTACTCCTTAAAGTCTCAACAACTAATGGATTTATCCCTTTTGCCTTGATTTCCTTGATTGCTCTATTGAGCTGCACTTGTACTAATACATTTAAGTGCTTAATCTCTCTATCTTGTGTTGTTACTGTATTTGCCATAACTATTCCTCCTCATTCTCATACTCAATTAGTTCATCTGTGTATTTGTTCATAAATCTTCTAACTGCCAACCAGATTTTCTTTACCGGCAAACCACAAAGTGTCATGTTCTTTAGAATACTTACTACCTCATAGCAGATATAGAGAATACCGAAAAATTCAGCGGTACCTACATGATTTAATGAAATATAGCTCCTGATTTGTTCTGGAATGAATCCTATTAGATTTAGATTCATGATTCTGTCTACAAGCACTAAAGCAATGATACTGATCAACATACCAACTTTACGGATGGCTCCGTTGATACCAAAGTTCGAATTAAATCTTTTCTCTTTTACTGCTCGCAAAAATCCAAAAATTGTGTCTATAACGACACATAAAATTACCAGTTTGATAATGTTGTTTTGCTGGATTGCTCCCAGCACGTTTACTAATTTGCTCATAATTTCCTCCAATCTGAAAAGGAGCCTTGCACCTTACAAAGCCCCTTTTTATCTTCTCTATTCTACAATTACCCAATCTTCTGCTAACATATCTGTTTGACTTGCTAGCCACCCAAAGACTACTGTGTCTTGTGCTGTTTTCATACAAATTACATCAACACACTTTTCATTAATACCAGTACATGACTGAATATCTTCCCCATGTGCCAAAAACAGATACATTCCTTTCCCATTCCAGCCTTCTCTTGAAACTCTACGATCTTTTTTCAATGCTTCTAATGCTTCCCCAAATGTCATGTTATTTGTTACATGATAAGCTTCTTCAAATACATCTTTCGGACTCCAGCTTGTATAGCCATCTTTATAGACTACTTTGTATCCTTCCTTGCCTTCTTTTTTCTGTGGTTCTGCCATGATAATTTTGGTTCCTATATATGCTCTCATTTGTCATCATCCCTTCTATTAATTTAATTTTATACATTTATTTTCCCACTTTTTGTATGCATCAAAATATAATTCGTTCTTATCACCATTATATGTTAATTCGTAATACATACCATCTGATATCGGCGTACTTAACAATGCCTTATGATTCTGTAATGTTTTTGAATACCACACTACAAATATATCATCAGAATCAAGATTCTGATTTTTATCTGTTTTATCCTTGTTTTCGTTGAAGTATTTTGCTACTTCCTTTTTACACAATTCAATAAATTCTTTACTTCCGTAATTCTTCATAAATCATCCTTCTTTCTTATTTTTTTGTATTAAAAAAGACACCCTATTGAGTGCCTTTTATACCTAATTTAAAATAACACAGCTCTAAAACTTCTTAATATGTTTCAATTACTCCGTCATATACTTCTGCCAGTAAATTAGAGATATTTTTATTTGCTGAACAGAGTATTTTTGATATCCCATGATTTCCAAACATATTATCCTTACGTTCTGCTTTTGACATATCAAACTTCTCTCCAAGCTTAATAACAAAGTTTGTAGAGTTAAGTCCCACACCGTAAAACATACCATTCATATTTGTTACATTACTTGTATCAAGTTTTGTTAAGTCTAATGTAACATTTTCACTATTCTTTCCAACATCTGCAAACATATTATCCATGCTTGTTACATTAATCGTTGTAAAAGCTTCATTATTCACCACCTCCTCTACAATTTTTATATTACATCCTCCCGAAAACATACTTGACATGTCTGTCACATTTAAAGTATAAAAATCTCCAATCCGAAATGTTACACTTTTGGCATTTGCAGCGGTTCCATAAAACATACTACCCATATACAACACCTTAGAAACATCAAAGCTTGATATATCCAATTCAACATTGTCCGATTTTTCTCCGAACCTGGAAAACATATAACTCATATAATTCACATTAGATGTGTTGAAATGAGATAAATTCAAATATAAATTCTCTACATTGATTCCAAACCATTGGAACATTGCTCTCATATCTGTTACATTACTTGTATCAAAGTGTTCGCCCCAATTTATTGATACTTTCTTAGGTATCATAGCACATTCACCAAACATACCATGCATATCTTTTGCTTTACTTGTATCAATCTTAGATAAATCTAATTGCTCAAGTTTTGTAAATCTACTAAACATATACTCAAAATCACCACTATACGTTTCATAAATATCTGCTTCTGAAAATATAATAATTGTATCACCTTCAAGATATGCACAAACAGAAAATTCTTCTTCATCAAGACTAAGGATACTATTTGGATATCCTTTTTCTATTGGATCTATAGTAATATCCTTTTTATCTTTACAAAGAATTGCTTTTACACTATAATCATAAACTGTTTCTTTATCTCTTTCAGTAACTCCAGTTAGTGCTTTTAATTTGTAATGTACAGCATAGCCATCGTATATATGAGTTGTAATAATTGGCTTTATTCCAATGAATACACTTCCATCATTCTTGATATTATAGGTTTCTCCATCCCAGGCGGAAACAATCTCCATTTCCAGATTATCCCGGTAAGTTATCTGGCTTGCCAGAAATTTTCTTGTATATTGCAACTTATCCTCTACTGCCACAAAGTCCCCGGCTTCTATCCGGAAATCCGGCAAAAAGGTGTTGGCGGTTCCCGGCTTAAAATTAAAGTCACTCATTCTGTTAAGTAGATTATGTAATATCTTTTGACATTCTTCGGTCTTTTTATCTTTTAAAATAGGGTTGTCTACAGTTAATGGTATAGGGGATTCTGTATCTTCATCTATACCATCTCCGTCTATATCTGCCGGTATATAATCTGGACTCCATGAAAAGCTGCCTACTTCCACATCATCACCATAACTTAATCTTCCGCCATTCATGATTGCACTATAGCCTTCCCTTTTGTATTCCATCACTCTGTCAAGAGGTATCATTATATCTTGTCCTTTATCTCTGTTAAATGTTTTATAGGTAAATGCTCCACTATTGCTAAAATAACCAAAGGCTCCAATCAATTCCAGCATATAGCTTAAAATAGTTCGTGCTGTCATATTTTTTACATTGGATAAGTTTGTAATGGTTGGGTATTCTATTTCTGCATCTGCCCCCTTCACAACCATTGACATATTGCAGGCACCGGTTACGATTTCTGAAATGGTGTTATACATGGAATTTGGCAAATTAATTGTCTCTGTAACATATTTCTTTATCTTCTTGTCCAAAAACTTGGTATTGTCCAAGCAGGTAAACTTTATCATTTCATCTTCTTTTTCATAAGAATCTACATGAAATACTCCTAACTGTAGTGTGTCAAGCTGTTCATCATTATAGCAAAATGTGAATACTGGTATCACCATTGCCTGGGCAAAATCATAATCATAATAACTGATATCACCATCATCACTGTACTTCTCTTCAAAGATACTAAAGTTAAACCCTGCGGATGCAATGGTTCCTACTGAAAATGCATTTTCTTCTGTGCAATTTGCTACATACTCTAGTGAATCTACCTCATCATAAGTAAATTCTAAATGTTCTTTTTCTAAAAGTTCATTCTCTGTAAGATGTGAAATATTTTCAATATAAGCAATGTAATGGTTATTCTTTAAATACTGCATAAGTTCTTTGGTATGCTTAAAAACATAGATACATAGACGAATCTCCACATCTTCTATCTCAATTCCGAGTTCCTCCATTTTTGTGTATAGTTTCATGTCTCTCACACTATCACCTCCTACTGTTCTATAAAACTAAAGGATACATTCCATTCATATATTCCATCCAGCTTAATGCTAGAATCTGCCACTGCATCATCTGTGTAAAAACGTTTTGTAATGTCCTTTCCCTCAAAAGGGTCTGGAAACTTTAGATAAATGTATGTAAATGGCTTTATGGCTTTTAGCAATTTACTTGAAGAATCATCATCAAGCATACTCCAGTTGCATTCTAATTTACGTTTTGATGCTATGATCTTCTTATTCATCTTTCCAGACTTTGCACGTCCGGATTTTTCTGAACTGATTTCGTTATAACTCCACTGGATGGACGAAGGAAATATAATATCGGCCAGGCTGTTTTGTGTTTTACCTGCTTGAAATACTCTGTTCATTGTCTCACTCCTTTTTAGTCCCATTCAAAATAACACAACTCTAAAACTATATGTTATAAACTGTTTTTCCCATTCGTTTCTTCTCTGCTGCTGCCACGCTCAACACTTCTCTTGCAATCTTCTTATTACCCAAGTTAACAACAAGCTCTATGTCTCCACTTTTTTGTTTGCACATAGCGTTTTCGACTGCCCTTACTATCATGGCTGTATTTTGTAAAATGGCATTGTTAAGTAACTGTTCCAGTTTGTCTTCTGGTGCTACCACTTCGCCTTGATGGCGGTTGTCTCCTATCATGGCAAGTTGTGGGGTGTTTGGTCTTACATAGCCTCCAGAGGCAAGAAGTGGGATTTTAAATTTACTTGCATCAATTGACTTAATGTCAATACCAAAAGACTTTCCTCCTATTGATGGTACCCAGTCAGGAATATCAATTTTAAATCTGTTTAATACATTTTCAATCAGCCAGTTTGCTGCCTTGAATATTCCTTGCAACATTGTATTTATAAGTCCTATCACGATATTTAATGGTGCTTTCACCACAGCCACCAATCCATCAAAAATTCCACCAAATATCTTTTTTACACCTTGCCATGCTTTTTTCCAGTCTCCAGTAAATACACCTGTTATAAAATCAATGATTCCACTAAATACCTTCTTTATAGCTTTCCAGATATTTTCAACATTCTTTTTGAATGCATTCATAATCTCGCCAAAGACTCCAAAACTTTTTGTGAAGTCTGTTTGAAAAACTTTAGTGAGCCAGTCATCAAATTTTTTAAATATTTCTTTAATATTGTTCCATATTTTTTTTGCTTTTTCTTTAACTTTATCCCAATTTTTATACAGCAATACACCTGTGGCTATTATTGCCACAATAGCTGCTATTGCAATTCCTATTGGTGATGTTAGAAAAGCGATTGCAGCTCCTAAAGCTGTTGTAAGTGTTGTTGCTACTATACATACTGCATTCCATGCCACTGTTGCCGCTGTCATTGCTGCTTGTGCTACTGCATCAGCCACTTTTGCAGCTGTAGTAATTGCAAACTGTGCTGCCTGTTTTACTAAAGCAGCTGTACTTTGTGCTACACTTACAACAAAGTCTTTTGCATACAATCCTTCGAGATATAGTGTTTCAAGTTTATCTTTAGCTTTAGCAACAGCATTTATAGCAAATTGCTTTGCTTGTAATGCTAATGCCCTTGTAGAAGGAATAATTGATTTCACAAAGTCCTTTGCATATAACAAATTTAGATACATTGTTTCGAGTTTATCTTTAATTTTAGCTGCTGTCACACTAAATAAGGCTTTTCCAATTCTGCCAAGTGCCGCTATGACACCCCCAGATTGTTGAATAAACGACAATAATTCAATGCCTTTCCATGCAGCAAAAAATGAACCTACTGTAATTGTAACTTTTTGTATTGTTCCGGGATTTTTTTTACACCATGCAGCAAATGTTGATAATGCATTATTGATACTATCCCATACTGATAAAAATATTTCACCTGTCCAATTTGCTATTGGTGTAAGAAATTTTTCAAAAAACCACTTTGCTAAAGGTTTAAGTGCATCTATCACAGAATTAGTAATATTAATTGCTATAGAGAGAGTATCTAAAAATCTTGGAACAACTTCACTTGCTCCCCACGTCCCTAGAGGCACTAATATCTTTTCATAAAACCACAGTAATCCTTCTCCAACGTTTATAGCAAATGGTGTCAGAGCCTTGTATAATTTGTCTAAAGATTTTTGTATCTTCTCCCAGTTAATATCACTTAATAACTTATTTGTTGCATCAATAAATCCAGGTAAACCTTTTCCTAATACCCAGTTTCCTACCGGCACTAGGAAATCATTATAAAAGTCTTTTAAAGTCCCCCATGTAAAACTACCAAGTTTGCTAAGTCCTTCGTTCCATAGTCTTTTCAATGCATCTGTAGTAGGTTTTAGTTTCTTTTTAAATTTTTGTAAAAACTTGTCTAATGCTGTTATCTTTTTCTTTGCATTTGATGTATCAGCATCTACTTTTACAGATGCAGTACCTGCTCCGCTTCCAGTACCTGCACTATCTTTACTTGTATCTTGTGAATCCTGCTTATTTAAGTGATCAAATGCATATACAGCCTTTTGTAATTTTTTCGCTTCTTTTGCTGCCTTTGCTGTGTTTCCTGCTACTTTCTCTGAAGATGATGCTGCACTATCCATACTATCCGCTGTTGTGGATGCACCATCATTACCTGACTTATTACCAGTGAGCAGTTCTGTAAATTTCTTAAACTTTTCCGCTGCTACGGTAATCTTGGAAATTAATATATTCATCCACTTTACAACCGGAGTGAATACATTAATAAGTCCCTGCCCGATAGATGCCTTTAAACTGTCAAACTGCAATGCCAATATTCTTGTTTGGTTTGCCCAGGAAT
This sequence comes from uncultured Clostridiaceae bacterium, assembly GCA_947177415.1. Taxonomy (GTDB): domain Bacteria; phylum Bacillota; class Clostridia; order Lachnospirales; family Lachnospiraceae; genus CAG-411. The sequence continues at coordinate 33,292 of CAMWUK010000028.1, forward strand.
CGCTGGTGCGTGCAAAGTCTCCAGCTGCATTTTTTAATTTGTCTTGTACAAACGCCAAACGAAGAGATACTTTCTCCGCTTCTGACATTTTAGCTGTTACTTTTCCATAGCCATTTCCAAGAGCATACGCATCTAAAGCACTTTGGTTCATGACCACACCAAGATCCTTTAAAGTTTCGGTCTCACCAGAAAATACAGATTTCAGCTTTGTATAAGCTTCATCTTGTGAAATGTTGTAAAAGGATGCCACATCACCAGCTAATCCCGTCAGTGCCGTTGACATTTTATAGCTTTCTTTTTCAGAAAATCCAAATGCTTCTGCCATGGAGCCAAATGTTCCTGTGAACTTTTTCGCCATAGTTTCAGATAATCCGAAGCTTCCAGCCGCTGCTTTTGCAAACTTATCAATCTGTTTATTCATCTTTGGAAAAGTAACATCCACAACGTTTTGTACTTCTGCCAAATCAGAACCTAAATTGATACAAGACTTTCCAAAATCCACCAACTTCTTTACTGCAAATGCCCCTGCCAGTGCTGCACCTGCCTTCTTTGCAACATTTTGTATTTTCGACATTTGCCTGTGAAATGTGCCTTGATTTACAACTAAATCAAGACCTATTTGTCCTACACTTATTGGCACTATTCTCACCTGCCTTTCTAAAAATGAGTATAAAAAAAGCACTATACACGCTGTATAATGCTTTACAATTTAAAGAAACTGTGCTATATTAAATTTAAAGAAGCAACCGCCCACAAAGTGGTTAGCCGGTTAAAGTATTTTACCTACCCTTCACTCGGCAAAGTATCAGGGTAGGTATTTTTTTATTTTCGCTTGTCTATGTAGGCAAGCAGTGCAATGATAAACGTCGCAAATGTAAGCATCAAATAAATACTTTCAAATGTACTCATATACACCACCTCCCATCTTGTAAAATGAGAGGCTAACCATCCCTGTACACGGTTACTTCGTGTATAATCATAGCATACTACTCTACATATTTCAACAATATAGTTAGCTTCTGCAATAATTGTAGAATACTGGAAAAATATGTGATATAATTACTTTGTTGTCCAACCGATACCCGACAACGGGAGGAGGTGTTTCCATGGAAGTTATTACCACTTTTTTAGTTGCTGTTTCAGCTGGTGTAGCCTGCCACTACATCATCAAATGGTTAGACGGCAACCATAAGGACAACAAATAGCCTAGTGGGTGCTTTGCCACTATAAAAGTAAAGAAGAATCCCTCGACTGTACGGCAATACGGTCGGGGGATTCGTTTCTTTGTCAACATGGACTTATTACCACTTCTTTGCCTACTGACATTATAGCATATACAATTTTACATTGCAATATACATTTTCTTTAGGAAAACATCTTTTTTGCCTCCTTCTGGAAATCCTTCCAGAAATTCTCATAAGTTAATTTTTCCGTTTTTCCTTGGTATACCTTTTCTTTTCTGCGATATCTCCATTCATTATAGATTCGCTTTTCTTCTTTGGTAAATTCTTTGATTACCTTTGGATCTTTTTCCGAACGGATTTCCACTACTCTTCCCAGTGGAGTGTCGTACATGATTCCAGTCAGCAAGGAACAGAACTCGTCCCATGACATATCATCATCCTGCCTTAACCGGATTCCATACTGTTTGACAAAACTGGATTCTATCAGGTTCCAGTCCTCTATCAAATCATAATATGCTTCTCCACTATTCTCTTGTGGGTGTGGTTCCGTAATCGCCTGTGGCAACATCCATGATTGTTTCAAAAATTGTTGTATATTCAGTTAATGGTAAATCCATTTGTTCAATTTCGTCTGAATGTTTCTTTCCAATTAACATCTCCATTGCCTTTGTCATGAAGGCAGCATCTTCCTTTTTGTCTTCCCGCTCCATCTGTTCTACCATTGCCTGAATATTTAATACTACGGATTTTCTGTTATTTACGGTCACTACCAATTCTTCTGTAATTTTTACCATTGGTAACTCATTTGTAATCTTATTTGAAATATCTATAATCTGTGCCATGTTAATTCCTTCCTTTCTGATTTTAAATAGCATATCTTTATGTTTTTTCTTTCTTATGCATCATTGGATGTACCATTGTAGGGTACGTATGTAGGTTTACCGCTTGACTGTATTTCCCATTCCAGTGCATTGACCGCTGTTGCATCTCCACCCATAGAAGTCACGTTGATAATACATGGAATAATTAGCTGGTCTTTATTTGGGAAAATTACCGAAAACCAAGAATTACATTTCTGACCGTTCTCATACGCACAATTCGCTACATAATCATTTCCCGGGTCTCCATAGTTCCGCTTTCCTCCCAGGCTGACAGAAAGAGACTTACTTGTTACTAATCTTCTTACCCAGCCATCCTGGTCCATAGCATTCCACTCTTCAACCCCATTATCCGTTGCAATAGATAGGCTTTCTGCATCTTTTACTACTGTGGTTTCTACTGTCATTGGGTCGTCTGATTCTTTTCTGCCAGATGTACAGATTCCAAATTTCATACTGCTCGTTACAGTTACACCCTCCTGTGGCGAAGTGCCACTGTAACCATATAACTTATTATTCATAACTTATCCTTCCTTTCTGCTTTGTAATAAAAGTCAAGTTCTATTACAAATTCATATATTCCTTCTTCATCCGTTGCCACGTCAACAGGTTCATTTTGTAACATCTGGATAAACTGTATTTTTGTACTGCCTATTTCAAAATTTTCCTTACCTTTTAGTGCAAGGTACAACTCCCATGCTTTCTCTTCCGTATCTCTTTGTTTCTTATCCCAATGTATGAGAATTGAGATGGGTTTTATTTGGTATGAGGATTCTGTTCCTATGCACTCCCTTGGAGGATATCTTGCCTCTCTGTTATATACTCCAATGCAGTGCTTAGGCTTGTTGTCCATTTTCCCTGAGTATACTGTTTCTGCTATTCCAAAGGATTCTATATAATCCCTTATTTCACTTAATGCAAGCACTACACATCACCTGCTCTCTTGAATAGTTTTTGAAAGGCATTCCTGCAAAAATCCTTTTCCTTTCCTGATATCCAAGGTTCATACCATTTGCCACGGGCATTCGGGTTTCCATCGTGATTTCCTTTGTTGTCAACCCAAGGACCTTTATGAAATTTATATTCTGGATGAAAGTACATTCTTCTTGCGTATGGAGTGGCATGTACCAAGGAAACTTTACCTTTACTACTCTTGGAATAATCAATAAAGAACTGTTCTCCTTGCAATGCACCATCCCTTCTTGGAACTACTTGTGCTTGCACCACTTCTGTATGCAATACTTCGGCTGTCTTCTCTAACGCAGTTAAAGCAGCCCTCTCAAGCTGCTTTAACTGCATGTTGTTGATATTTACTTTACTTGTTACTTTTATCATAACATCACTCCAATTCTAAAAGAGTGTAGTTTACTGTGCCATCGGGATTCCTTGCTTTTGTACCGCTTGCAATTCTTCTTTCCACACCAAATATCTTAGCAGTTCCACCAGATATCGTTGGAAGTTCTGGGGCAATGTCTCCTGGAATGTAGGCACTCCCGGTGACTTTAACCGCCTTCTTTTCTTTTGTATAGATGGTTTTTGTTTTATCCTGATAGTTACATAAGGTATCTACTTCTATGTTGTCCAGAGGCTCTCCATATTTGTTGAGACCTTCTGGCTCTATCTCTATGTGGATAGGGGTCTTACATAAAAATTGGGGCACTAAGCATGGGTACATAGTTACACCCCCAAACTCCTGCAACACAGACCTGTTTGCTGTAGTCGCTCGTACAAGTCAGAACGTATTGCAACACCACTTTCTACAGAAACATTCCAGCTACTTCCAAAGGTCATAGACACCCCATTAAGAGAGTAACTTTTTAACATACTGTTGATTAGTTCCGCATTTTCAGTTTCAAAATCAGCAAGGGAGCAGCACACTTCTTTTACTATGCTCTGCTGGAATTTTGTGAGGTTAGAAAAACCCTTACCTACAATTCTGTTGTAAGTAAGGGTATCAATATGTCTGGATGCCTTCTTTAATGCTTTTTCTAGTTCTTCCTCTGCAATAATGGAGCCATTATATTCATCAAAATAATACGCTGCATCTGCATACATTGGTATCACTCTCCCTCGTATTCCACGGTATCAATATCCACATAAATACTATCAATTTTACCATCTTTTCCATTCGGAAAAACAAATACATCTGATAATGAACGGTTCATATATAAATATCCATCTCCCTTTGTATGATCTCCTGGATCTTTATAGTAAATTGATGAAATTTTAGGAACTGTTTTACATGTCATTAAACATGCAATAAGTACATTTATTTTATGAGAACCTGTTACCGCTTCTACCCCATCACTCGCTGTAACTTTTTCAACTGGCTCAAAACCTCCGTTTTCACCATCAAAGTTAAATTTATCATAAAAACGTTCATCATCGACAACTTCCATGATTGGTACACCATCAATGTCTGTTACTCTTGTTTCGATTCCCATACCACCTTCAGCAATCTGTGTCATTTCAATTTTTCTGGTAAATTCTGTAGACTGTTCTAATAAATCCATAATAAAACTATCCACATACATGACAAGAGCCCCTTTAGCCTTATATCTTCTGAGCTTTCCTGCTTTTAGCATATCCTTCAATTTTGAAAATACATTTGCTTTTGTGAATGCTCCACTTCCAGTCCTTGGAGTTGAGGAGTGGTATTTTTCTAAAGACAATGCCTTTTGTGCCACTTTTGAAAAGAATAGTGCATCTGTTTCTGGTGATGCCTGCGTTTTTTCAAAAGTTCTTGAGATATTCTGGATAGATGCTGTTGCATTTGTTTCATCTACATTCGCTTTATCTACAAGAAAACTAATATTTCTGTCATGCTCCAGTGTGAATGGAATATCTGTCTGTACGTATGTTCCTTGATTCCATCCACCATTTCTGTTATGGCTTTTAAATCCTGATGTACTCATTTGTGTAAAATGAAAGGTTCTTGCACCAACCCACTTTACATTTGATGTGATAAATGGGCTTGTCAGAGTTTCTTGTATCATAATCTCCAAGAGCTCTGGTTCCCATACTTCTGCATAGTTTAAGTTTGACATATCATCACCTTATCCTTTCTTAGTAATTGAATCTGTTCCATCTTTTTGATGTAATACTATTTTGTGTTGTCTGTTGTGGTTCTTGCTTTCCGCCACCTGCACCAACTTTCTGAAACCCTTTGTTTTCCTCTTTCTGTGGCTTTAGCTGTGGAAAATCTTCCAGTACTTTGTTGATAGCTTCTTTTATTGCTTCTGGATTGGTTTTTCCATCCTTATCCATTGCCTTAGAAAAATCTGCCATCTTTAAAATATAAGGAACCTGCTTTGCATCCAGCCCAAGTGCGATTGCTTCTATTGTCGCATCCTTCTCAATAACTGCCTGCTGTGCCTGGGTCTGTAAGGTTTGTACCTGGGTCTGCAATCCTGCAACATCTGGTGTATTTGCTGCTTTCTGCTGTTTGAAAGCTGCCATTGCCTGCTGTGCTTCCTCTTCTGTCAGTCCCTGTTTTTGAAAATAGCCTTTCAATATGGCATCTTCTTTTTGTTGGGTTCCCTTGTCAATCATGCTCTGGATTTTGTCATAATCAATTTGAGGTGTCTGCTGCCCACTATTGCCACCAGTTCCTGGTTCAGTACCTGTCTGCTGTGCTGGTTCCTGTGTTCCTTGTTGCACCGGTTCAACTCCTCCACCTGCTTGTCCTCCTGTTTGGTTTGCCATAATTATTTCCTCCATTTCTGAATATTTGTATTCTACACAGTTTTAAGTCTTGAGTAGTTTGGACATAAGAAAGACCAGAAAGACTCTCTCTCTGGTCGATTTACTTTAATATCACTTTTACAATATTGTCATTTACCCGTTTTATCACTCTGTAGCCTTCTTCCGCTTTTGTTGCTATTCCATTCTCTCCACACTTGCAGTATCTATTTACTTCACAAGTGCCATCATCACGAACAGATAAAACACCAAGCATTCCAACAGCACTCCACTCTTTTCTTTTTGCTCTTGGTATGTAAGGTAGTGTTGGGTCGTATGTTTCTTTTTCCTTCCACTTCTTTGCCGTTTCCTGTATGGTCTTTGTTTCTCCTGTTTCTTCGTCTGTTTTTTCTACATCAATGGTTATTTCCTCTTCGATATAGCAACCAAATTCATCTAGTTCATATCTTCCCATATACTCTTCATCATTGTTTCCTAGCACTGCTGGCTGTCCAGAAACAATTCCTAGAATATAGTCACCAAGATTAGCTTTTTTAATTTTGTCTCCATCCATAGTAACAAAAAAACCTCTTCTGTCCTCATCATCTTCATTACCATCTAGCCACTCAAAATACTCTGCATAATCTGCACCAGTCGAAGCGTACTCACTTTTTGCAAATACTTTACCATCGTAGTTAATGCGGAAGGCGTTTGATTTTATTGAACCACCCGGATCTCCAATTCCATTACCTATCACAAATGCCGTACCTTCACCTGTTCCTAGTGATGAATTTGCTGTTGCTATTTTTTCATTATTATAGTAACCTTGTGCGTGTTGATATTGTAATGCTGTTGTATGGCATCCCTCCGCATGGGAATAGTTTCCACTTGCTGTTGTGTTGTATCCCTCTGCATG
>CAMWUK010000029.1 GCA_947177415.1 uncultured Clostridiaceae bacterium
CATTAAAAAGGAGAAGGGGTATATGAGTGTTGATAAACTATTAGATAATATGAAAAGTAAAGAAGATTTTATTTTTTTTATGAGACGTTTATTAAATGATAATCAAGTTAACATAGAGGAGTGGGAAAATAGAGATGACCGGAAATTTATTGCAACATTATTTTATGTAGGAAAAATATAAGAATAGTATTAAGTGAAAGTGGTTGCAATATTGGAATTAAAAAAGAATAGAAATTTAAAATTAGTAAAATACTCTTAATTTCAAATAAGTAGGAGTTTGTGTTATGGAAAAAGAAAAATGTGTAGTTCTTAGTGATAAACGTGAGATTTTGTTGAATGATGATGACAGTATCTCATTATCTATGATTTCTAATGGTAAAACAATACATACATTTCCAGTGCCTTATCCGTTAGCAGGTTATGGAGGTGGTTCGTTGTTACTTTCATTATCAGAACAGTATCTGTTGTTTTCCTATTATTCTGGGCAAAGTGAAGAAGCATATAGGTTATTCAAAATAAGTAATTGTGGTTTGGAATGTGTCTACGAATCTGGATATCATTGTGGAGAGTGTGCAAGTTATATTTTTTCAGGTAATGAAGAATTTTTAATTCAGGTTTTACCTAGAAGTATGGGACCATGGTATATGGATGATGCAGAAACTAATAAGGATGGAGTTGCTTTTTTTGAATTTGGTGAAATTAATATTTTAAATATGGGAAATAAAATTCTCAGTAAACATTTAATATATGTTTACCCTTCAAATGACTGGAATGGAGATATGACAGAAGAACCATTTTATATATCTGAAATTGTGGATGACCACATACTTCATATAATAATGCCTTGGGGAGAGGAGGAACTTGTGCTTCCATTAAATGATATTATTGCTTTTAAACCAGTATAAAGATTCACATATTTATCTTTATTATTGGGAGGTTGGTTAGGACAAAAAACAAATTTACAGGAGGATTTTATGCGGTGGATTGATGGCAATGAGATAAATATTAAGGCGTATACTGGTGAATCACTTTGTGAGAAACTTGCAACAGAAATTTGTAATAATGATATTGATCAGTGGTTAAATTGTGATGATTTTATTCAGGTTGCCTGTTTTTTAATTGACTTTGATACAGAATTGACTATGGGGGGGGATTTTCACATTTCTTGAAAATTCTATTGGACATTATGCCCCTAATATTATACAAGCATTTAGAGCAATTGGTGATAATAAAGATGCGGATATACTTGAAAAAATATGCCATTATGCTCCACCAGACATTATGAGAGCTGAATTTTTAAATGGCAGCCATCAGGAATATGAGATTACATCATTCGGTTCTGAACACGAGTTGAGTGATGAAACAGTTAAAATTATTGGAGAACTTGCTGAAAATTTATATATACATACAGATTTTAATATATGGGAGTTACTTTTTAAATATTTAGAAGAACAGATTGCTAAGTTGTAAATGAGGTATAGATAAGCAGGAGATAATAATAAATGAATTATACAAAGTTATTTTATTAAAATATATGTGAGAAAAATAGTTGCTAATATATAATGAAAAAATTTATCTCCGAATTAGAAATGCTTTAGATTTTTGTTGGAAGTATTTTAGGAGTAGTATCCTATATATCACATAATATTTTAGAAACTAATAATTTCGCATAATGGATGGTAAAAATCCTCCTATGGTCATAATTCCAATAAAAGTGAGTATACAAATTGCATTTAATAAATAAAATTATTTATGCAATTTGTATATCACTTTTGCAGGTTCTGAACAGTTACAAAACACCCATGTTTTTTAAATGTTCAGTGTGTTGTATCCACAGATTGATTTATACAAGTATTTTGCAACAGTTTCACCACTATCACCATTAAAACGATTGTCAATTTCATCACATAGACATATAAACAGTAAAAGTAGCAGAGTAAATCTCTATTGTTTGTCAGATGGAATATATTCTAATAAATCAGAAATGGAACAATTCAGTGCATGACATATCCTTGCAAGTACATCTTTATCAAAACGGGTAATTGTGTTATTATAAGATAGCCATTTAACTGAGAACGCTGTATTTCTGCCTTTTGACAAAGTTTATTTTTACTTAATCCTGACGCTTTCAATAAATGATCCAAATGTATTTGTATACTTCCTTTATCACTCAAATTAATACCCCCTGTCGGATAGTGTCGTTTCTTGTCGATAAAAAGTGTTTGACATAACTAGTATATATTAGTTAGACTTGGGAAGATAGTTATAAAAAAATAATTATAAGAAGTTACACAAGCGAAAGGAGATCATAATGAACAACGAAGCAGTAAATAAAAGTATAAAAGAAATTGCGAGAAAAGAAGGAATAGAAGAAAAAGAAGTACGAAAAGAGATGGAAAAAGCTATACAGGCAGCATATTTAAATGCAAATCCAAAATGGAATATGGTATTTAAGGAAAATAAAATTCCTACACCAGAAGAATTTATTATAGAAATTGTAAAAATGATATCAGACTCACATGCTTGTTGATGATGACATTTGTCGGTAAAAAGATATTGACAAATGTCATCAACTGTTTTATTATAAGTATATGATATCAGGTAGGTAGACGTACCTACAATAATGAAAGGATTTGTAACAGTTTAGCCTATAGGCTGAACTGTTACAAGGATTTTCCTTTCATTCGTGTACACAGAGGAGGATGCATCATGAGCGAGAAGTTAGAAAGATTACCTGATTCCGAATTAGCTGTTATGCAGGTGATTTGGACAGAGGAGACACCAATAGGCTCCGGAAAGGTAGTACAAATTTTGGAACAGGAAAGAGGGTGGACACGTTCCACAGTTCAGGTTTTGTTAAAGAGATTAGAAGAGAAAGGGTTTCTGGGATGTGAACGCAAAGGCAGATTAAAGATGTATTGCCCATTAGTAGCAAGGGAAGACTATGTTTCCAAAGAAACAAAGACATTTTTAGAGCATTTTTATCAGAATTCTTATCAAGGTCTGATTGCCTCATTAGTAAAAAGTGAAGCAATTAGGGAAAAGGACATTGACGAAATCGTATCCATTATCACAAAGAATTCTCAGAAATAAGAAAGAGATGGTAAGAATGACAGAGATAGTTCAGAATATAATTGCGTTATCTTTGCAGATAGGAGCTTTGATTGGTATTGTACTCTTATTGGGACATTTTGTGAAGAAACCTTATATAGCTGTTGGAAGATATTTTTTGTGGCTGGCTTTGGCACTTCGGTTACTGGTTCCCCTTAATCTGGAATGGGTAAATATAGAAGAACTAAAGCAAGGTATGCAAAATTTCTGGGTTTCTGAAAAAGAAGAACCAATTATAGAAAAAGTGTCACAGGACGATAATACCCATAATAAAGCAAAAACGGTTCAGGAAACACACAAAGAAGACAATTCTTTGGATATCCAGTCTGCAAAGAAAGTAGAAAGAAGGAAAAAAGTACAGAAATCTGAAAAGAGGTCTGATCAAATAATAGGCAGACAACAGTCAGAAATATCTGATTTTATGTTACATACAAAAGAGTGGTATCAAATTTATAGAAATGAAATATGGACAATTATAGGCATCCTTTGGCTAATTGGCATAGTTGGTATGGTTGGATATGAAGTGATTATATACCAATCAGTATATAAAAGTATACGACGATGGAGAAGACCGGCACCCAAAGATTACCAGCAACAATTTGAATTTGTATGCCAAGAGATGCATATATCAAAAAGAATTCCAGTATACCAATGCTCAAAAATTGCCAGCCCGATGATTATGGGGCTTTATAGACCTTTTATTATTTTACCGGAGCGGGAATATCAAAAAGAAAGTCTGTATTATATATATAAACACGAACTTACCCATTTTAGCCATGGGGATTTGTACTATAAACTGATACAGACAATGGTAAGATGTATATACTGGTTTCACCCATTGGTACATGCCATGTATCAGCAGGCTGCCTTTGATGTGGAATTGGTATGTGATGAGAAAGTAACCAGAAATCAGAGTGAGACCTTTTGCAGAGAGTACAGTTTTGTATTATTAGATACCCTGACAGCACAAAACCAAAGAACGTTTCCTCTTTCCACTTGTTTTTTTAATGGAGGAAAAGAGCAGATGAAAGAGAGATTTAGAAGAATAATGGGACAAAATAAAAAGAAGTATGGACTTGGGTTATTTGGATTGTTGATTATCTGTGCGGTTATTTTGGGAAATGTTTCCCTGCATCCAAAGAAAGATGCAGATGTTTTAAAAACACAAGCGGCACAGGCAGGCACAAGTTCTTCAAAGGGAAAAGAAACTAAGTTAAGCGACAAAGAACTTACTAAAACAAAAAATATTTTAGTTGTTGGACAAGAAGACATTAGTAATAGTAAAATAAACAGAGCAGATATGAACCTTTTAGTGACACTGAATCCACAAGAGAAAAAATGCTATGTAACAGAGTTTGCAAGGGATTTGGCAATTACTTGTGAAGGTAAATATTTAAAAGTTAGCAATGCTTATGCAAAGTATGGTATGGATACCTTTAAGAAGGCAATGGAAGAAGAAACAGGGCTTACCATTGATAGTACTATAGAGGTGAATTTCCAGCAGTTTGAAAATGTTATTGATTCTGTAGGTGGTATTCAAATCAATCTAACCAAGAAAGAAGCCGGTTACCTAAACCGTACCAATTACATTAGAGAAGAAAAATACCGAAATGTAAAGGAAGGCACACAATTACTTAATGGACAACAGGTACTTGGATATGCCAGAATCCGTAAGGTAGAAAGTGGCAATGGTCAGCGTGATGCATTTGGAAGAGGTGAAAGAGCTTTAAATATTGTATCTGCTATGCTTCAGAGAATAAAAAAAATGGATAGTAAGAATTGGGTAAGTGTGGCATCTAATATGTATGATATGGTAAACACCAGCCAGCTTGATATGGAAATGGTATATCAAATTATGCAGGCAGTATTGATTGATGGATATACCTTTGAAACCCAGCAAATTCCAGAAGCAGATGCTTATATTCCAGAACAAAGAGATGATATGGGTTCATATCTTCTTTATGATTTTTCATCTAGTAAAACACTTCAAAAGATAAAGGGCATAAAAGTTAAATCAGAGAATGAGGATGGACAGGAAGTTGCTTTTTCTGCAGGTGTGCTTGATGAAACACAAGAAGAAGTTGAGCTGGTTAATGGAGAAGTAGCTGGAGTCAATCTTCGTGAATCAGAAATAATGGATGAGAAAATAGAGGAAGAGGAACCAGAACTTGTATCAGCAGGTGTAAATATATCAATATTAAAAGAGTAACCAGTGATAAAAAGTCTATGCAAAGATTTCGAATTTATTATAATAGATTCTTTGCATAGGCTATTTTTTTCGCTATAATAAAGATATCAACATATTAAAGAGTAAGAAATGAAGTAACTATTCATAGTTCTGAACAGTTACGAATTGAATATATATGTTACAGTTTAGTCTGTTGGTAAAACTATGACATATAGATTGGAGAGTAGTATGAGAATAGCAGTTTGTGAAGATGAAGATATATTTAGAAAACAGATTGTAAAAGAAATCGAAGGATATTATCACAGTTTAGATGTGGTAGTAGACAGTTTTTCCTCAGGTGAGGAATTGGTAAACAAATATGAAAGAGGAAAAGAGATGGGAGAAATCCCACAATATGATATTTTATTTTTGGATATAGAAATGAAACGCTTAGACGGTTTTGATACAGCAAAAGCCATCCGTGCATACGGAGGGAAAGAAATTCTTATTTATCTTACCAGCCACACAGAACTTGCTATGCAGGGATATGAAGTGGAGGCATTCCGTTTTTTGGCAAAGCCAGTAGAACGGGAAAAATTGTGGGAGGCACTAGGAGAATTAAAGAAGCGTTTAAGGAAAGGGAAGAATATTATTTTGCATACCAAAGAGGAGGAAGTGTGTGTGGAAGTCACTTCCATTATGTATGTAGAATCCATGAAAAATGATGTGTATTATTATGTATTGGAACACAGGAATACAGATTGTTTAAAAGTGTATAAGGTAAGGGAAAAGATGGCAAATGTGGAGAAAGAATTATTAGGAGAAGGGTTCTTTCGATGTCATAGAAGCTATCTGGTACAATTGGCAGCAGTAGAATCTTACAATAATTTAGAGCTAACCCTTTTGGGAGATGTGCAGATACCAATTAGCAGGGGAAAGCAAGAGGCTTTCAGGGAGGCATTGATGTATTGGATAACAAAAAAATAGGGTATCTATTTAGGTTTAAATGTAACTGTTCACGATTCTGAACAGTTACGAGATAGAGGAGAAAGATATGAAGTATCTGTTAGATTGTCTGGATGACATTATTGTTACTGTTATTATATGGATGGGATATATACATATATATGGGATTTCTTTATCACCATATAAAGAAGGAAATAGGAGTGGAAAAATATGGGAGAAAGTCAATAATTTAAAAATAGGTGTGATATTCTGGGGCATCTGTTTAATTGTAAATGCTATGGTAAGTTCATTTTTAGAGGAACCAGCCAAGAGCGTAGATATAGGTATTTATTTAGGCTTTTTACATGCTTTTTTTTATTGTGCAGCCATGGAAAAAAAGATACGAACCAGCCTTTGGTTGTGGATAGTGTTCTTTACAATAGTTCTGCCTGTAGTTGTCATAGATACTATTTTCCGGGTTGCAGGAGTAGATCTTTTAGGTGATAACACCCCATATAATTTTTTTGTGGATTTATTTGTATTATTTTTAATGATTGGATTGTATTTTTTAGACAAAAAATCTCATTTTGCAAAACGGGTACAGCATAAAGAAAAGTTCCTGCTATTAACCATTTCTATATTTATTAGTTTTGTAGGAATTATAGGTTTTTCCGAAGATTCAAAATTAGAGATTGGTGGAAGTAAAGTTCTGGCATTGCTTGTGTATCTGACATTGTCTGCATTTGCACTTATTATGGTAATCCGGGTGATTGCGGTAGGAACGGCAGCAGATTATTATGAGGAGTTAAGTGTTATGCATGAGAAAAATGCAAGAGAAACCCTGGCATTTTATGAGTCCTATAAGGAGGCACAGCTGGAAACCAGAAAACTTCGTCATGATATGCGTAATCATTTCTTTTGTATTCAGATGTTGGCGAAGGAAGAAAAATATGCGGAGATGGAAGAATATTTGCAGAATATTAATGAAGCAGTATCTGATATTTCCATGAAGTTTCAGACAGGAAATGATATTGTAGACGCAATTTTAAATGTAAAGCAGGACATAGCAAAAAAGAAAGGCATCCAGATTTTGGTAGACGGAAATGTTCCTAATATGCCTTTTGTAGATGCCATGGACTGGTGTAAAATATTTTCTAATGCAGTAGATAATGGCATAGAGGCATTGGTAAAATGCGAGGAAGATAAGAGGATATTACAAATACAATTAAAGAGTAATGGGCATTTCTTTGTGATTCAGATAAAAAATCCATGTGCTGGGAAAGTGCAAATATCAGAAAAAGGGGTTGTAACCAGTAAAAAGGAAGCTTACCAACATGGCTTTGGATTAAAAAATATGGAAACTGCCTTAAAAAAATACGGAGGAGAATTGAAACTGACATGCAAAGACGAAGGAGAAGGTTATATATTTATAGTAGATATGATAATGCCAGAAAGACAAAAAAGATGAATGGCATGGCTGAACTGTAACAAATGTTTGTCACAAAATACATACATTTCGTCACAAAATTTTCCCGCTAACTATTTTTTTGTTATACTATATCCATAAGATAGTTACTGAATATCTGTAAAAAAGGAAATGGAGGAAATAGAATGGAGAAGCAGAAAGAGCAAACAAAAAAGGAAAAAATATGGTCTATTACAAAAGAATTTTTAGTTTATGCTGCAATTATTGTAACTTGTGTATTTTTAGTACCTAATTATGTTATGGCAAAAAATGTAGTAAGCGGTGAGTCTATGGAAAATACGCTGCATGATAAAGAGCAGATTTTAACAGAAATGATATCGTACCGGTTTGGTGAACCTAAGAGATTTGATATTATAGTATTTTACCATTTCTTTGATAACAAGAATACGGATAAATCAGATAAAGATGCATATGAATTTTATGTAAAACGTATTATTGGACTTCCGGGGGAAAATGTGCGAATAGAAGGTGATACCATTTATATTAATGGAGAACCTTTGGAAGAGCATTATGGAAAAGATTCCATTAGTGACAGTGGCAGGGCAGAAGAAGAAATTACTCTTGGAGAAGACGAATACTTTGTATTAGGAGATAATCGGGAAGTAAGCATTGACAGCCGTAGTTCCAGCGTGGGAAATGTAAAGAGAGACTGGATACTTGGGAAAGTATGTGCAAGAGTGTACCCTTTTAACAAAATTGGAAGTGTAAAATAAAGGGTAAAGTGTAACAGTTCAGCTAATCGTAAGGAGGAAACAGAAGATGAATCAGGAACAAGAAAATTGGACGGATTTTGTATTGAGCAAGAAAGAGATAGAAAGTTGCAGACATAAGTCGGAAAAACGGTGGTATCGTTTTTTATGTATTTTAAATGCAATTATTATTATAGGTGTTATTGGATGTATGGTTGCCTTATTGCCCAAGAAAGTAGACGAATTTAAACAGAATGTTTCAAAGTATGCTGAAGAAATTGGAACAACATTGGATGAGGCAACAGGAAATACGAAGGAAGGGGAATCTGGAAAACAGGAAAAATCAAAGAAAAAAGCAGAAAAAAATGAAGACAAAGGACAGGATGAGGTATCATTTTCTGAGGAAGAAGATAGTATTTTTAGTTATTGTATTATTGCCGTGATTGCTTTTATTATTTTTCCATTAGCACTTAACTTCATGTATCAGCAATATCGTACCATGTCAATACGTATTACACCAAAGAATTTCCCGGATATTTATGAAAGAGTGGAGTTGTATGCAAAACGGTTAGGAATGAAGAAAGCTCCGGAAGCTTATATTATTCAGCAAAATGGGATTTTAAATGCATTTTCCGCTTTTATTATCAGAAAACAGTATATTGAAATTTATGCTGATATATTTGAAATTGCCTATCGGGAGCATAAGGATTTGGATTCGATTTCCTTCGTTATTGCACATGAAATGGCACATATTCATTATAAGCATGCAACTTTTGGATATAATTTTAAGATGTTGTTTTCTAGTGCAATTCCTATTTTGGGGTCTACGGCATCCCGTGCCAGAGAGTACAGTTGTGACCGTTTAGCACAGAAACTTACAGGAAATGATGGTATTGAAGCAATGTTTTCCTTAATGGCTGGAAAACATTTGTATAAAATGGTAGACAAAGAAGATTATCTGGAATACGCAAAAAGCGTAAAGGGAATTTTTGTATGGGCTGCAAATTTAGTAGCAGACCATCCAATTATGACAAAGAGAATAGTAGCCTTGGAAAAAGGTGAGGGAAGCGGAAAATTGTATTAGAATCGACAGGGGGGCGGTTTTGTATGACACTTATACAGTTAAAATATGCAATAACAGTTGCTGGTGAAAATTCATTAAATGATGCTGCAAAAAAGTTATTTATTTCACAACCGAGTCTTTCTTCTGCCATACGTTCTTTGGAAAAAGAAATAGGAATCGAATTATTTAGAAGATCCCAGAGTGGAATCCGCTTAACTTCGGAAGGGGAAGAATTTATTGGTTATGCAAGACAGGTAGTGGAACAATATAATTTGTTGGATGCAAGATATATAAGCAAGTCTGCTGTAAAGAAAAAATTCAGTGTTTCCATGCAACATTATACATTTGCAGTAAAAGCATTTGCTGAAATGGTTAAACAGTTTGGTATGGATGAGTATGAATTTGCGGTACATGAAACAAAAACACATGAGGTCATTGAAGATGTAAAAAATTACAGAAGTGAGATTGGTATTTTGTATCTAAATGAATTTAACTGCAAGGTGTTGAGTAAATTATTTGATGAGTATGGTTTGGAATTTCATGAATTATTAGTTTGTGGAATATATGCGTATATGTGGAAGGGGCATCCTTTAGCTAAAGATAAAGAGATAACTTTGGACGATTTAAAGGAATATCCATGCTTATCCTTTGAACAGGGAGAATACAATTCCTTCTATTTTGCGGAAGAAGTTTTAAGTACTTATCAATATAAGAGATTGATTAAAGCTGATGACAGAGCAACACTATTGAATCTAATGGTTGAGTTAAATGGCTATACATTATGCTCGGGGATTATATGTGAAGAACTGAATGGCAGCGAATATTGTGCTGTTAAATTGAAGTCGGATGAAAAGATGACAATAGGATATCTGGCAAGAAAAGGTGCAGCAATTAGTGTAATAGGACAGAAGTATTTGGAGGAGATTTCAAAGTTTAGGGAAAAAGCAATGAAGTAGAAGATATTGCAGGTTATAGTTTTTGTCTATAACCTGCAATATTTTTTTGGAATTATCTAAGGATAGCGATTCGTGATAGAATAATGGAAGATAAAATGTAACAGTAAAAGTATTTGAACGGTTACGATAAAGTTAAGGATTATTTATATAAAAATTTATTCTTTTAGGAGGATTTTATGAGCAGAAGTATAACAACGAAATGTATACATTTAGAAGATGAAGACGACAAAATAAAACATTATGGGGCAATCAGTTATCCTATTTATCAAACTGCTACTTATGTTCATGAAGGTGTAGGAAAAAGTACGGGGTATGATTATAGCAGATTACAAAATCCAACAAGGGAGCATTTGGAAAAAATAATAGCTTCTTTGGAAAATGGTATAGATGCATTGGCATTCAGCACAGGAATGTCAGCAATTGCTACTTTAATGGAGATTTTTAAGCCGGGTGATCATTTGATTGTAGACATGGATCTTTATGGTGGAAGTATAAGATTATTTGATAATATTTCAAAGAAAAATGGAATTACTTTCACAAGTACTGCATGTTGTTGTGAAGATGTAAGAAAATATATTATGAAAAATACAAGAGCAATCTATATTGAAACGCCTACAAACCCAATGATGAATGTAACAGATATTGCTTCTTTAAGTAAGATAGCCAAAGAGTATAATTTACTGCTAATTGTAGATAATACTTTCTTATCCCCATATTTTCAAAATCCATTATCCCTTGGGGCAGATGTGGTAATTCACAGTGGGACAAAGTATCTGGGGGGACATAATGATACATTAGCAGGCTTTTTAGTAACCTCAAGAGAAGATATTGCGGAACAACTTCGTTTTAATATAAAAACCACTGGTGCGGGATTAGCTCCATTTGACAGCTGGTTATTGATACGTGGAATCAAGACATTAGCAATCCGGATGGAAAAAGCCCAGAGCAATGCTGTTCAAATTGCAGAATGGCTGGAAAAGAGGAAAGCAGTTACGAAAGTGGTTTATCCGGGACTGAAAAACCATCCTGGTTATGAAATCATGTGCAGACAAAGCAGAGGATTTGGTGCAATGCTTACTTTTGAAGTGGAAAGCAAAGAATTTGCATTATCTGTATTGGAAAAAGTAAAATTGATTCAATTTGCAGAAAGTCTTGGAGGAGTAGAAACTCTGATTACATACCCAGTGACACAGACACATGCTGATGTACCAAAGGATATACTTGAAAAGAATGGTATTACTGAGTGTGTACTCCGGTTATCTGTGGGAATTGAGGATATAGATGATTTGCTTAATGAGTTAGAGGATGTATTCGAAAGAACGGGGGAGGAATTGCACAGTGGAAAGAAATCTTGATTTTGATAGTATTATTGACAGAAAGAATACAAATTGTCTGAAATATGACTTTGCGAAGAGAAGAAGAATGCCTGAGGATGTACTTCCTTTATGGGTAGCAGATATGGATTTTAAGACCTCGTCTTATATACAGGATGCATTGAACAGACAGGTTGAGCATGGAATATTTGGTTATAGTGAAGTGCAGGAGGACTATTTTGAAACTGTAAAAAATTGGATGAAGAATCATTATGATTGGGATGTTTCCAGAAGGTGGCTGATAAAAACACCGGGAATTGTGTTTGCATTAGCAATGGCAGTAAAGGCATTTACCAATCCGGGAGACGGAGTTTTGCTTCAATTGCCTGTTTATTACCCTTTTAGTGAGGTGATTGAAGATAATGGGCGTGTTGTAGTTAGTAATACACTTATTTATGGGAAAGATAATAAATATCATATTGATTTTGATGATTTTGAAAGGAAAGTAATAGATGAAAATATTAAGCTATTCTTTCTCTGTAATCCTCACAATCCAGTAGGACGTGTATGGACAAGAGAAGAATTAATCCGTCTGGGGGATATTTGTTATAAGCATCATGTGATTGTGGTAAGTGACGAAATTCATGCAGATTTTGTGTTTCATGGAAAACATCAGGTATTTGCCAATTTAAAAAAAGAGTATGAAGAGATTGCCATAACTTGTACCTCACCAAGCAAGACCTTTAATCTGGCAGGGGTTCAGCTCTCTAATATCTTTATTGCAAATCCGCAGATAAAGAAAGTTTTTCGAAAACAGATAGATGCAGCAGGATACAGCCAGCTTAATATTATGGGATTGGTTGCATGTGAAGCCGCATACCGGCATGGAGATGAATGGTATCAGGCAATGTATCAATATGTACAGGATAATATTTCTTTCACAAAGGAATATGTGGAGTTAAATCTTCCTGGAGTGACGATGGTGGAACACGAAGGAACTTATCTTGTTTGGTTGGACTTTAGAGATATGGGACTGAATGTGGAACAGTTGGAAAATCTGATTATTCATAAGGCAAAACTGTGGCTGGACAGTGGAAAAATCTTTGGAGATAGTGGAGTGGGATTCCAGAGAATTAATGTGGCATGTCCTAGAGCAGTGTTGGAAGAAGCCTTGTCTAGAATAAAAGATGTGTTAAATGACGTAATAGGTAATACCTATAAGCAATGAAAGAAATAATCTATAACAGTAAATGAGAAAAATCATTGACAGGAATAAAAAGAGGATATATAATCAATACTAACAATATCATATTAAACCTAGTGGATAAGTAGGAAATAAAAAATGGAGGTAAATATTATGAGTGGAATTAAAGAAAGTGCATTAGAATTAATTGGAGGCACACCATTATTAAAGTTAAATAGATATGCAAAGAAGGCAGAAATTAAAGATGCAACAATTCTTGCCAAATTGGAGTATTTGAATCCTGCAGGGTCTGTTAAGGATAGAATTGCTCTGGCAATGATTGAAGATGCAGAAAAGCAAGGTCTTCTCAAGGAAGGAGCAACCATTATTGAACCAACAAGTGGTAATACAGGAATTGGTCTTGCAGCAGTTGCAGCAGCAAAGGGATATAAAGCAATTTTGACTTTGCCTGATACTATGAGTATAGAAAGAAGAAATCTTTTAAAAGCGTATGGTGCTGAATTAGTACTTACAGAAGGTGCGAAGGGAATGAAAGGGGCAATTGCTAAGGCAGAAGAATTGAAAGAATCTATTCCGGGAGCAGTTATTCTTGGACAGTTTGTAAATCCTTCTAATCCTGCAATACATAAAGCAACCACAGGACCTGAAATATGGGAACAGACAGATGGTAAGGTTGATATTTTTGTTGCTGGTGTGGGTACTGGTGGAACGGTTACTGGTGTGGGAGAATATTTAAAAGAAAAAAATCCAAATGTAAAGATTGTGGCAGTAGAACCATCAGGAAGCCCAGTGCTTTCTAAAGGAACTCCAGGTGCACATAAGATTCAGGGTATTGGTGCCGGATTTGTTCCAGAAGTTTTAAACACCAAGATTTATGATGAAATCATTACAATCGAAAACGAAGATGCATTTGCGGAAGGAAGAAACTTTGCAGTCAGCGAAGGAATTCTTGTAGGAATTTCTTCTGGTGCTGCATTAAAGGCAGCAAGTATTTTGGCATCCCGTCCTAAGAACAAAGGAAAGACAATTGTAGCATTGCTTCCAGATTCAGGAGACAGATACTTATCCACACCTCTGTTTAATAATAATTAACCGGGATTATTCACGGTCTTAGGTATGAACTAAGTCTTATGTAAGGTGGAGATTAAGAATAAAAGTGTATATCTGTTCGATTTGGAGGTGAATGTGGATGAAAGAGGTTGACAATAACAGTATTGTGGATAATTCGCATTTAAAAAAAATAGAAGACCTGATACGGGATTTGAAGTTTGGAAGTATAACCATTGTCGTACAGGATGGCAAGATTGTTCAAATTGATAAAACAGAAAAATACAGAATAAAAAACTGACTGGAAAACCAGAGGTTTTGTTAGATATTATAACAAAGTCTCTGGTTTTTTGTTTTATCAAAATGGGATGCTGTAGCCGCTGGAAAGGCATAGGTTTGCAAAACTGAAGTTGGTGGTTCGAATCCACCCGGCATCGTTAGGTTAAAGGAAAACTTAAGATTACGAAAGAAGGGATTCTATGAGTGGTAATACATATAAAAAATTGCAAAGTTCCCATCCATGTTTTGGCGGACATAAAAATAATGTGGGAAGAATTCATTTGCCGGTAAGTCCGGGGTGTAATATTGCCTGCCGCTTTTGTGACAGGGTAATCAATGATGTGGAAGACAGACCAGGAGTAACATCAAAAGTGATTACTCCAGAAAAAAGTATTGAAGTATTGGAAAAAGCATTAAGGATTTGCCCGGAAATTACAGTTGCCGGAATCGCAGGTCCAGGTGATACCCTCGCTTCGGATTATGCTTTACAGACTTTCCGGTTGGTAAAAGATAAATTTCCCAAACTTATAAAGTGTATGAGTACCAATGGATTGCTTTTGTATGAGAAAGCGGATGAAGTAATAGATGTTGGAATAGATTCTCTCACGGTTACTGTCAATGCTGTGGAACCTGAGATAGAGGCAAGACTTAATAAATATATTATTTATCATGGCAAAAGATATGATGGTGTGGAAGGAGCAAAAATACTGATTGAAAACCAGTTAAAAGGAATTAAGAAAATAGCAGATGCAGGTATTACAGTTAAGGTAAATTCGGTATTGGTTCCAGAAATTAACGGAGAACATATAGAAGTCATCGCAAAAACGGTAAAAGAAGCAGGAGCAAGTATATATAATATTATTCCATTGATTCCCCAAGCAGAGCTTTTCAATCAGAAAGCACCTGTATGTGCAGAAATAGATAAGGCAAGGACAAAAGCATCAAAATATATTGATGTATTTAGACATTGCCAGCACTGCAGGGCTGATGCGGTAGGAGTTCCTGGAAAATCAGAATATGGTGACCAGATTTATCAAAGGAGAATATCTGCAAAGGAAACATTTTCACATGGATAATATAGAATATAAATATTTGATAGCAGTGGCAACATCAGATGGAATAGTGGTTAACCAGCATTTTGGAAGAGCAAGGGAATTTCTGTTGATAGGTCTGGATGGAGAGAATCAGATACACCGCATTGAAAAAAGAAGTGTGGTTCCAGTTTGTGAGGGTGGTAATCATGATGATAGAAAACTGGAAACTACAGCTAAAATGTTTGCAGATTGTAAATACATATTGGTAAGCAGAATTGGTCAAGGTGCAGCTTACACTTTAGAAAGATTTGGTATTACTCCTATGGAACTTCCGGGGATTATAGAAGAATCCATAAAGAAATTATTGGTATATGAAGAATTACAAAGTTTATTCTAAAAATTGAGGATAACAGAGCTTGTCAGTAATTCATTGAAAATATAGAACACTTAAATAAAGACAATAGTTCAGTCAGGGGCTGAACTGTTACAAGTAAACTACAAAAAGAAAGGAATTAGTGAAATGAGTGAAATAAGACAAATTGCAATTTATGGAAAAGGTGGAATTGGAAAATCAACAACAACGCAGAATCTAACTGCCGGGTTGGTAGAACATGGGAAAAAAGTTATGGTAGTAGGATGTGATCCAAAGGCAGATTCTACAAGACTTCTTCTTGGCGGATTGGCACAGAAGACCGTATTGGACACGATTCGGGATGAAGGTGAAGATATTGAACTTGATAGAATATTAAGAGAAGGCTATGGAGGAACCCGATGTGTGGAGTCCGGAGGACCAGAGCCTGGTGTCGGATGTGCAGGAAGAGGTATTATCACTTCGATTAATATGTTAGAAAATCTTGGTGCATATACAGATGATTTAGATTATGTGTTTTATGATGTATTGGGAGACGTTGTTTGCGGTGGTTTCGCAATGCCTATCAGAGAAGGTAAAGCAAAGGAAATCTATATCGTAGCAAGCGGAGAGATGATGGCATTATATGCAGCAAACAATATTGCCAAAGGTATTAAGAGATATGCTAAAACCGGCGGAGTGAGACTTGGAGGACTTATCTGTAATAGTAGAAATGTGGATAGAGAATTAGATTTATTACGTGCATTTGCAAAGGAATTAGGTACACAGCTACTTTATTTTGTTCCCCGGGACAATATTGTACAGAGAGCTGAAATTAATAAGAAAACGGTAATTGAATATAAGCCAGATTCCAACCAGGCACAGGAATACCGCAATCTTGCAGAGGCAGTTATTAATAATACCAAATTTGACATTCCTACACCTATGACACAGGAAAGATTAGAGGAGATATTATTAGAGTTTGGACTTATGGATTCTGCAGATGATTATCATATTTAGAGGGGGGGATACAATATGGCAAAAATTTATGAATCTATTACAGAACTTGTTGGCAAGACACCGTTGCTTGAAATAAAAAATTATGAGAAAAAACATAATTTAAATTCCAAGATTTTAGTAAAATTGGAATACTATAATCCAAACCAGAGTGTAAAGGACAGAATTGCCTTAGCAATGGTAGAAGATGCAGAAAAGAAGGGGCTGTTAAAGCCAGGATATACAATTATAGAAACTACCAGTGGAAATACGGGAATCGGTCTTGCTGCCATTGCAGCTACAAAAGGGTATAAATTCCGTGTGTATATTCAGGATCAAGTCAGCCGGGAAAGATTTCAGGTAATTAAAGCTTTTGGAGGAGAGACGATAAAGCTGTCCGAAGAGCCTGCTGTTGCCAGAGTGCTGGAAGAGACGGATGGTGACTTTGTTGCAGCAATTAAAGCACTTAGGGAAGAAGTGCTTTCCAAAGAGAAGGATATTTTTTTCGTGGATCAGGTTTCAAACCCAGCAAATCCAGCTATTCACGAAGCAACCACAGGACCGGAAATTTGGGAAGATACCAATGGAAAAGTGGATATTTTGGTTGCAAATGTAGGGACAGGCGGAACGGTATCTGGAGCAGGTAAGTATTTAAAATCCAAGAACCCTGATATTAAGGTTGTGGCAATCCAACCAGGACCGAATTCTCTTCCAAGTGATGCGAATCCAGAACCGGAAGAAATTACAGGGGTACATCCTTTTGAGGGCATTCCGGTAGAGAGAGTACCTTCAACAATGAATTTGAATATTTATGATGAGAAGTTTGAAGTAGAGACTATTCAGGCTTATGAAGCTGCCAGAGATGTGGCAAAGACAGATGGTATTTTGGTTGGTACATCTTCAGGAGCAGCCATTTATGCGGCAACACAGATTGCTAAGAGACCAGAAAATGCTGGTAAAACAATTGTGGCAGTGTTGCCGGATACAGGACTCCGTTATCTGTCCACCAATTTATTTAATAAAGAATTTTTAGGTTAGGAGGAATATTATGGCTATAAATTTGGAAAGTTCCAATGTTGCTACAAGAGAAAACCGTATCGGATCTATTACCGGCTACATTGGTTCCTTAAGCGATTTGGCAAGCCAAAGTGAGTGTGGAACTTTAAAAGGCTGCTCCAGATGTTTTTCACAGTCCAGTACCTGTTTATCAAGCTGTGCATTAGGCCAGCTTTCTGCAATCCGTGATGTGGCAATTATCCATCATGGTCCAGCAGGATGTTCTGTGGCAAGTGCAGGAGCTTATTATTTGGATAAGGTTATGGCGAAAAAACGTGGTGTAACCAACGATACTGTATATGTGGGAACAGATATGAATGAGAGAGATACCATATTTGGTTCTACAGAGGCTTTGAGAAAAATTATTTTGGAAGTAAATAAGAGATATTCTCCCAAAGCAATCTTTGTAACCAGTTCCTGTGCAACAGGTATTATTGGTGAGGATATTGATAGTGTGGTAGATGAGGTGAAAGATGAAATTGATGTACCAATTGTGGCGGTACACTGTGAAGGTTTTAAATCAAGAATCTGGGCAACTGGCTTTGATATTTCCGATCATGCTGTACTGAGCAGTATTGTACAGCCGCCAAAACAAAAACGAAATACCATCAATTTCAAAAATTTTTATGAGAGTGCCAGACCGGAAATTATTGAGATATTCAAAAATTTTGACTTAGAACCTATCTTTTTATATTGTAATTCCACAGTAGAGGAGTTGAGCCATATATCGGAATCTCTTGCTACGACTTGTATTTGTGGAACACTAGGAAATTATCTGGGAAATGCATTAGAAGAAAAATATGGTGTACCGTACGTAAGAAGCATTAACCAGTGTGGAATTATAGGTTTTGAAACATGGCTTCGTGAAATTGGAAAAGTTACAGACAGAAGTGATAAAGTAGAAAAATACATTCAAGAACAACGGGCAATCTATATACCTCAAATAGAAGAAATTAAGAAAGAACTGAAAGGACTTCGTGCAGTCATTGGTATGGGACCAGGCTACACTTTTGAAGTATCAAGAGTTTTGAATGAATTAGGCATAGAGGTTGTATGGGCATTGGCATGGCATTATGACAAAAAGTATGAAAATGGGGATGTTCCTCCATCTATGAAATATCTTTTGGATAATGAAATTGATTTTGAAGCAAGTGTGGCAGACCAGCAGAATTTTGAAGTAATGAATATTTTACATAAGTATCAGCCGGATTTATATCTTTCCAGACATCCGGGATCTACGGTATGGGCAATTAAGAATGGAACACCTGCGGTATATGTGGCAGATGAATATATGATATTTGGTTATAAACATACCTTAGAATTTGCCCGCACTATTTTGGACACTATCCGTAACAGGAGTTTTGAACAGAATCTGGCAAAGAGAGTAAAACTGCCTTATACAGACTGGTGGTATAATCAGAGTGTTGGCACATTTTTAGAGGAGGGAAAGAAGTAATGGCGAAATTATTAGATAAGCAGAGATATAAATGTGCTCTTGGAGCCATGCAAACCGTACAGGCAATTACAAGAGCGGTTCCGGTACTTCATTCAGGCCCTGGATGTGCACAGAAACTTTCAGATTCCATTGGAAGTTCAGGCTATTTTTCGCCAAATATCTTCCCATGTACCAGTATCAATGAGAAAGATGTTGTGTTTGGTGGTGCAAAAAAATTAGAGACAACCATCGAAAATGCACTCAAGGTAATTGATGCGGATCTGTATGTGGTACTGACAGGCTGTATTCCGGAAATTGTAGGAGATGATACAGGAGAGGTGGTAAGCAGATTTGCAGATGCTGATAAGCCTGTTATCTACGCATCCACAGCTGGATTTAAAGGGAATAATTATATTGGACATGAACAGATTATAGATGCATTGATAGAGCAGTATCTGGAGAAGTCCGAAGAAAAAGAGAAAGGTCTGGTAAATATCTGGGCAGATGTGCCTTATCAGGATTTGTTCTGGCTGGGCAATATCAAAGAACTGGAGAGACTCCTCTCTGAAATCGGATTGACGCCAAATACAATTTTTGGCTATAACAGAGGAATTGAAAATATCAATAAGATTCCAAAGGCAGAATTTAATCTTCTTGTGTCACCTTGGGTATCTGTGGGGAATATGAAGAAAATGGAGAAAAAATTAGGAATTCCGTATCTTCATTATCAAACACTGCCAATTGGTGCATACGAAACAAGTCAATTTCTGCGGAAAGTTGGAGAGTATGCAGGAGTATCAGAGGAAAAGGTAGAAGATGTGATTCGTGAACATGAGGAGTATTACTATTATCTGATTGAAAGATATGCAGATCTTTTCCTTGAAAACAGGGTAATTAACAAACAATTTTCTGTTGTGGCAGATGCCCAGTATGCTTTGGGAATTACAAAGTTCCTGGCAAATGATCTAGGGCTTGTGCCAGCAAAACAGTTTATTGTAGATGATACACCGAAGCAGTATAGAGAAGCAATTGCTGAGGAATTTAAGAAGTTAAATTTTGATTTACAGGCAGAAGTAGTTTTTGAGACTGACAGCTATAAGATACATAATCAGATCCAAGAACATGATTATCATGGTTATCCTCTGATTCTGGGAAGCTACTATGAAAAGGAACTTACAGAAAGTTTAAAAGGCAATTATTTGAATATTTCATGGCCAGTGCAGGACAAAGTAGTATTGGATGATTTTTATGTGGGATATACAGGTGGAATCCGTTTAATTGAAGATATCTATACGGTGGCTGTCCAGAGATTTAATTAATAGTTGATATGGAGGCAGGAAAGATGTCATATAAAATAGCAATTGCATCCTCTGATGGAAAGCAGATTGACCAAACTTTCGGTCAGGCAAAGAGTTTTGCGATATATGAAGTGACAGGCGATAAGTGCAGCAAAATAGATGAAAGAGTTTTTCATCAGGAAGAGGAACAGGAAAATACCATGTCCTTACAGGGTAGCAGTAAGGCAGAACCAAGTTGCAAAAATGGCACTTCTAAAGGTTGTGGTCAAGGGAAAGGCTGTAGTGGCGGAAATGGTTGTGGTGGTGATGTATCTGCCAAAGTGGAACTTATTTCGGATTGTAGGTGTATTGTCTGCAAAAAAATAGGGTTTCACATTCAAAAGCAGTTGGAGAGAAAGGCGATTTCTGCATTCGATGTTACCTGTACAGTGGAAGAGGCTTTAAGCAAGATATCAAATTATTTTAGCCATATTGATAATCATAAATCCTTGCGGGGGCAAAGATAAAATTGTTCATGGGCTGCAATACAATATATAAATAATAATATATAAAAATATTTTATATAGATATTAAAACCGAAGATGGAATAGAGAGTTCTGTCTTCGGTTTTCTTGTCTGATGGTAGGCATTTGCGAAACTCAATTTACTCATAGAGTTTCGCAATTACCTATTGTCTGATGGAATGGAAAGGAGAAAAAAATGACATTAAATTAGCTGCTTTAACCAGTATTACAAAAAGGTATTTAAGGAGTTAAATCTGGAATTTGAAAGCATTGCTGAGTATGGGGTGTATGCTTACAAAGAGTGACAAATAAGGTAGAAAATAGTATAGTAAAAAGACAGGATAAATAGATGGAAATTAAGGAGATAACGATTGATGAGCAAGAAAGAAGATTATCAAATTAGACATGCATTACTTTCTGACTTAGATGCGGTTGCGGAGTTGGAGAGCCTGTGTTTTTCAAAAGCAGATGGGGCTACACGGGAAAGCTTTGAGGAAAGGCTTAAAGTTTTCCCAGACCATTTTTGGCTTTTGGAGAAGGATGGTATTTTAGTTAGTATGGTAAATGGTATGGTAACACACAATGATATTCTTGAGGATGAGATGTATACAAATGCCAAAATCCACGATGAACAAGGGGGATGGCAGATGATTTTTGGTGTGGAAACAAGACCAGATTACCAGCGTAGGGGATTTGCTGAAATGCTATTGAAACAGGTAATTGCAGATGTAAGGAAACAGAAAAGAAAAGGTCTGGTTCTTACCTGTAAGGAACACATGGTACATTATTATGAGAAATTTGGAGTTATAAATGAAGGATTGTCAGAGTCAACCCATGGCGGAGCAGAATGGTATCACATGAGATACCAGATGAAAATAGAGTTCTGAAAGGTAGAATATATTAATGTAAGTAATGGAGCAGACACTTATTGTCAAAAAGAAAGCAAGATTATAGACAATAAGTGTCTTCCTGTATTTCTATGCAAACGTAACTGTTCATGGTTCTGAACAGTTACATGTAAACAAATAATATATTGAAAAAATCTATCACAGATTATAGAAAAAAATATATTGATAATTCCTATAGGAATAGTATAATAAAAGAGTGTGGAATAAAGCATGTTATCAAAAGTAATCCACCCATTTGGGTGTTTTTTAATCATAAGGAGGATTTTATGAAAATATCGACGAAAGGAAAAAATGCGATAAAGATAATGTTGGATATGGCAACTTATTATACAGGAGAGCCGGTAAAAGTTAAGGATATAGCCAGACGGCAAAATATATCTGGAAAATATCTGGAACAAATTATGACTGTATTACAAAAAGCTGCGTTGGTAAAAAGCATCAGGGGAGCATACGGAGGATATTTACTTAAATACCCTCCAGAAGAATATACTATGGGACAGATTCTTAAAGCGGTAGAGGGAAGTATGTCTCCGACAGATTGTGTTGGTGAAAATGGGACACCATGTGAAATGAAAGCGAATTGTGTCAGTTTTCGGTTATGGGAAAAGCTAGATAATGCAATAAATGATGTTTTGGAAGGAATTACTTTAGCAGATATGCTGGAATGGCAGAATGAACTTCTGGTAGACCAGTATGTTATATAATTGGGTCACCGCACCAGAAAGGCAGGAGAATTTATATGATGCAGTCAAATCATGAGAAAATAGAAAATATAGTTCAGTTAATACTCAATGACTATGAAGATGACAGAGCAGTCAATAAGACAGATTTATACAATCAGCCAAATAAAGAGGCAATTATTGATGTGGTAGAAAAACTTCTAAAAATTTTATACCCTGGATATTACAGTGATAAGGTATATAAAATTTACAGTCTTAAAAACAATATGTCAGCAACCATTGAAGATGTTATATTTCATCTGAAAAAGCAAATTATGGTTGTTTTAAAATATGCAAATGCTTGTTCGGATATTACGGATATAGAACTAGACGAAAGAGCAAAAAATATAACATACAGTTTTATGGAAAAAATTCCACAAATCCGATCCTATCTGGATACAGATATCCAAGCAGCATACGAAGGGGATCCGGCAGCCGCCAGCAAGGATGAAGTAATCCTTTCTTATCCGGGACTGTATGCAGTTTCTATTTATAGAATAGCACATGAGCTTTTTTTACTTAATGTGCCTATGATACCAAGAATAATGACAGAATATGCACATAGTGTAACAGGGATTGATATCCATCCAGGAGCATCCATTGGAAAATATTTCTTTATGGATCACGGAACTGGAATTGTAATTGGAGAGACAACAGTAATTGGAGAACATGTCAAAATATATCAGGGAGTTACTTTAGGTGGATTGTCAACAAAGGGCGGACAGAAACTAAAAGGAATAAAGAGGCATCCAACCATAGGAGATAATGTTACCATTTATTCTGGTGCATCTATTTTAGGTGGAGATACTGTGATTGAAGAAAATGTTGTGGTAGGAGGTAATACTTTTGTTACAAAATCTATTGAAAAAGGTACAAGAGTAAGTGCAAAGGAACAAGAACTACAGTTTAAAAATTAATATGATCTGAGGTGGTTTTTATGAAAAATATATTATGCTTTGGTGATTCCAATACATACGGACTTATTCCGAAAGAGGGTGGAAGATACCCTTGGGGGATAAGATGGACAAGTATTTTAAATGAAAAATTGGGACTAGAGAATTACCGGGTTATAGAAGAAGGATTATGTGGCAGAACAACAATATTTGACGATCCACTGCGGGATGGAAGACGTGGAACGGAAATGTTTTCTGCTATTCTAGAATCACATAATCCTATAGATACCGTTATAATAATGCTAGGGACAAATGATTGTAAAACAGTATATGGGGCAACTGCTGATATTATTGGAAAAGGAGTGACCAAATTGATAGGTCAAATCCGCACATACGCAAAAGAAAGTAAGATATTGCTGATATCGCCTATACATCTTGGAGAATGTGTATGGAAAAAAGATTATGATCCGGAGTTTTCGCCTGTATCTGTGACGGTATCAAAAGAATTAGCAGAGGTCTATAAAAGGGTATCTGAAAAAGAAAATACATATTTTCTGGATGCATCCCTTTATGCAAATCCAAGCAATACAGATCAGGAGCATTTGGGAGAAGAAGGACATAGCCAGCTGGCAGAGGCTGTATGGAATAAGATAAGAGAAATAGAAATTAAAGCAGGTTAATCCATACATAGAAGAAAATATTTTCAAGAGTGTGGAAAATGTCAGTTTAGATACTATAGTTAGCTATAAACAAAATGATAAGAAACATTATTTTTTGGAAGGGTATGACAAGGAATAAATTGTAACAGAATTAAGATGGGAGATGTGGCATGAAACAAATTACAAGAGAGCAGATGAAAAAATTAGAAGATTTAAGAATTTATTTAAAGCAGATGGATTCTGTAGCAGTAGCTTTTTCTAGTGGAGTTGACTCCACTTTTTTATTGAAAGTTGCCGCAGATACTTTGGGAGATAAGGTGATTGCAATCACGGCACAGTCTTGCTCTTTCCCGAAAAGAGAATTAAATGAGGCAATAGCATTTTGTGAGAAGGAAGGTATCAGGCACTTTGTGTGTGAGTCGGAAGAATTGAATATTGAAGAATTTGCACAAAATCCAAAGAACCGTTGTTATCTCTGCAAAAAGGAACTTTTCGAGAAAATCCGTAAGATTGCAGATGAAAATAAAATACAAAATATAGCAGAAGGGTCTAATTTGGATGATAATGGTGATTACAGACCGGGACTTCTGGCAGTAGCAGAACTTGGAATAAAAAGTCCGTTAAGAGCATGTAATTTAACAAAGGCTGATATCAGAGCATTGTCAAAATATCTGGAATTACCAACATGGGAGAAACAGTCATTCGCATGTCTTTCATCCCGTTTTGCATATGGAGAAACTATTACAGAAGAAAAACTCGACATGGTAGATAAAGCAGAGCAGCTTCTGTTGGATCTGGGATTTCATCAGGTCCGGGTGCGTATTCATGGAATGATGGCAAGGATTGAAATAGAACCAGAAGAGTTTGAAAAACTTATGAAAAATGATATCAGAATGGAAATTACAGAAAAGTTCAAGAATTACGGATTTACCTATATTACTATGGATTTGATAGGATATCGGACTGGAAGTATGAATGAAACTTTATGAATTTAGGTAAAAACTATAATATGCAAAAGAAATGCCTACATCTGCACTGGATCCGGAATTGGTGGGAGAAATTTTAGACCTGCTTAAAAAAGTAGCGGAAAAAGGAATCACAATGATTGTTGTAACCCATGAAATGTCCTTTGCACAAGATGTTGCAGATAAAGTTGTGTTTATGGACGAAGGAGTAATTGTAGAAGAAGGAAAACCAGAAGAAATATTTGTCCGCCCAAAAGAGGAAAGAACACAACAGTTTCTTTCACGTTTTGTTTCTTTGGAACCAATGTATAATATATAAAATATTAATTATGAAAAAATATATAATAGGCGTTGATCTTGATGGTACGCTTTTCACATCAAACAAAGAAATTACAGATAGGACATATAAGGTAATACAGGAAACTGTGAGAAAAGGGAATGTTATTGTTCCTGTTACTGGAAGACCAATATCCGGAATTCCCCAAAGCATATTAACCTGTAAAGAAATGGAATATGTTATTACGAGTAACGGAGCGGTCACTTATAGTCTTAAGGAAGACAGGATCATAGATAATAAATATCTTCCTATGGCTTCTTGTAAACTTATATACCAGAGTTTGAAAAATTTTGCTTCTGTATTTGAAGTGTTTGTAGAAGGAGTAGCATACGAAGAGGAATCGTCATTTCAAAACTTAATTCAAAGATATAATGACACAATGTACTCTGATTACATATCAAAAAGCAGGAAAGTAGTAAAAAATATTGGTGATTTCCTATGTTCTGGAAAGGTAGACGAAATATCAGTTATGTTCGGTAAAATGGATATGGCTCATACTGCTATGCAAGAAATAAGGGAGATGACAGGGCATCAGATTGTTGAAACTGTACAAGGTGAGTTTGAGATATATGACAGGTGTGCAGGAAAGGGGAATGCACTCCTTAATTTAGGTAAAAAACTTGGTTTTTTGAAGGAGGAAGTAGTAGCAATAGGAGACAGCAACAATGATATAGATATGATGGAAAAAGCAGGCTTCTCTATTGCAATGGAGAATTCCCCCGACAATGTGAAAAATAAAGCAGATGCCATTACTTTGAGTAATGACAGAGATGGAGTTGCAGAAGCAATTATAAAATATATTTTATAAAACAGGCAATAACAATAGGCAGATTCTATCACAGGTTATAGATTTTATATTATCCCCTATATCCTATAGGAGTGGTATAATAGAGATAAATTAAATTGTAACAAAAAACTAAAAGTTGCAGGACAAGGGTAACAGTTTAGGCCAGTCTTGCACACTCCGCTGTGCAAGACCGTAAAAAAGACTAAAACAGGATTAGAATTGGGCAATTTATAATGTGGAGCTTGCCCAATTCTGTAATAGGTCAGCCCTTGGCTGAGCTGTTACGGACAAGGAGCAAATAGAATCATGTGGAACCGTAATTCGATGGAGATTACATTAGATGAGATTAAGGAATTGGAAGAAGAAAATATATGTTATGTAGATGTGAGAAGTAAAGTAGCTTATGAACATGGTCACATTCCATACGCACTTCATTTAGATAATCCATCTGAGGATACTTTCAAGATGCTGCCCAAGGATAAACTGCTAATTATCTATTGCAGTGTGGGGGAAAAAAGTTTGGATATTGTAAAGGATTTAACGAAAGCAGGATATTGTGCAGTGAATTTGTCGGGCGGATACCGGGCATGGCTGATAGAAACCTGCCAAGAACTTAGCCATGCAGAAATAAACAGATATGAAAGACAAATGATTTTACCGGAAGTGGGAACTGAGGGGCAGAAGAAGTTAAAAAATTCCAGTGTATTAATTATTGGTGCAGGAGGATTGGGGTCACCAGCCGCATTATATCTGGCAGCAGCAGGAATTGGCAGAATCGGGATAGCAGACGCAGATAAAGTGAGCATATCTAATTTACAAAGGCAAATATTGCACAACATAAATAATATAGGTGTGAACAAAGCTGATTCAGCCAAAGAAAGTATGGAAAAGATGAATGATTGTATAGAAGTCGAAGCCTATCCTTATTTTATTACAGCACAAAATATAACAGAAATTATTGAAAAATATGATTTTATTATTGATGCAGCAGATAACTTTGAGACAAAATTTTTGATAAATGATGCTTGTGTAATAGCATCAAAGCCTTTTTGCCATGCAGGAATTCTTCGGTTCGAGGGACAGGTTATGACTTATCTCCCGGGTAAGTATCCTTGTTATAGATGTATATTTGGAGAGGTTCCCGAAACAGGAAGTATTCCAAGTTGTGGACAGGCTGGAATTATTGGAGCTGTTGCTGGAATTGTAGGATGTATACAGGCTTTGGAGGCGATAAAATATTGTTTGCATGCAGGAGAATTGCTGGTTGGGAAAATGCTTATTATCAATGGTTTAACAATGCAATTTAGAATGGTTGGTTTTGGAAAAAAATCTCCTTCCTGCAGAGTTTGTGGTAATAAGAAAGATATCTTTGATATATCTGAGAATGCATCAGAATATGAAAGGAAAAGTAGTTGTTTGAATACATGAAAAGAGAAAGGAAGGTACAGATATGACAAATATAAAATATTCAGGGGTCAGGGAAAGTAAACCCGGCAGAATTAATGATTTAGGAACTACAAGCAAAGAAGCAGAAGAAAATTTCAAAAAAGGTTGTCTGAAGCGGGCAGACAGAAGTTTTGCACAGGGGCTGCAATGTCAGCAGATAAATAGCATGGCGGCATTGATGTCGCTGGAGGATTCTGTGTTTATCTCTCATTCTCCACAAGGATGTGTAGGCTGCTCTATCATGGCTGTGGATATGTTCCGGGTAGGACAGGCACACAGAGGGATAAAAAACATCAAGAATCCAAGAATTATTGTAACCAATATTGACCAGAAAAGTGTTGTGTTTGGTGGAGAAGAAAAACTCAGACAATCTGTTAAAAAAGCAGTAGACCGATATCACCCTAAGCTGATTTTTATTTATGCATCTTGTGCATCGGGAATAATCGGAGATGATATTGATGCGATAGCGGCAGACTTGCAGAAAGAATATGATAGTTTAATTGTACCAATTCATTGCGAAGGTTTTAAATCAAAGGTTTGTGCATCTGGATTTGATGCAGCATTTTTATCCATTAACAAATACATATTAAAACATGAGAAGCAGACAAAAGAAAAAGGGTTAGTAAATTTATTTGCCCCAACGACAGTTAGTTATGCCGACCAGCGTGAAATGGAAAGAATGTTGTCGCTCATTAATGTGAAAGTGAATTATATTCCGTTTTACAGTTCATTGGAAAAGATAAAAAAGATACCTGCAGCAGAAGCATCCACATCCATTTGTAAAGTTTTTGCAGACGAATTTATGAAAACATTATGGGAAGATTATGAGATTCCATATTCCCATACTGTAATGCCTATTGGTATCCGCAATACAGATAAATGGTTTAGGGGAATTGCTAAGGTTCTCGGAAAAGAAAAAGAAGTAGAAGGGATTATAGCGAAAGAGCACGAAAGAATTGAACCACTAGTGGCAAGGATTAGAGAACGTTTGGAAGGGAAAAGAGTATTTATTTGTGGAGGAACAGGGCGTTCTTTTGCGGCAGCAGCTCTGATTGATGATTTTGGAATGAAACTGGTTGGTCTGGAAACACCAACTTATGATGAGGATGCACAGGTAGATATCGAATATCTCAATGGTATTCATAAAGATTTTGTAGTAGATATTGCAAATATGCAGCCTTTTGAACAGGTGAATCTGGTGAATAAATTAAAACCAGATGCTTTTATTGGAGTACCGGAATGGGCAGCGAAGCTAGGAATACCTACAACCCATGTTTTGGATGGAAAGCGTCCAACTATGGGATATGACGGACTTTTGTATCTTGGTAATAAAATTGCTGACCAGTTGGAAAATCCAGGATTCAATGTAAAACTTTCTAAGCATGTGAAACTGCCATACAAAGATAGTTGGTATGAGGAAGACGCTTTCAAATATATTGAAGGAGGAAATTAATATGTCACAGATATTAGAAAATCCAAGAGGTGGATGTGTGTTGGCAGGAATCTGTTCTGTATTAGAAGCAATTGATAAAGTATGTCCGGTATATCATGCAGGACCAGGATGCTGTATGCAGACAACGGCAGCAGAACAAGGTCAATCCGGACATAAATCAGCCTGTTTTGTAAGTGGTGTTTCCGTTCCGTCCAGTAACATGCTAGAAAGGGAAGTTGTATTTGGCGGAACAGGTAAATTAAAAACAACAATTCAAGGTGCAGTGGATATTATTGATGCAGATGCATATTTTGTATTAACCGGATGTACAGCGGGAATTATTGGTGACGATATTGTAAGTGTTACAGAAGAATTTCAGAGTAGGGGATATCATGTTTATCCCATAGAGACACCAGGATTTGCCAGGGACAGCAATTTAGGTTATGAAGTTGTATGGAATACTATGATAGACCAAGTCATAGAGGAAAATGTACCTAAAGATGACAAACTGGTAAATATATTTGGTATTGTACCTTACCACGATCCTTTCTGGAGTGGCAATCTGGAAGAGATAGAAAGAATACTGGACCGGCTGGGATTAAAGGTGAATACATTTTTTACAAAACATCGGGGAATGGAGGATATCCGTAAATGCTCAGGAGCAGCACTAAATATTATTGTGAATCCATGGTTGTTTAAGGAACCTGCCAAGAAATTTGAGGATAAATTTGGTGTGCCTTCCATTAGGGTTTCAGGGCTGCCTATAGGAGCAACAGATACAACAAAGTTTATATGGCAGGTGGCAGAAGCTTTAAAACTAGATAGAAATCATGTGGAAAAGATAATTGCACAGGAAGAAGATTATGTATATAATTATCTTGCACAAGCTGTTGGAGTGGTTAGTTGGAAAAGATTCGCGGTTGTTGCAGATGCAAATAATGCAGTGGGATTAACCAGATATCTTGCAAATGATTTCAGTTTTACACCAGTATTGGTAATCATATCAGAACCTATTTTCAGAGAAGAGGATAAACAAAGAATCATAGAACAAATATCGGATATGGAATATGCCAAACCTCCGAAAGTTTTATTTACAGCAGACCAGTATGAGATTAACGAAGCCATTTTGAACGAAGAGGAAGAAATTACTCTCGTGCTTGGCAGCAGTAATGAACGGGAAGTTGGGCTTATCAAAGATGTTCAGTTTATTTTGACATCCTTTCCTATGAATGAGAGACTGGTATTTAACCGTACCTATGCAGGATATAGGGGAAGTCTTACATTTACAGAAGATTTGTATGATAATTTGTAACAGTTTGGCCATGCAAAAGTATATGAGCAAGCTGCGTTTTATATTTTGGCAAAATATGACCTGAATAATTGAGATTAATGAGATAAAGAAAGACGAGGAGATTTATTATGGAAAAGAAAAATTTAATAAGAGTACATGATTTTTTAAAAGAAGCACAGACATATTATTTGGCAACAGCAGATGGCGACCAGCCACGAGTACGCCCATTTGGTACGATATTACTTTTTGAGAACAAGTTATACATACTAACCTCAAAAACAAAAGATATATCCAAACAAGTTGCTGGTAATTCTAAATTTGAATTATCGGCAATGGATTCTAAGGGCAACTGGATCCGGGTAAACGGAAATTTAATTGAGGATAATCGCAAAGAAGTACAAATTGCTATGTTGGAAGAATATCCAAATTTAAAGAATAGTTATAGTGCAGGGGGAGAAAATACCCAAACTCTATATTTGGATAATGCGATCGCAACAATTTATTCCTTTGAGAAAGAACCGGAAGTATTGGGATTATGATAAAACACAATATAGGAAAAGAGATGTAATAAAAGATGACAAGAAAAGAAGCTTGGGATTTATTAAGTGAGTACAACAAAGATGAATTTCATTTAGAGCATGCACAAATTGTAGAACAAACAATGAAATATTTTGCCAATAAATTAGGATATGGCGATGAAGAGGAATTTTGGGGTATTGTTGGTCTTTTGCATGATTTGGATTTTGAATGTTACCCTGATGAACATTGTATAAAAGAACAGGAAATCATGGGGGAAAGGGGAATAGATGAAAGAATTATTCATGCAACAGCAAGTCATGGATATGGTATTATGGTAGATATTAAACCAGAGCATGAGATGGAAAAGGTTTTATATGCAGTGGATGAATTAACAGGACTTATAGGTGCGGTGGCAATTATGAGACCTTCAAAAAGTGTGCAGGATTTGGAATTGAAATCGGTCAAGAAAAAATATAAAAGTAAAAACTTTGCGGCTGGCTGTTCCAGAGAAGTTATTGAACGTGGTGCCAAAATGCTGGGATGGGAATTGGATGACTTAATCAGCCAAACAATAGAGGCACTTCGTACTTTCAGAGACTGAGTTGATAGAGACAAAAGAGGGTGTTACATATAAGTACAGCACCCTCTTAAAATTAATTTGTATAACTGTTCAAAAACATGAACAGTTACTAATGTGCCTCAAAATGCTGGTAATCCTTTAAAAAATTCCAATTTCCTCCCTAACTAAATCCATATTTTGTAAAGATTTTATAAGCAACATCATTTTTATGTATCATGTTGTCTTTGGATTTTCCTTTACACTTGGATACATTTCGTTCGTTGCGTATATGATTTACTATTTTTTGGTAAAACTGTAGAACCTTTTACGTAAGGATTAATTTTAGGATTAATGTCAATTGTCAGACCATAAGCATGTTTTGACAACCGGGAGGAACCACTGACATTGCAGAAATTAAATGCAGAGGTGTTATTTGCATCCATGGAAGTTTCATCATCAGCTCCATAATCATCAATTAATTTCATACTCGATTTTAATTAGTATCAACTCTTTTGTATAATGTAATGCTTTCTGTAGCTTCAACTGGTAACCACATATAACGTGTACCTGATGCATCTGCCCATGATAGTAGAGGTGGCAAGCTAGCAACAGTGTTACCAGATTTTCCAGGAGTATGAATAACTTCTAATTTAGTGCAATCTTCAAATATATCCCTCATATCTTTTACATTAGAAGTGTCAAAACTACTTAAATCCAGACTTGTTAGTTCACTGCATTTTATAAACATGCCCCACATTGTTTCTACTTTACTGGTATTAAAGGTGCTAATATTCAAACTGGTTAAATTACTGCATCCTTCAAACATCAAATGCATATCTTTTACATTAGAAGTATCAAAATTACTCAAATCCAGACTTGTTAGTCCACTGCATTTTTCAAACATGCCCCACATTGTTTTTACTTTACTGGTATTAAAGTTACTTATATCCAAACTGGTTAAATTGCTGCATCCTTCAAACATCAAATACATATCTTCTACATTAGAAGTATTAAAATGGCTTACATCCAAGCTGGTTAAACTACTGCAGTTAGAAAACATTGTAGATATGTCTGTTACCTTAGAAGTATCAAAATGACTTACATCTACACTAGTTAGGCTGCTACAACCCTTGAACATTCCATATATAGATGTTACCTTAGAAGTATCAAAATGACTTACATCTATGCTAGTTAAGCTGCTACAACCATAAAACATTTCATACATAAATACTACTTTATCCGTATTAAAATTACTTATGTCCAATACATTTAATTTACTACAGTTTCTAAACATTGCGGAAACAGCAGTTACCATCGAAGTATCAAAATGACTTACATCTATGCTGGTTAAACTGCTACAACCAAAAAACATAGAATCCATATTTGTTACTTTAGAAGTGTCAAAATGGCTTACATCTAAATTAGTTAATTTACTACAATTTGCAAACATAGAATTCATATTTATTACATTAGAAGTATTAAAATGGCTTACATCTATATTATTTAAATTGCTACAATCTTCAAACATTCCACGCAAATAGGTTACATTAGAAGTATCAAAATGACTTACATCTATAGCAGTTAAATTGCCACAATCTTTAAACATTTCATTCATTAGGGTTACCTTAGAAGTGTCAAAATGACTTACATCTATATTAGTTAAGCTGTTACAACCAGAAAACATCCCAGCCATAGCTTTTACCTTAGAAGTGTCAAAATGGCTTACATCTAAATTAGTTAGGCTATTACAATTATAAAACATATTATTCATATCTTCTACATTGGAAGTATTAAAATGACTTACATCTATATTACTTAATTTTTTACAGTCTTCAAACATAGAATACATAGAAATTACACTAGTTGTATCAAAATTATTTGTATCTAAATTAGTTAGCTTACTACAACCATAAAACATTTTCTCCATGTTTGTTACTTTACTGGTATCAAGTTTACTTAAGTCTACACTTGTCATATTAGAACATTCACCAAACAAATAGTATAAATTGGTTGCCCCTGTAACCTCAATTCTGGCACTTTTAATTTCCTTGCTATATTTTGTCCATTGAGGTTTTCCAGCTATAAAGACATCGTCTGGATTTTTTTCAGGATACATATCTCCAGTACCTTTTACTAACAGCAGACCATCTTTATCAATTGTCCATGTGATATTTTCGTAAGAGCCAGAATAAACACTCTCATCAGGTGCTGCTGTTGGTTCTGTAGTTATAGCGGGTGAAGTTGTTGGTTTTATGGTTATGTTAGCAGCTTGAGTTGGTTTTGGTGTTGCCTTTACGGGCGTCTTTTTCTTTGTAATTGTAATCTTGCATACAGCTTTTATCTTTTTATTATTTTTGCTCACAGCAGTAATTTTTACAGTGCCTTTCTTCTTAGCTGTTACGATACCTTTTGTATTTACTGTTGCTACTTTTTTATTGGAAGTTTTCCAAACTACTGCTTTGGATGCTTTTGCAGGTGATACTTTTTTTACTTTTAATGTGATTTTCTGACCTACATACATTTTTTTACTGGTTGCATTTAATTTAATTGCTGTTACCTTCTTTGATGCTGCCTCAGCTTCTAATGGTTCTGTTACGAAGTTGCTGACTGCTAGTGCCAAAACTAAAGTTAATGCAGCTATTCTCTTTTGTTGCTTTCTCATATACATTCCTCCGTTATTCTTAAATTATATTTTGTTTAGACAAAATCAGGCATAAAAGTGTTTTGACGGACTGAAGTCATCCATTACATTATATCATAATCATGAAGAGAGATTTATTAAAATTTTATTAAAATATCAATTATATAGTCATGTGTGCTACTCTGTTTCTGTATATATATTTTTTCTGTATTAGTATAGTTTCAAAACCTCGACTTTGAGTTAACTTGCTTCAAAATGCTGGTAATCCTTTAAAGAATTCCAATTTCCTCCCCAACTAAATCCATATTTTGTAAAGATTTTATAAGCAACATCATTTTTATGTATCATGTTGTCTTTGTATTTTCCTTTACACTTGGATACATTTCGTTGCGTATAAGATTTACTATTTTTTGGTAAAACTGTAGAACCTTTTACATAAGGATTAATTTTAGGATTAATGTCTATTGCCAAGCCATAAGCATGTTTTGATAAGTGGGAGGAACCACTGACATTGCGGAAATTAAATGCAGAGGTGTTATTTGCTTCCATGGATGTTTCGTCATCAGCTCCATAATCATCAATTAATTTCATTCGTTGAATCGGATATTTTTTTTGAAATAATTCATAGAAAACTTTCACGGTATTATTTGCTATTTTCTTATTAACTATAAGTTCCCCACTTTGAATTTTTCCTTTATAATCATAATGCTGAACCCGAATATATCGCAAATCAGAAAGCTGCACATAATTATTTTTTGTGTATGATTTTCCTATTATACGTTTTTGGGTAGTATTGGAAATTTTCTCACAATAAAAGCCTTCTTTATGCAAAAAAGTAACATCACCTGCAGTTGTCATAGAAACAACTTTTGAAAAGTCACCATATATTTTTTCCTGTTCTGCCTGATAGTAGGTTCGTATTCTTACATAGTATTTTGTGTTCTTCTTTAAATTCTTTATTGTTTTTGAAACTTTTTCATTATTCTTAACCCATACACTTTTTTTCGACTTAAAATCCTTTTTTACAGCATATTGAATCTCATAGCCGGAATTATTTTTTTTCACTTTGTTCCAGCGAAGGATAAGTCCTTTTTTTGTACTGTAAGCAGTCAGTGAGGTATCAGCAGGTTTTGGTGGCATTGGTGTGGCAGTTGGCGAAACACTTTCAGAAGGTGTATTTTCAGAACTTGCTTCTGCATGAGAAAAATTTAACTGGCCAGAGATAGTGAATCCACTTAAAGTTATACAAAATAATCCAAGTAAAATTAGCAGTTTTCCTTTGTTCTTTCTTAAACACTTAGAACTCATTTAAAAATTCCTCCCATTCCATCCCCAGTCTTTTGTACTCATGTATGATACATAAATTTTGTCTCCGGGAATATCCAGTTCCTCTTTGTAAATTTTGCAAATTGCTTCTGTCATTTGATTATAGGCACTGCTGGAAGTGCTTCCAAATAGTGAAACAGATACAAAGGCACCTTTTTCTAATTCATTTCCTCCCATATAAAGATTATACTGGTCTTGAAAGCCAACCATTAGGAATCCTTCAGATTTTCCTAAAATAGAGGCAGCTTCTCCCAGTCGTTTTTTGATAACTTCTTTCTTTTCTTTTGAAACAACTCCTGTAATTTTGGAATCAATAAATGGCATATCCATAACCCCTTTCTAATTAAAATATGTAAATAATCTCAGTTTACTGCTAATTTTATCATAAAAAATATAGATATAGCAATAGAAATTTTTTGGTTAAAATACAATTAAAAAAGCAAAGAGAGACTTGATTTTTCAAGTCTCTCTCGCTGTTACCAGGATGGCATCAAACATCGGAAAATCACATCCGATCTTTCTGTTCAATTATTTTTTTATCTTGTTGCCTGAAACTGTGCTGCCCGGTGAACCATAAACAGAGATAGGTTCTCCCACTGCTTTAATGACAGTATTTGATTTTACCTTTGTGTCATTGCATGAAGTGGTGACATAAATGCCTCTTTCTTTAGGGGTGGTAACTATATTTTTCATTATTGTACATTTCTTTGATTTAAATACATAAATACCTGTTCCCTGTGCAGAGTTAATATTATTTCCTTGAATCAATGTATAAGCAGCACCGCTAAGCTTAATGCCTGGATTATTTGTGCGGTTCTTTGTTCCGGTTATATTGTTATTTGTTATTTTTGTCGTATTTTTTGCATTTGTTCCACCTGACATATAGACATAAATAGCACTGAAATCTCCTGTTGTTCCATATTTTTTAATGGTATTATTGCTAATGGTGGATGCCTTACTATTGCTTGCAAGCCAGATACCGCTTTTTTTGGCAGCATTAATTATATTGCCTGTTATATTAGCTGACTTACTTTTTGTATTTATATTAATGCCGTGCTGTTTTGATGATATTTTATTATTTTTTACTGTTACTTTTGCAGAACTGTATACACCAATACCATCTGATTTGGCATCTGTAATTTTATTATATTGTATAGTTCCACCATTGCAGGCAGTTG
This sequence comes from uncultured Clostridiaceae bacterium, assembly GCA_947177415.1. Lineage (GTDB taxonomy): Bacteria > Bacillota > Clostridia > Lachnospirales > Lachnospiraceae > CAG-411. The sequence continues at coordinate 36,592 of CAMWUK010000029.1, forward strand.
TCATATAAATTCCCTGAATAGCTGGAGATTTAATCGTATTATAGTCCTTTGTGCTGTTTCCTACTATGCAGTTTTTAGCCTGGTAAACATAAATTCCAGCCTCTTTTGCATTTTCAACAGTATTCCCTGAAACAGTGGTATTGTTGGAACCGCTGACACGTATGCCCATGTTCTTTAAGGTGTTCCCGGTAATATTTGCTTTATAAGAGTCCTCAGCCAAAATACCGCTCTTTTTCGATGAGGATATTATATTTTTCTCTGAAATTACCACTTTTGGGGCATAAGTGGTAAATATTCCGTATCTGGCAGTGTTTGAAATTGTATTGCCAGTAATGCTTACACCACCGATAGTGCGTTTTTTTGAACCTATGATACGTATGCCATCACCCCAATTTTTATTTTGTATTTTAATGTTTTTAATTGTATTTCCTGTAATTGAAATATTGTAGTTGGTTGGCAGTGTTCCAACTTTCTTATTGTTTGGCGTTAAATAGGCATTATCCATGTCCTTTGCCTCAATATAAGTATATGCTAAAACACCAACTACCGCATTATTTATTGTGTTTTTGCTTACAACCGAATCTTTATAGTTATACATGCGGATGGCAGAATCCGACAAATCATGGAAATTATTATTTTGAATAACTACATTTGTATGAAAACGTCCTGCCACAGCAGTATGGCTGCCTATTCCACGGGAAAAATTATAGAATTCAGAGTTTGTAATTGTAATATTGTCACAAGGAAGGTCATCCCAGTTGAGTATTTCGTTTTCTTGCAGAGTTGGTACTTCTGTGATACTATGCACAGTATCAAGTTGTATAGCTTCTTTCGGTGTTTTGGCGGTGTGCCAGTTTGTGCCATAACCATAAAATTTGCAGTTGTCCACAGTTGCGTTTTGTACGCCTGCAAATACAATAAGGTGACTGCCAACTGGAACGTTACAAAGTGTTGCATTTTTAATTGTGATGTTGTTGCAATGGATAAAGCGGAATGTTTCTGTACCTGCATCTAAATCAATGATTGGTTTGGAATCCCATGTGCCACCATCAATAGTAATGTTAGAGTTTCCGTCATATCCACCATCATCATTTGTAAGTTTTGCCTCAACCATGGCACCATATTTATCCTGTTTAACAAGTTTTGCACCTGTGGCTTTGATTGTTGTATTTGGATATACATACAATGAACGCTCCATTTCATAGGTGCCTGCAGGGATGACAACCGTAAGGTTGTATTCGCCTTCAGCATTTGTGTCTAAAAGCTCTTGTATTTCATATGCAGAGTAGCCAGTTTTAGCTTTCACCTCTTTCTCAGGTAATTCAGCTTGAGCAACAGTGTCTTTCTTTGTTACGGTCTGCTGTGTCTGCACTGTTTGGAAATTATCTGTGGCAGCAGATACGTTTAAAGATGTTCCTACCAATGTGATACACAAGAATGATAAAAATAATTTTTTCAATGTTTTCCTCCCTTAAATTTTATATTAATTTTCCATCACAAATCCTTACAGAACGTTTAACAGGCTGTTAAAGGGGAATCTGACTCTTTATTACATAATCATAGTAACACATAAAAATAAGTATTACAATATACAAAATAAAACAACCACAAAATGACTTAGTTCATGCTTGATAAGTCAGTTGACGATAATTTTAGTCAATTTATTTCAAAAAAGCAGATGACTTTCCTTATAAAATCCTTTATGAAAAAATCTTATAATGTTATAATAGAAACACAACAAATAGAAATATGACAAAAGGATGTCGTGTTTGTTATGATATTATAATGAGGTAAGAAAGGCAGGGCAGGAATTCAAGTAGTTGTAGATAAAAGTAACAGGTCAGCCCCCCAACTGAACTGTTACAGATAATATTGCTCAAGAAAACCTTTACCTTGAGACTTTATATAAATTGTGATAAAATGAATAATGATAATGAATATTGGGAAACATTTGCGGAAAGGCAAGGGGGTATACGGATGAAAAAAGAAAGCAGATGTGTTTTATTAGCTATTATTTTCATAGGAGTGGTTTTTGAAGTATTATATTTCTTTAAAGTGTATCCAGAAGATGGGTATATTGTTACTGGGGGAATTGCTGTTTTATTGTTTGTGTCTTACTTCTTGTTGAAGAGTTACTATGATTTGAAGAAAGAAGGAGAAGAGCAACGTATCAGAGAACAAGAAGCCATGATAAAAAAACTCATGGAAGAGATGACTGCTAACCGGAACAATGTGGCATTAGAAAATGTAGAGAAGTTTGAAAAAGCAATTTATATGGCATTGCAGAATGGTTCAAAAACGATTTCAGGAGAAATGCAAACTTTGGATAATCATTTGTCTAATGGAATAGAAGCAATTATCCAGCAGATTGAAGAAAGCGTAGAACGTGCTGCAAAAATTAATGTGAAATACAGTAGAGAAAATACAAAGAGCCTCATGGTATTTCAACAAAAAGTGTTTAACAATGTAATTCAAGGAATGGAGGAAACCATACGCGAAGTCAGCCAGATGGCTGATAAAGTGAATCAGCAATTAGGGCAGGTTGAAAGTGCAATTAAAGATATGGATGTTTCTATGCCAACTTTTTCTAGTAACCAGATTTCGTCCATGATGCAGATGTCACAAGATATGTCAGCACAGCCGTTAGATGATATGTCTTTACAGACAGAAGAAGAGTCACCAAGTGATGAAGAAGTAATAATGTCAGAAGAAGTAACAGAAACTGTATTAGATTCAGATATAACAGAGGAACCAGAAAATGAAACTTTAGCAGATGAGGTTCCAGAACCAGTAGCTGTGCCAGAAGTAAATACAGATCCGAATCATGTAATGACACCAGAAGAAATTGCAGCATTGGTGGCAGGAGGAACAAGTGAAGAGCCAGTTGGAGAGCCAGAACCGGTAGCTGTGCCAGAAGTAAATACAGATCCGAATCATGTAATGACACCAGAAGAAA
>CAMWUK010000030.1 GCA_947177415.1 uncultured Clostridiaceae bacterium
AAAGTATTATAAATTGGCTGGCAAAATATTCATGTATGGCATTAAGCATATAAAAGAAAGAAAAATACCCTGCTTTATTTTAAAACAGGGTATAAGCTATTCTTAATTTTCAATTATTTTAATAATGGCAGTAAGTTCGCCAATTCTTTTTTACTGGTAGTTGCCAAAAAAGAATCATACCGGTAAAAACAAAATCCACTAACTTCTTTTTTACTTCTACCATAAACTATCTGTCTTTTAAGTACATCACTGGAATTCTTCCACTCCGTTTCTGCATCAGTACCAGCACGGTAAACAGCAATTCCAATATATAACTTAACCGTATTGCTCTTCTTTAGAGATATCCAACGGTCAACAGTTTCTGCATACGGACATACTTTATTTTGGAAACTCCAATAAATCTGTGGACAAATATAGTCAACATAATTGGTATTTGACATCCATGTTTTTACATTTGCATAATATTTTACATTACTAAGCAGATTATCAATATTACCAGCAGGACTAATCCCAAATACCACATTGGAATCTAATTCTTTTACTGCAGCGTATACCTCTTTTACCAGCTTGTTTACATTGCTTCTTCGCCAGCTTACTATGGAATTAGGTTCTGTTCCCGATTCTTCACAATTTTCTACATAAGTTTCATATTCTGGAGCATCAAAAACATTTTGGTAATTACTGTTATCAAAAGATGGATAAAAATAATCATCAAAATGAATACCATCTATATCGTAATTCTTTATAATTTCTTTTACCCCATTTACAATCAAAGTTCTTACTGCTGACTTGCTTGGATTATAGTATAGATTTCCTCCATAACTTAATACATTTCTTTTTGTATTTTCATTAGTACTATTCATCCATTTTTTTGCTGGATGACCACTGGCAAGGGAAGATGCACTGGTGGAACCAAGGGTAACACGGTAAGGATTCAGCCATGCTTGTATTTTTAACCCTTTTTTATGTGCTAAATCTACCATAATTTTCAATGGATCGTATCCCGGATCTGTTCCTTGTGTCCCAGATGCATATTTTGACCAAGGAAAATAATCTGATTTGTACATAGCATCGCTAAATGGTCTTACATGCACAATCACTGTATTCATTCCATAACTGACACAATTGTCAAACATCGTATTTATTTTTTTCTTAAATTGAGCCTCTGTCTGCTTGGTTGTACTGAATTCCAGATAGGAAATCCAAACTGCTTTCATTTCTTCCTCTGCAACCGGAGCAGGTGTTATCTTTGGTGTTTCTGTAGGCTTTACTGTTGGTGTTGATACAACAGCAGATGATGTTGTTTGAATTGGTGTTGCTGTCGGTTTTATTGTTGCTGTTGGTTTTGCTGTTGCTGTCGGTTTTACTGTTGCTGTTGGTTTTACTGTTGGAATAGTTGGTGTATATGGTGTCTCTATTATATTCGGGTGCTCAGTCTCTGGTATTACTGTTACTACATTTGGTGTTTTAGTTACATTAACTTTGCTATTAATTGTACACTGTCTTTTGTCATTATTCCAAACATAAGTAAATCCAAGTTTTTCTGCCACAAAACGGGCAGGTACCATAAGATAATATGTTTTATTACTCACAAGATACATTCTTTGTGCTTTTGTTGACATGGTAACCTTTTTCCCATTTACCTTTGCAATTTTTGAACCCATAGTAAGTTTAAGGGTTGTCCCACTCTTTTTTAAAGTAACAATCTTTTTTGAACTATTATAGCTGTAAGAAATTCCAAGTGAGGAATTTTTAAATACTTTTACGGGAACCACATTTGTATTGCTAATAATTATCCCCGGCATTTTGGAAGATATCTTTTTTCCATTCACCTTTGCAGTAGTTTGTTTTTTTGTTCCATAAGTATAACTTTTCCCACCATACTTCACGGTAATAGTTGCTGCCTTGGATTCTTCTGGTTGTGGTACAAATATACCTGTTAATACAAGAAGTAATGCCAACAAACAACAAAATATTTTCTTCTTTCTCATTTACAATTTCCTCCCTAGTCTTATTGCCTATGTATCTGTTCCATTCTTAAAGAGATACCCTGTTACCATAATATTGTATGAATATGGCAAAGATATGAAAATTACCTTCAATTCCCAATAAAAATTCCTGAATATTATAGACTATCTTGTATTTTCCAGTATTTTACAAATCTCGGATAATTCTGTTACTTGTGCATATAAAAGTTTTTTCGTCTCTTCATCTGGTAAATCTAAATCTGGCACCATAACTGGTACACATCCTGCCCGGAAAGCTGCCAGTATTCCATTAGGAGAATCCTCCAATGCCATACATTCCTTTGGCGGTAAACCAAGACCTTTGGCAGCAGCAAGATAAATATCCGGTTCTGGTTTTCCATTTTCCACCATAGGTCCACAAATAATTTCGTCAAAGTAATCTATTTTTCCTATTATTGTAAGATACTTTTGTGTTCTTTCCATATCTGTAGCCGTAGCAACTGCTAAAGGATACTCCCTTTCTTTCAGATAGTCTAACAGTTCATCCAATCCCTTTTTCTTTTCAACTCCATAGCGTTCTACATGTTCTGCCATAAGTTCTCTTCTTCTCTCACGCACCTTATCATAATCAAAAGATTCCCCTAGCATGGATTTTAATTTAGGTCTGGCATATTTTGCTGCCAAGCTGCGGATTTGCAAAAGATGATCCATAGTCATTGAATAACCAAATTCATTGGCTGCCTGAATCCAATAACGATGCAATAATTTTTCTGTGTCAATCATCAATCCATCCATATCAAAAATAACCGCTTTTATCTTCATTTTTCTTTCCCTTCTGAACTGTAGCCAAAATACCGCAAAAAAGCCTCTTTGCTTCCAGCAAAAACATTTTTATCTACAAATTGTTCTTCTTCTGTTCCATAAGGCCATTCTCCTTTTGCCGAATATTGCCAGAAAGTCCACTGACGGTTTTTTAGCAAAAATGGTCGGAAATAAGTGTTTCGAATCCATATAGGATACGCATTGTAATATTCATTTAGATAATTTTCATAAACGGATATTGTAGAATAGATAATAGGTTTACATCCATAATAATCTTCCAGCTTGTACAAAAAATCATCCAAATGTTTTCTTACATCTGCTATTGGTGGTGGATTATTTTCTTTATCCCCATAGTACTCCACATCCACTACTGGTGGCAGCATATCCTCCACAGGTTTCACTGTTTTGATAAAATGCTCTGCCTGTTCCTTGCCACTGCTGTCAAAACTAAAAAAATGGTAGGCTCCAATATAGATATTGGTTTCTGCGGCCTCCTTCCAGTTTTTAGAAAACATTTCATCCACATGACTGCTGCCTTCTGTTGCCTTAATAAAAGCAAAGGTAATATTCATTTTTTCCTCTACTTCCCTCCAATCGATATCTCCCTGATAATGAGAAACATCAATGCCTTTAACTGGATATTTCCGCTTAATTGGGTCATCAATCCATAAAATTCCTTCCCAAACGCAAAATAAATACATCCAAAGTCCAACAACAATCACAAAAATAATAGTAATGTATTCTTTCTTTAATCTCATGTATTTCCTTCATCCTTTAATAAATTATTCATCTCCTATATTGCAGACCACTGATTATTCTCCTCATCGTTCTGCAAGCCTGCTCGTGCAACTTGTTCACATACTTTTGCATGTCTGAACTGTTAACAGTCTACGTTACAGTTCACACCTACGGTGCAAACTGTAACGGAATCCAGCCTATTTGTAATTCGCCTTTGGCGAAAGGCTGGATTCTTCTCTGTCACTACTTGTTCTTACGTACTTTGCATCAAGTGCGAAGTACTACCTGTGAACAGTAACCAGTCTACCATATTTTCCCACTAACCTCAAGGGAAAGCTGTTTACAAGTTTTTTATTTTCCCTTATAATAGAAAAGATGTATGTAACCGTTCATGATTTTGAACAGTTACATACGTATTGCTTGTTTTGAGAACCAGTTCAGGCAGGTCTGCACATTTACTGGGCTGAACTGTTACCCATTTATGTAGGAGGATTACATGTCTAACCACAATTATAAATTTCGGTTTATTAATATATTTCGGCATTTTTTTACGATTACCAAACATCGTCATAAAGTAATTTATCATTGCTTTCGTGCCGGTATTCCTTTTCAAGGTTTCCTTCATGACTTATCCAAATATAGTCCGTGGGAATTTTGGGTTGGAGTAAAATATTATCAGGGCTACCGCAGCCCCAACGAAGGAGAACGGGACGATTATGGATATTCCAAGGCATGGATGCACCACAAGGGAAGGAATAAACATCATTTTGAATATTGGACAGATTACAATTTGGAAACCAAGGTACTTAGCCCGGTTAAGATGCCTACCCGTTATGTCATTGAAATGTTTTGCGATCGGGTAGCCGCCAGCAAAATATATTTAAAAGAAAAGTATACTGACCAATGTCCACTATCCTATTTTGAAAATGGAAAAAAACGCAGAGTCCTGCACCCAGACACTTCTGACCTTTTAGAAAGTATGCTGGTAAAACTTGCCGAAGAAGGGGAAGATGCCGCTTTTGCTTACATTCGCAGGATAAAGAAGAAAACCAGAATGAACGGTTAACAGTTGAAAGGAGAATTTTTATGGCTTTTGATGGAATTGTCATTGCAAATATAGTGAAGGAAATGCAATCTCGTCTGGCAGGTGGCAGAATCAATAAAATTGCCCAACCGGAACATGATGCTTTACTTCTTACCATTAAGGGAACGGCTGGTCAGGAACGGCTATTTATTTCTGCCAGTGCCAGTCTCCCACTTATTTACTTAACCCCAACAAACAGAACCAGTCCCATGGTAGCACCAAACTTTTGTATGCTGCTTCGCAAGCACTTAAACAGTGCCAGAATCCTATCCATCTCCCAGCCAAGCTTGGAGCGTATTATTCAGATTGAAATAGAACATCTTAATGAATTAGGTGATATCTGTACCAAATACCTTATGATAGAAATTATGGGAAAACACAGCAATATTATTTTCTGTGACCAGGATTACAAAATTATTGACAGTATTAAACATATTTCCGGTCTTGTAAGTTCTGTCCGTGAAGTGTTACCGGGACGGGATTACTTTATCCCACAAACCCAAAACAAATTTAATCCTCTAACCATTACCAAAGAGGAATTTTTTCAAGAGGTATTAACCAGACCTCTCCCACTAAATAAAGCAATTTATATGACCTTAACTGGTTTTAGTCCTCTTATGGCAAATGAACTTTGTGTCCGTGCTTCCCTTGATGGAGGTATGCCGACAGAGTCTCTCTCTGAAATAGAACAACTTCATCTCTACCAGAACTTTATTCGTTTTATGGAGGATATAGAAAATGCTAACTTCCACCCCAATATAGTATACAAGAATCATGAACCTTTGGAATTTTCTGCATTTCCCCTTACCTGCTACGAAAATATGGAAACCCGCACATACGATTCTATTTCGGAAGTTTTGGAAAACTACTATGCCATGAAAGATAAAATTACCCGTATTCACCAGAAATCTTCTGATTTAAGACGTGTAGTATCCAATGCCTTAGACCGCAGCCGCAAAAAATATGATTTGCAAATGAAACAACTTAAGGATACAAAAAAACGGGAAAAATATAAAATTTATGGTGAACTTTTACAAACTTATGGCTATGAAGCCAAAGAAGGAGACAAATCTTTAACTTGTATTAATTACTATACTAATGAAGAGATTACCATTCCTTTGGATGAAACTTTATCTCCTTTGGAAAACAGTAAAAAATACTTTGACCGTTATGGCAAGTTAAAACGTACCTTTGAAGCACTCACTACCCAAACGAAAGATACAGAAGAAGAAATTGCCCATTTGGAATCCATAAGTTCTTCTTTGGACATTGCCCTAGAGGAGGAAGATTTGGTACAGCTTAAAGAGGAACTAATTGAATATGGCTATATCCGCCGTAAAGGCATAGCAAATAAGAAAAATAAAAAACAAAAAATCACCAGTAAACCTTTTCACTACATCTCCTCAGATGGTTATCACATGTATGTGGGCAAAAATAATTTTCAAAATGATGAACTTACCTTTAAATTTGCAAATGGAGGAGATTGGTGGTTTCATGCAAAAGGAATTGCCGGTTCCCATGTTGTGGTAAAAACCAATGGTGACACTTTACCAGACCGCACCTTTGAAGAGGCAGGAAGGCTCGCAGGATTCTATTCTAAAGGTAACAATCAAGACAAAGTAGAAATTGACTATACAGAGAAGAAAAATGTGAAAAAACCAGGAGGTGCAAAACCCGGATTTGTTGTATATTATACAAACTACTCTCTTATGATTGCACCAGACATCACTGGAATTAAGCAACTGGAAGAATAATTGAGAATAGAAAGGAAAAAAGATTCAGGTATTATTATGAAAATTAAAGCAGATTATCACGTACATTCATCTTTTTCCGGGGATTCCCAAACACCAATGGAATCCATGGTAGAAAAAGCGGTTTCTCTTGGTTTAACCCGGATTTGTTTTACAGATCATTTGGATTATGACTATCCAAATGAATATTTAGATGGAGGGCGTCCTTTTGAATTTAATATAGAGACTTACTTCAATAAAATCCGTACCTTACGGATTACGTACCAAAAAGATATAAAAATCCTTATCGGCATAGAGCTGGGAGTCAGACCGTATCTTGCTCCCCGTTTAAATAAATTGGTAGAATCTTATCCCTTTGATTTTGTGATTGCCTCTTCTCATTTAATTGGTGCATACGATCCATATTTTCCAGATTATTGGAAAAGTATTTACTGGGATGGCGATACTGGCATACACCAATATTTTGATTCCATTATTGAAAATGTGGAAGCATTTACCAACTTTGACGTATATGGTCATTTGGATTATGTAGTCCGCTACATTCCAGATAAAGACTTTTGTTATGAACCAGAAAAATATCAGGAACATATTGACCGCTTACTAAAGGCAATCATTAAAGCAGGTCGTGGAATAGAGGTAAACACTGCTGGTTTAAAATATGGTTTACCTTTTGCCCACCCAAAAGAAGAACTCCTAAAACGTTTCTTTGCACTTGGAGGGAAATATATTACGATTGGCTCAGATGCCCATAAATCAGAACATCTTTGTTATGATTTTGAGAAAGAAGCAAATATTCTGGAACAAATGGGAATTACCCAGTATGCGGTTTTTGAACAGAGAAAACCTTTTTTTGAAAAAATCTGATAATTGTTCATGATATTGAATAATTACAAGTCCCAATAAAAACCGCCCACCAAATTAACAATTTAGTTTGGTGGGCTTGTTTTAATTTCTAATCATTTCTCTACACTAACAGCTCTTATCTTATCTCAAATACTGTCAGATAGTAAAGTGGTATTTCTTCTGTAAATGAGTCTTTAAGTGTTACTCTGACAGCATGACATAATTCAAGGCTGGATTCCGTTACAGTTTGCACCATAAGTGCGAACTGTAACAATAACCAAAAATGATAGCTAAATTTTACAAATAAATCTTGCTTTTTTCTTATGAATATACTATTATTATATAGTACTTTATATATAAAGTACTATATATACAAATAAGGAGGATAAAGAAATGATATCAAAACCAGCTACTTTGCTTTTGGGGATTATTTATGAAAAACCACTTAATGCATATGAGATAACAAAATTGTCAATTTTCAAGGAGGAAAAAAATAATGAAGAATAAATGGTTACATTTCGACATTGACAAAGAAAATATATTTGGACTGATTTGTGGTTTAATTATGGTTTTGTTAAGCTTCGCTATGACATTGTTTAATAACGAAATTAGCAATATTATATTGAGAGATATACTCATGATTTTATTTTTAGGTTTTTTTACACCATTCTATTATATCTTAATCATAAAAAAGAAAAACTTATCCGTCTTGGGATTACATAAAAATAAGTTGACTGCTAGCTTGACAATTAATGCAATTGCAGGTATTTCTTTATTAGCTATGTTTATTAGCAAAAATACGGAGGATATAGTTTTTAATATAAATTCATTTTATGCAGTTACATATATTTTAGTTGCTGGAATATTTGAAATGGTTTTTATATACGGATTCTTACGTTATCAATTTGAGAGGGCTTTTGGAATACTACCTGCTATTCTTATTACTTCTATTTTTTACAGTTTACATCATGCAGGTTTTCAACCAGAATTTACAAAGTTATTTTTTGTTGGAATTATGTATGTTACAGTATTCTATTTTACATACAATATCTTTTCAATATTTCCGTTTTTTTGGGGTGTTGGTGCTATTTGGGACGTTTTAGTAAATTCAGAAGCGGGCAATCAGATAAAAAATGAAACATCGTTTATCATAGCAATATTGATGTTTATTGCCATGGTAGGTATTAGTATTTTTATTCATTGTAAAATCCTATCCAATATTCACGGACACCTGATGTAAGGTATTTAAACAATTTTGTTATATAATCTCTTGTTTTAATGCATCCATGTAATCACTTGCTTTCTGGATGTTACTGTTCACACCTACGGTGCTAACAGTAACAGAATCCAGCCTATTTATAATTCGCCTTCGGCGAAAGGCTGGATTCTTGGCTGTTCTATGTTCTTGGCACATAGCTTGACAGCAAGTGTCAAGCTTGTGAGTGAACAGTAACTTCTGGGTGCGTTTACCGTGTCAACAACAACTATAATGCTTGATAGTGTAAATTTACCTTCGGGTAACTGTTCATGGTTCTGAACAGTTATAATTAATCAATATCACTTTTTTCAAATAGCAATATACTGTATATATAACTAAATAAAAATACTAAGAATATAATTAAAAAACTTATAGAAGCAGGACAAGCACTTTGTCTAATTCTATTATTTACTATCAAGTAAGATGCAGTCCAAGGGAAAAAAACTGCTATAGGGGAGCTGCTTAATATTACATTCCCTAATACGATTATAGATGCCACTATCATAGGGATAACAAATCCTCTAGTGTACATTGCTAAAAATGCAAAAGGAGTTATTGTAAAGTATAATAATATGGCTCCTAATATCATTTTAATAAGAAAGAAAAGTGCTGTTGGAAAATTAAATTGTTCTATTCCGAAAGCTATATTGCAAATCCATCCTAAAATAAGAATTTCTGTCCATGAAATTAGCATTAAAAATAGAATGCAAAGGAATAGGGTGATAAACTTACTGGATAAGAATTTCTTTTTAGATATAGGAACAACAAATAAAGTTTTTAAAGTTTTTTCTGTATATTCCCTACTAAATAAGTATGAGGCTATAATGGAAAATATAAGTGGTCCAAATAGTAACATCAAAAACATAAACGCACTATCATATATTCCAAACAATGTTACTGCATTTTCAGTATGCATAAAGTGATTTTTGATACCATTTATAATTGCTAATAAGGGTGTTACCAGTGTCCCAAGAAAAACGATTAGTCGTACTTTGGAACGTTTGAATTTAAGAAATTCACAATAAATCATATTAGCCAATTTTTCCACCTCCTATTAGACTTGAAAAATAGTCTTCTAGCTTTTCTTCTTTGATATTTACTTGTGTAACAGCTATTCCATTTTCAATAAAACAGCTGTTTATCTTTGCAGAGTCATCAATATTACTAAACAAGCGTATAAAGTGTTTATCAACTATTGTGTAATCATTATACTGAAGTTTACGTTCTAAAATCAAGGTAGCCTTATAAACGTCTGAAACCTCGTATTCCACATACTTTCGATTACGTTTATGTAAATCATTCATATTGGTTTCTTCAAGTAAACAACCTTCGTGCATTACTCCAATAATATCAGCTATTTGTTCAATTTCACTAAGTACATGACTGGATATAAGAATCGTAGTGCCATTTTCATTACAAAGTTGTAATAAATAATTACGAATTTCATGTATGCCAATAGGATCAAGTCCATTTATTGGTTCATCTAAAATTAAAACTTCTGGCTCGTGCATAATTGCTGCTGCAATACCTAATCGTTGTTTCATTCCTAAGGAATACATTCCAAAAGTTTTGTGAATCCCATTATCAAGACCAACAATTGATAAAGCATAATCAATAGCATCTTTTCGATGCTGCCCACGTAGTCTTGCGAGGATTTTCAAATTTTCAGTTCCTGTTAAATTTTCATAAAAACAAGGGGTTTCGATTAAAGCCCCTATTTTACGGTATGTTTTCAAGGGACATTTTAAATAATCTTCATTAAATATTGAGATGGTACCACTTGTTGGTTGAACAAGATTTAACAACATTTTCATGGTTGTTGTTTTGCCTGCACCATTTCTACCTAAAAGACCATAAATCTTACCCCTTGGAACATGAATGCTCAATTCTTTCACACTTATTTGATTTCTATATTGTTTCGTTAATTTATTTGTTTCTATAACATAATTACTCATGTAATCACCTCTTTCATAATAAGTATATCAATAAATTCTGACCATAACCTTTCTCAAATCTTACTTTTTTCTTACTTATTGTGAAAATAAAATTGTAAAATGGGTTCCATTTTCTAAAGTGCTTGAAACATGAATACTTCCTTTCAAGGCTATAACAAGTTCTTTGGTAATGGCAAGACCTAATCCTGTTCCTGATTCAGCACGAGATAAATCACATTTGTACAATCTGTCAAAGATATATAGAAGCTTGTCGTGTGGAATAATATGACCATTATTAGAAATGTCAATGACTATTTTTTGTTCCTTTTTTTGTATTTTGAAAGTAATATGAGAACATTGTCCATGATAAATTGCATTTTGAATAAGATTATTAATTATTCTTTTATATGCCGTTTTATCAATCATTAAAAAATATTCTTCATCAGGAATATTTACTGTTAGTGAAATAGATTTTTTATCAAATAGTGGAATCCAATCAATAATAATCTCGCGGGTAAGTTCGTTTACATCACATGATTCTTTTTGATATTGTATCTCATGAGAATTTAATTTACACCATTCAAATAGCATATCTATAAGTGATTTTAGTGCAAGAGCTTTTTTATAGGATATGTAAATATATTCATTTATATTGTCAGCGTTATTATTGTTAAGTGCTTCTAAATATCCAATTAAAGAGGCTAATGGAGTACGAATGTCATGAGATAAGTTTGTTAACATTTGTTTATTTGCATCATCTTTTCTTTTTAATTGTGAAAGTTTCTTTTGATTTTTTAACAGAATGCTGTTAATTTCGTAATATATTTCTGTAAACATCGTAGTTCCTTTTGTAAATAGTTTTTGAACAAAGTCATTATTAAGTTCTTGTAAGTCTTGAAGTAATTTTGCTATCTGTTTATGAGTATGCAATATATACAAAAATTGAAAAATACATATAAGAGATAATAAAATTACCATATATGTAATCATTGAAAATCACCTGCCTTGTAGCCAACACCCCATACAGTGATAATATGAATAGGGTTTTCTGGATCATCTTCAATTTTCTTTCTGAGTCGTCGGATATGTACCATAATATTATTATCATCGTAAGTATATTCGTCATTCCATACAGCATTATAAATCTGTTTCTTGGTAAAAACCTGTCCTTGATTTTTAGCAAGAAACATTAATAAGTCAAATTCCTTTGCAGTTAATTCAATTTTTTGTGCATTTTTATATACTTCATGCCTTGAAGGATTGATGGATAGTTTTCCCAGTATGATTTCGTTGTTGGTTTTATTTTTGGGGGTAAATTGTATATAACGACGTAAAAGAGCTGAAACACGTGCTAATAATTCGCTATTACTGAAAGGTTTTGTTAAATAGTCATCTGCTCCTATACGAAGACAGGATACTTTGTCTCCCTCTTCGTCCTTTGCTGTTAACATAAGTATTGGAACATGACTACTTGTCCTAATTTCCGTTAAAACTTCATAACCATTTTTTAATGGTAACATAATATCCAAAATAATAAGTTGATAAGTATTGTTTTGAATTTCCGTTAAGCCAATACAACCATTGTTACAGAAATGTACGGAATAGCCTTCTTTTTCTAAATTATTTTTTAATAATTTACACAAATCTATATCATCATCAATTATAAGTATTTGATACATAAGTTCCTCCTACTATTATATTGCCTATAATTCTTTGTAGATATTTATCTACTCAACTTTCCTACCTTTAAAACAGATGATATTGCATGAAAAATTAGTTAAAGTTCGCACCTATAGTGCAAACTGTATTGGTGCTTTATATTAAAAAAGCACCTAATCTTTGGTATAATAAGATTGTCACATCTAATAAACCAATTTATAGAAGAGGTGCTATATCTTGAACTAAATCGGATAAATCTTGAGCTAATTTTATTTTTAGTTCATGAACCTATTCTAATATCGTCACCTGTTTTTCATAATCGTATTCATGTGGTGTCTTATTATCCGTCTTATGTCCCACAGCAAGGGCAATTTGGAATGAATATCCTTCTGGTATCTGTAGTTTCTCCAAAAAATATTCCTGCTTTTCTCCATGCAACGCATCATACACACATCCGATAATTAGTGTTCCCAGTCCAATGCTTTCTGCTGCCAATGCCATATTCTCCACTGCAATTCCTGCATCGATGCTTTTCCACTTAAATTCATCTTCTGCACTCAGGAAAATAAGCACTGGTGCCTCATAATAGAAATTATGAGGTTGTTTCTCTTGTCCACGAAGTCGTCTTTTTTCTTCATCTAGTTCTGTCAATACAGGGCTGTCTCCTTTTACCACTGTAAAATGAATCTCCTGACGATTCATTCCAGTAGGTGCCATAAGTCCTGCTTTTAGAATTATATCTAATTCTGATTGTGTCAGTTGTTCTGTGCTGTATGCTCTGGCTGAACTACGTTGTTTTATTGTTGATAATACTTGGTTTTGCATTTTAGTTCTCTCCTTCTCTTAATCATATTTATAATGTAAATTATTTCACTGCTATTGAAAATCCTTCATATATCCCCACCGGAATATCTTCGTCAAAAGGATACTGCTCCACTGTTTCACTTTCAAATCCATAAACCATTACCATTTGTTTATCTGGATCAACTATCCAATATTCACGGACACCTGCTGTACGGTATTTAAACAATTTTGTCATATAGTCTCTTGTTTTACTGCTTGGTGATACAATTTCTATTACCCAGTCAGGTGCACCATGACAACCCTTGTCATCTAGTTTGGAAGTATCACAAATAACAGAGATATCCGGTTCTACATAATTCATGTCATCTTTGTTTAAAAACACTGCAAACGGAGCAGCATAAATTTCACACTCACCATTATTACTTTTGATATAGCCAGATATCTCATTTGACAAAAACATACTTATTTTTTGATGTGTTCTACTTGGAGGAGCCATATAATAAATTTTTCCGTCAATTAACTCAGCCCGTTCTCCATCTGGTAACGCATAAATATCATCTATCGTATAAATTTCCTCTTTCCTTAATACATCCATGTAATCACCTGCTTTCCTAATTATATTATAATCTATCATAGTAGAATTTACAATGTTTAGTCTAATCTCATGGCATTTTATAATGCATCATATTCATTTTTTGTCACATCAGCAGACTTTATCTGCTAAATTCAACTAAACTTCCATTGTACTCAATTGTTTTTTCAATTCTTTTTGTAGACGAATATCCATATGTGCAGAAAAATTGTTACTGTTCACACCTACGGTGCAAACAGTAACGGAATCCAGCCTATTTATAATTCGCCTTCGGCGAAAGGCTGGATTCTTCTCTACCATTACTTGTTCTTACGTACTTTGCAGCAAGTGCAAAGTACTACCTGTGAACAGTAACTATAAATCTACTCTAAAATCACTTTCAAAATCAACCACCTTTATTAGAAAGCAATCACCCCAAAATGCTCTAATATAATCTTCAATCCAAGAAGAATGAGAATCACACCTCCTGCCAGTTCTGCCTTTTTCTTATACTTATTTCCAAAAATATTACCAATTTTTACACCTGCCACAGAAATACAGAAAGTAGTAATTCCAATAAACGACACAGCTAATGGCACATTTTGAAGTTTCAACATAGCAAACGTTACTCCAACCGCCAAGGCATCAATACTGGTTGCAACAGCAAGCAGAAACATAGTTCCAATAGCAAGAGAACTATCTTGTTTTTCTTCCTCTTCATTTGCCTTTTCGCATGACTCTTTTATCATGTTTCCACCAATTAAGCTTAATAAAGCAAAAGCTATCCATGGTGCCAGCTTTGTTACATATCCAGCAAATTGTATTCCAAGAAAATATCCAATCAATGGCATCATTGCCTGAAATGTTCCAAACCACAATCCCACAATTGCTGATTTTTTTATACTTGCCTTCTCCATTGCAAGACCTTTACAAATGGATACTGCAAATGCATCCATGGATAATCCTACTGCCAGAATAAATAATTCAAGATTTGACATAACCTATTCTCTCCTTCTTTTTAATAAAGTAATTGCCCAATTCCAATCCTGTTTTAGTCTTTTTTACGGTGTGCAGACCTACCTGAACTGTTACGATGCCGTATACTAATGTGGTGGCATGTTTCTATTCACAAAAGATTTTTCCCATAAGGCAAAAAAAGACCTAAGTATAGCAAAGCTATACGTAAGTCTCATTCATTAAGGCAAGCCAGACCTTCCCAGTCAGTATGTTGACTTGCCACGTATTCACGCAAACTACTCCCTTACGAGATAAACTTATTCTATCATAGCATGATAAATAATGTCAATAAAATTAAAAAATACCTCTCTTATTTCAACCGGATAATTTGGACTGGAATAGGTGGATGATTTGGGCGGTTATAATATTCACTGACAATAACCAGATATTTTTTTGCATCCAGCTTTCTCATCCACTCTAAGACTGCATTCTTTTCTTCAAATCCACTATCACCACCACTATAAATGGTAACACTAAGTAATCCATTCTTCTTTAATAATTTTAAAGAAGCCTCCATGGCAAGTATCGTACTTTTTGCTTTCGTAGCAAGGGCATGATTGCCTCCTGGTAAGTATCCAAGATTAAACACAATACAAGACACACTCTCTTTGTTTGCATACTTTCCAATATGTTCATGGCTGTCTAAAATCACTTTTGTATTTTCTTCAAAGGAATTCTCTTTCAACAACATTTTTGTATGGTTTACCGCCATTTCCTGAATATCCATGGCTATCACTTTTCCTTTATCTCCAACTAATTCACAAAGAAACAGGGTATCATGGCCGTTTCCCGCTGTAGCATCCATACAAATATCTCCTTGCTCCACATGTTGGCGGATAAAATGATGTGTATATTCTATAATTCCATAATGGTTTCTCATGTTCTTTCCCCTACTTTTCTATTCTCTCATTCATGACAATGTTCTAGTGTACTGTGTCATTCACATCCTATATTCCATGTTCCATTTTATCTCTATCCGATAAATCCTGCTGCACCATATCCAGATAATGTATCATAACTCCATCATAAGTAGAAATCTGATACCTTGGCTCCAATTCCTCATAGGAAAAACTCTTTCGTCCTCCCTTTTTACAACGTTCCCAGAATTCCATCAGCTTTTGGAATGTCAAATAATAAAAGATATCCTGTTCCTTAAAATATATAAGTAAGAATGCCATTCCCTCCTGCTCTTCAAACTCTGACATAAATGCAATTTGATGTTCATGGACATTCGCTAAAGGAAAACGCTTGGTAGCACATTCTTTGGCATCAAAACAAACAGGAATTCCCTGAATCACTCCAATATAATCCACTGTACTTTTTTGCTCAAAATATGCCAGTGTAATATGTCTGTGAATTGGATCAATTTCAATTGGTTTAATCGGTGTTGGTATTTTCTGGATCAATGCCAAACCTTCCTGCCTATATTTTTCATTGGTATAATTTATCATTTCCTCCAAAAAGGAACCCCGAAGTCCCCGGTTCTTCCATGTTGCCATACTTTTACCGCTCCTTTAATGTAACAGTTCAGCAGAGGCTGACCTGTCACCCTTTAATCCTAACTTTCCAATTAAATTTAAGAAATAATCTGGTAAAGGGGCAACAATTGTCTTCCCTGAAATATCTGCAAATTCTTCTGATAATTCTGGCAGCACTAACTCATAAGAATGTAATAAGTGATGTTTTAGTTTATACGCCTTTCTAAGTTGCTTATTCGTTGGTACATCTCCATATTTTCCATCACCAATCACAGGATGCCCAATACTTTGCAAATGAGCACGAATCTGATGAGACTTTCCAGTCAGAAGTTTTACACGAAGTAATGTAAATTCCTCTGTATAAGAAATTGGTTCATATTCCGTTTTGATAAAATCGGCTCCTTCAATTGGTTGTTCCGAAATCGTTACTCTGTTATGACTATGATCCTTTGTAAGATATCCCTCAATTGCCTGCTTTTTTGTGACTTTTCCTTTTACAATGCATTGATAATATTTTCCAATATTCCGTTCCTTTAACAATGCTGACATCGTCTGTAATCCAAGTAACGTTTTTCCTGCAATAATAATTCCACTTGTATTCCGATCCAAACGGTTACAAACTCCCGGATGAAAACTTTGAAGCTGCTCTGTAGTCAATTGTCCGCTATTTAACAAATATGTAGTAATATATTCAATTAAGGAAACATCTTCCTTTTTTGCCTTTTGTGACAACACTCCGGCAGGTTTATTTATAATTAATATATGCTTATTTTCAAAAATAATATCCAAATCCATTTCTGCTTTTTCAACTTTTTTTTCTTCTTTAAAATTCTGGATGGTTTCTTCTGATAAAAAGAGTTTAATGTCATCCCCTTTTTGCAGTTTTTCCGAACCTTCTGCCTTTTTATCATTCAACTTAATATTTTTCTTTCTAAGCATTTTATAAAGGAAGCTCTTAGGTGCCTTCTCCAAATATTTAGATAAAAACTTATCCAAACGTTGCCCTTCCTCTTGTTCTGTAATGGTAATACTTCTCATATCTTTTCCTTTCTGGTAACTGTTCATAAGCATATGATAACTGTTCAAAACCATGAACCAAATGTTACTTATACCATAATAGATAATAAATACTTCTCCACACTTTCCCTTTCCTCTACAGAAATTTCCTTAACTTTTGCATTCTTTAAAGCATTTTCAAAATCTTTTTCTTTTTGAAAAATTTTCACTTGATAGGCGTTACTATTTTGCTCTACACCCTTTTTCAAATAATTCTGTACATATTGATTATCCTGCTTTTCTTTAGTAGCTAAACCAAACACATACCCACATCCCAATATCATAAAGTCAAGTCCCATTGATTTTTCCGTGGATGTAATGATTATATCCGATAATAGACGGCTTCCCTCTGGTACTGCTGCCTTCCATTTTTCATAATCTTTTTGGTCAGGAGTGTGATAAGGAAATAATAAAATATATTCTACCAATACTCTTGCCCATGGTAATACAAATAAAATTGCCACAATAGTAAATACATTCACATAAGACATTTTATTTAATAATAATCCTACTACAAAAATAACAAGAGCAATGCCCACATAAATAAGCATCTTTATGATATCATATTTCTTTGACTTTGTAATATAACCATATTCTCCTTTTTCCTTTTGGAATAATTTCTGCATTTATCTGCCTCCTACTTTTTTTTATGGTAACAGTTCAGCCGGAGGCTGCTCTGTTACGGAATGGGGCAAGCTTCGCATGTAAATTGCCCCATTCCCCTTGCTGTTTTATTCTTTCATACGGTCTGCACAGCGAAGTGTGCAGACCTACCTGAACTGTTACTTTTTATGAACATTGCGTATTGTTTTCTTCTTTTTGGCTGGTGTTTTTTCCTTTTTCCCCTCAAACCTTTGATTACTTCCAGCTTTTTGCATTCCTTTTACATATTGCTGTTTCCTATTTTTTCTATTATTGTCAGGTCTCTCTTCTTGTTTCTCTTTGGCAAACTTTCTTGGTCTTACCAGACATTTCTTATCAAATCCAATTAAGTCCGTCCGATGAGCAATTTTTAATGCCTCCACCACCAAATCATAATTCTTAGGATCCCGGTATTGAATCAAGGCACGCTGCATCTCCTTTTCATGATGTTTCTTTGGTACATACACTGGTTCCATCGTTCTTGGATCTAGCCCTGTATAATACATACAAGTAGAAATCGTAGAAGGTGTTGGATAGAAATCCTGCACCTGCTCTGGCATATATCCCAAATCTCTGATATACTCTGCCAGCTCTACTGCCTCTTTCATGGTAGAACCTGGATGAGAGGACATCAGATATGGCACTACATATTGCTGTTTGCCCACTAGTTTATTTGTCTTTTTATATTTATCAATAAATCTTTGATAAATTTCATTACCCGGTTTTCCCATTAACTTTAATACCTTATCACTGATATGCTCAGGAGCCACTTTTAACTGGCCACTTACATGATGCTCACACAACTCCCGGATAAAGGTATCATCTTTATCATGAATCAGATAATCAAAACGGATTCCCGACCGTATAAATACCTTTTTTACCTTTGGCAGTTTACGAAGCTTGCGAAGAAGAGATAAATAGTCCTTATGGTCAATTTTCAAATTCTTACATGGTGCTGGAAATAAACACTGCTTTCCAATACAAACACCTTTCGTTTTTTGCTTTTCACAGGCAGTATCCCTGAAATTAGCAGTAGGTCCGCCTACATCATGAATATATCCTTTGAATTCCGGATCCTCAATGACAATCTTTGCTTCTTCAATAATCGAATCATGGCTGCGGCATTGTATAATCCTTCCTTGGTGAAAAGTAAGGGCACAAAAGCTGCATCCCCCGAAACATCCCCGGTTACTCACCAGACTATGTTTTAACTCACGAATGGCAGGGACTCCTCCCTCTTTTTCATACACAGGATGATAATTACGCATATATGGAAGGGCATATACTGCATCCATCTCATCTTGGGATAAAGGCAAAGCAGGAGGATTCTGTACCACATATTCTTTTTCTTTATATTTCTCAATTAAGATTTTCCCAGAATATGGATCTGTATTACAATACTGTTTATAAAAACTTTGGGCATATTTTTTCTTATCTTCTACAATCTCTGGGTAAGAGGGTAAAATGATCGCATCATACAAATCTTCCACCTCTTTTGTCCGGTATACCGTTCCCCGGATAAAGGTTATATCAGAAATAGAAATTCCGCTGTCCAATGCTTCTGCAATCTCCACCACCGGATGTTCTCCCATTCCATAAATTAAAAGATTCGCACCAGCATCCAACAAAATGGAACGCTTTACCTTATCGCTCCAATAGTCATAATGTCCTAACCGCCGAAGGCTCGCTTCAATTCCACCAATAATAATCGGCACATCCTTGTAAGTCTTGCGAATCAGGTTTCCATAGACAATGGTTGCCCTGTCTGGCCGCTTTCCCATTACTCCGCCAGGGGTATAATTATCCATTTTACGGTGCTTTTTATTTACCGTATAATGATTTACCATAGTATCCATATTTCCGCCCGATATCAAAAAGCCCAATCTTGGTTTTCCAAGAATCTGTATAGAGGTTTCGTCTTTCCAGTCCGGCTGTGAAATAATTCCCACCTTGAATCCACGGCTTTCCAACACTCTGCTTATAATTGCCGGACCAAAAGAATGATGGTCTACATAGGCATCTCCAATAACATACACAAAGTCACACTGTTCCCATCCTCTTTTTTTCATATCGTCCTTTGAAATTGGTAAAAAAGCTTTCATTACTTACCTCTTCTCTTCTAACAGTTCTCTATAATCTGTAATATAATAATCTGCCAATTCCCGTTTCTTCTCATCATCTTCTTTAGAATAATGGTCATATATAGCACATGCTTTCATTCCTGCATTCTTTCCTGCCATAATTCCATGTACAATATCTTCAAAAATAAGACAATGTTCCGGATTCACCTGCAAATCCTTTGCCACCAGCAAATAAATATCTGGTGCTGGTTTTCCTTTTTCCACTTCATTTGCTGTATGAATAGAATCAAAATATTCCATAACACCATGGGATTCCAATACCGTCCGTACCAGAAATTCAGAATTACTGCTGGCAATCCCCACCTTAATATCTTTTTCTTTCAGTGCCTTTAAAAATTCCAACACTCCTTCTTTTAATGGGGCTTCATATTGATATTTTTTATGTGCCATTTCATTCCAGATAACCATAAGTTCATCAACTGTTTCCACAAATCCAAAACGATTCTTCATATAAGCAGCAGTTTCCCGAAAACTCATACCATCTAATGCACCTTGTAAATCGTCAGGAAGCTCTACACCTCTTTCTCCAAAAAAATCAATATCCACACTTTTCCATATCCACATAGAATCCACTAAGGTTCCATCCAAATCAAATATTACAGCCTTTGCATCCTTCCACATAACAGGCTCCTTCCTTTGTTCTCATGTAACTGTTCAGTACCTGAACAGTTACGTTCTCATTTACATCTATCTTTTTACTCTTTCTGCGTAACAAATCAGCCTCTGGTTGAACTGTTACCTTTCTCCTGCAATAAAAGGACTTCCTCCTCTGTGAGTTCCCTGTATTCTCCTGCTGCCAGATTTTCATCTAAAGCAAGTCCGCCCATAGACAACCGTTTCAAATAGAGAACTCTTTTTCCTACTGCTTCAAACATCCGTTTCACCTGATGAAATTTTCCCTCATATATTTTTATCTCAACCTCAGAAATCTCATCTTCCTTCACAATTGTAAGCTCCGCTGGTAAAGCTGTAAAATCCTCCTCTATCTGCAGACCTTCCCGAAACTTTTCCACATCTTCTATGGTCACTTTCCCTTCTATTTTTGCATAATATACCTTACTTACATGTTTCTTTGGTGATAACAGATTATGAGACAGTTGTCCATCATTGGTTAAAATCAGTAATCCTTCTGTATCTTTATCCAATCTTCCTACTGGAAATAATTGCTTTTTTATTGGCAAATCTATGAAATCCAGTACCGTTTTATCCTTCCTATCTTCTGTTGCAGTAATCACACCTGCAGGTTTATGCAGCATAATATAATAATTTTTTTGATAGCCAATCTCCCTGCCCGCAAATACAATAACATCTTTCTCTTCATCAATCTTTTGTTCTGGTCCTTTAGGAGGCTTTCCATTTACCAGAACCTTATGCCAACGGATATAGTTTTTTACTTCACTTCGGCTTCCTACACCCATATTCGCCAGATACTTATCTAATCTCATTGTTTTTCTCCATAGTATTTGTTCAGTGCCTGAACATTTACTCTCCATATTATATTTTTTCTGATGATTTAAAACCACGAACAATTATTCTTCATTAATTGATGCATTCATTTAACTATTTAGGTAGAAACACGCATTTACTTTGCGTGTGACCTGAGAAAAAGTAGATTATATAATGTTTAAGCCCCTTCGCCGAAGGCGAATTAATATGGGCTTAAACGTAACTGTTCATGGTTCTGAACAGTTACGCATCCATTTTTTTAAAACATTCTCCAACCACTATGATATTTATTTTTCAATCTGCCCTTTGAAGCCTTCGCCCAGCCTAAGGGATATCCATCTACACAAACCAAACACCAGCCTTTTACCTTGTTGTCTTCTATTTCAATCGTTTCCCCTTTTAGATACTTCTTCACTCTAACATCTTCCACAGAAAAATCCATTACTTGTGCAAATTCCTCTTTCTTCAATGCCATAGCAAGAGACTGGCTAGGTTCAAAACGGTTCTTCTTTATATCCCCCAGATAAAGCCCGCTGCGAAGCACACGAAGCCCCTTCATATCCACATCTTTATCTGGTACAAAAAACAGCTTGTCCTTTACACGCATACACTGTTCCCATTCTATTTCCATGGAAAGCAAATCGAAAAACTCTATACATTCTTCAGGTAAACGAAACTTACTTCTCTTAACCGGAGTACCTGCAACTTCCTCTTCTCCCTCTTTTCGTAATAAGGAGATAAAATGACCTTCTCCTTTTAACTTATGTGGCCATAACCGGATGGTATTAGAAAGAATTTCTGGTCCATCCACCCATTCAGGATGTCCCTCACTAAATTCATGCCATAAATCTGGGATTTTTTCAATGGTAAATTCCGGGTAATTCTCTAACAGATATTTCATGCTTCCTTCGTCTTCTTCTGGGGAAAAAGTACAAGTAGAATATAAAATTTTACCACCTGGCTTCAAAAGTTTTACGGCACTGTCAATAATTCCCTTTTGCAGTTTATGAAAAAAATCCACTCCATGTTCTTCCCATCCCTTTACCATAGATGGTTCTTTACGAAACATTCCTTCCCCGGAACAAGGTGCATCAATGAGTATTTTATCAAAATATCCCGCAAACCGTTCTACAAAATGTTCTGGCAGTTCACTTACTACATAGGCATTCTTTACACCCATAAGTTCAATATTTTTTAACAATGCCTTTGCTCTGGAATTGCTGATATCATTAGATACCAAAACACCTGTCCCTCCAAGTTTTGCTGCCAGTTCTGTGCTCTTTCCTCCAGGAGCTGCACAAACATCCAGTACTTTATCTCCTTTCTCGACAGGAAGAAGCTGAGCCGGAGTCATAGCCGAAGGCTCCTGAATATAATATAATCCTGCAAAATAATAAGGATGCTTTGCAGGTTGTACACTATCCTCATAATAATAACCATTATCTGTCCAAGGTATCTTCTTTAGGGCAAAAGGAGATATTTTTTCAAACTCTTCTGTTGAAATCTTTAAGGTATTCACCCGCAAACCACGAAAATTCTTTTCCTCAAAACTTTGCATATAAGCATTAAATTCTTCTTCTCCAAGCAATTCTCTCATTCTATTTACATAACTCTCTGGTAAATACAACTTTATATCCTCCTGTCTGTCATTATCCCAAATTGTAAACCCCTATTTTCTCTTTGAATTTTTCAGATTTCACAATCAAAAGGAGAGGCTGTTATATCTCCATTACTGTTCACACCTATGGTGCGAACAGTAATGGAATCCAGCCTATTTATGATTCACCTTTGGTGAAAGGCTGGATTCTTCTCTACCACTACTTATTCTTACGTACTTTGCAGCAAGTGCAAAGTACTACCTGTGAACAGTAATGTATCTACAACAACCTCTGTTACTTTTATTGTATTCTTTGGGCACGGTAACTTTCTGCCACAATATCTAATTCCTTACAAAAATGAGACATTCTTTCTAAATCATCTGTCTCATATATAGATAAGAATTCATCTTGTATCTTCATAACCTCACGCTTATTGGCAACCTTATAAAGATTCTCAATATTGGTAAGGATATCTGATACAATCTCTGTCTTTAGCTGGTAATAATTCTGTGCATCCATTATTTCCTTACGAACTACAGACATCTCATTATCTAAAGTCACAATCGCCTTTGCTGATTTTAACAATTTATCTTTTACATGTTCTGGCATATTACCTTTATATTTATATTGCAACGAATGTTCCACTGTTGCCCAGAAATTCATAGCCAAAGTACGAATCTGTATCTCTACTTTTAAAGTTTTTGGCCCCTTTAAGGACTGTACTGTATACTCTGCAATAATATGATAACTCTGATAACCACTAACTTTACTCTTTGTTATGTAATCTTTCTCTTTTAAAACCTTCATGTCAGAACGTTTACGGATAATTTCAACTACACGGTCAATATCTTCTACAAACCGGCACATAATACGAAGTCCTGCAATATCATCTATCTTTGTCTCCACATCATCCAAATCTATATTCTTCCGTTGTGCTTTTTCTAATATGCTGGAAATTCTTTTTACTCTCCCATTTACGGACTCTATGGGTGAATACTGATCCAAATATTCAAATTCGTTCTTAATATGATTAAATTTCACAATTAATTCATCCACTGCTAAAGAATATGGTTCCAACATTGTTCTCCATAATTGTAACTCCATAATTCCACACCTCCCTATCTACTATTCTATTTGTAACAGTTCAGCCGGGGTCTGACCTGTTACAGAATTGGGCAAGCTTCGCATGTAAATTGCCCAATTCCAATCCTGTTTTAGTCCTTTTTACGGTCTGCACAGCGGAGTGTGCAGACCTACCTGAACTGTTACTTCTATTTTACATCGGCATCTGTTATTCTTTGCCTAAACAGATAACCTCTATTCCATATTCACCTTATATATTCTGCTTTTATTATACCATGTTTTCCCACTCTTTTCAAATTTCTTATCCTAAATTACTTTTCAAGAGTAAGAGTTGGTTACTGTTCACAGGTAGTACTTTGCACTTGCTGCAAAGTACGTAAGAACAAGTAGTGGTAGTGAAGAATCCAGCCTTTCGCCAAAGGCGAATTACAAATAGGCTGGATTCTGTTACTGTTTGCACCGCAGATGTGAACAGTAACTAAGAGTTCAGCCGGGTTCATTCATAAAGTGCCAGAATATACAAATTGGCTAAAAATATACTTTTACCTGGCTGAACTGTTACTCTCAAGATACTTCAAAATCCAATATGGATTCACACTTTGTTCTTCTCCATCTATATCAAGATATACACCAAAATGTAAATGCACTGGAAACTTTCCCACTGTTCCCTCACTTCCGTATCCACTGTCTCCCATTGTTCCAATAATTTGTCCTGCCTTAACTTTATCACCAATTTGTAAATTTTTTGCATAATCATATAAATGGGCATAGTAAAAATACGCTCCTGCATCAGAACGTATACCAACCCGATAACCTCCCTTATCCAGCCAGCCCATTTTTTCTACTGTCCCATCTGACACACTCACAATCTGAAAATAGCCTCTCTCATTTATACCAGACATAATATCGCATCCCTCATGCTGCCGTTTTCCACCATAAGTCCGTTCTGCAAGCCATGAATTATCAAAAGCAAAGGTTTCCATACCTTTCTCATCTTTTGCCACTGGAAAGCATTCTATTCCCTTCCATATCGTTTCATACATAGAAAAATATTCTTCACCTATCATTGTTTTCGCAATATTTCTTTTCCAACCCTTCATTCCTTTACGAAAAGATGCTGCAATATTTTCACTTATATTCATATTGCAAAAATCTTCTATGCTTTTGGGTCTTTCTCTTTTGCATTGTAAGCCAAAATACAACACTCCATTTAACAGGGAAAAGAAAAGAATACATCCCAATAGCCCAATTATATACAACCGGTACGCAAACATTCTTTTTTTCATATCTATCACACCTAAGAAGGTACTTCTATCTACTATATGTGTCAGATAGAAAAACTATGCATAACTATTCAGGTAGAACATCTGATATAGTTCTCAAAACTTCCAATAGGTACTTGTACACTCTCTGGACAGAAGAAATACTTAATCTTTCCTTTGGTGTATGAATATCCAAAATATTCGGACCCATTGATACAATATCTAACTCTGGTTTTTTCCCTGATAAAATACCACATTCCAAACCGGCATGTATTGCCTCAATCTTTGGCTCTTTGTCATACTGTTCCTTAAAAACTTTTATCATAACCTCACGCAATCTAGAATCTGCACGATATTCCCAAGCAGGGTATTCACTTTTTTTGCTAAATTTTCCATCTAATAATTCTATCAATTCCTTTAACTGTTCACACATGTATTCCTTATAAGTCTGCAGTGAGCTACGAAGTGAAAATGATACAAAAACTCCCTCTTCATTAGTATGGCAAATGCCCAAATTTAAAGAGCTTTCCACTAAACCATTTATAGCACTGCTCATTTTCTGTACTCCATTTGGAACATGATTAAAGAAGAAAAGAAGTTTCTTTGTAAACTCCTCTGAATATACCATTGCTCTTTCTTTTTCTTTCCAGCCGATTTTCACCTGAAAATCCGGCTCTTGGAACTGTATTTCCCGATTCAGCAAACTATTAATTTCATCAATCATTTCGGAAACTGCATTTTTATCTTCCACCATAATTTCCACAGTAGTTTCCCTTGGAATAGCATTATCCTTCTGACCGCCTTCAATAGAAATAATACAAAATGGAATCTTTCTTACTTCTAAACCATTTAAAATCCTTGCTGCAAGCAAAGTAGCATTTTCACGATTCTTTTCTATCTCTGTTCCAGAATGTCCGCCTTTTAATCCAGAAATTGTCAAAGACAAAATATCTCCTGTTTTTTCTTTTTTATCATCAGAAAAAACTCCATTCACAGACATTCCCCCGGCACAACTGGTTAACAAAGTTCCTTCTTCTTCAGAATCAATATTAATCAAATATTTTCCATTTAAAACAGATGCATCCAGACCAATTGCACCATACATACCAGTCTCTTCATCTGTCGTAAATACCATTTCAAGAGGAGGATGCACTAGAGAATCATCTGCCAGAATTGCAAGACCGTATGCTAATGCAATCCCATCATCCCCGCCTAATGTAGTCCCCTTTGCAAATATAAAATCTCCTTCCTTTTGTAAGTCCAATGGTTCCTGAGTAAAGTCATGACATGTTTCATTGTCCTTTTCACATACCATATCCATGTGTCCTTGTAAGATTACTCCCGATTTATCTTCCAATCCTGCACTTGCCTTTTTCCTTATAATTACATTTTCACAGGCATCCTGCCTATACTCTAGTCCATGTTGTTTTGCAAACTCCACCAAATAATCACTAATTGCCTTATTATTTCCTGATCCTCTTGGCACTTTGCTAATCTCCTCAAAATAATCAAACACCTTCGTATTATCTATCATTTCTAACAATATAAAAACCTCCTTTTTCTATGTCTGTCAAGCGATTACTTCAAACAAAAAGGCTGTTACGCTTATCAAACACATAAAATTCCAAGAAAATTTCATGCATCTGTCCACAGAAACAGCCTTTATCCTTTGTTACTTTAGTGTAACTGTTCAGGTACTGAACAGTTACACTTTAGTTTTTAAAACTATGAATAGGTGCAGGAATCCTTCCGCCCCTATTAATAAAATCATCACAAGAAAATTGATTTACTGGCATAACTGGTGCATATCCAAGTAACCCACCAAATTCAGCAGTTTCACCAACATCTTTACCAATTACTGGAATCAAACGCACTGCTGTTGTCTTCTGGTTTACCATGCCAATTGCCATTTCGTCGGCAAGAATACCAGAAATCGTAGATGCTTTTGTATTTCCAGGAATTGCAATCATATCCAAACCCACAGAACATACACAAGTCATAGCTTCAAGTTTCTCTAAAGTCAAAGCACCTTCATTTACTGCCTGAATCATTCCCTGATCTTCGCTAACTGGAATAAATGCACCACTTAAACCACCAACATAAGAAGATGCCATAACGCCACCTTTCTTTACTTGGTCATTCAATAGTGCCAACGCAGCAGTTGTTCCCGGTGCACCAGCTCTTTCCAGTCCCATTACTTCAAAAATCTCAGCAATACTGTCTCCTACTGCAGGAGTTGGTGCAAGAGATAAATCAATAATGCCAAATGGAATACCAAGACGTTTGGAAGCCTCTGCTGCAACCAATTGTCCCACTCTGGTAATCTTAAATGCTGTTTTCTTTACAGTCTCACATAATGTACCAAAGTCTGCTCCCTTTACACTTTCAAGGGCAGATTTCACTACTCCCGGGCCACTGACACCTACATTAATAATGGCATCTGCTTCGGTAACTCCATGAAAAGCACCTGCCATGAAGGGATTATCATCTGGTGCATTACAAAATACAACCAGCTTAGCACATCCAATAGAATCCTGCTCTTTAGTAAGCTCTGCTGTCTCTAAAATAATTTCTCCTAACAGTTTTACTGCATCCATATTGATACCTGTTTTGGTAGATCCTACATTCACTGAACTGCAAATTAAGTCGGTCTCTTTCATTGCCTGAGGAATGGAGCGAATCAGGTACTCGTCACTTTTTGTCATTCCCTTAGAAACCAATGCGGAATATCCACCTATAAAATTCACACCAACCTTCTTTGCTGCACGGTCTAATGCCTTAGCCAAAACCACATAATCTTCTGGTGATTTACACGCCCTGGCACCTACCAAAGAAATTGGTGTAATGGAAATTCTTTTATTTACAATAGGAATACCATATTCCCTTTCAATCTCCTGCCCTGTAACAACTAAGTCTTTAGCAATAGTAGTAATCTTATTATATATATTTTCTGCAACTACATTCACATCAGAATCTGCACAATCCAGTAAATTGATACCAAGTGTGATGGTTCTAACATCCAGATTCTGTTTTTCAATCATTTTATTCGTTTCCAGCACTTCAAAAATATTTATCATTTTTCTATCCTTTCTCCCTACAAACGATGCATTCTATTGAAAATATCTTCTAATTGAACCTTTATGATACAACCGATTTCTTCTCCTAGTTTTTCTAAATCATCTGCAATATCATGAAAGTTTTTCGTTGAATCATTGATATCAGCAATCATCATCATATTAAAATATCCCTGCACAATAGTCTGGGAAATATCCAATATATTTACCTGATTTTCTGATAAATAAGTACAAACCTTTGCAATAATTCCAACACTATCTTTTCCTACTACTGTAATAATCGTTTTTTTCATGAATATAATCCTCCCAAAACAGCTTATTGCTGTGTATTTTTCTTATTCCTTAAAACACTTTATTTCATTCTGAAAATTGCACATCTTATATAGTATACAACAATTCCCCCTAGATTTCAAACATAGAAGAAGGTGTACCATAATTTGCTACTGATAAAAAATTTCCCTGACAGTCTACACCATGTTCCGCAAGTTCACATTTTACTGTTTCATAAGCCAAATCAGGATAATTATTATCCTTGCTTAAATGTGCTAAAATAACATGTTTTAGCTTTTGGCTTAAAAGCTGGCACAATAATTTTGCAGAATTGCCATTAGACAAATGCCCTCTTGCACCTAAAATCCGTTGCTTTAACAAGTATGGATAGGGACCAACCTGTAACATATTTACATCATGATTCGCCTCTAAAAAAAGTATATCAGAATCTTTCAAATTATGTATTGTATAATCATCATAGCTTCCAAGGTCAGTTGCCAAACCAATTTTTTGTTCTCCTGACTGAAATGTATAAGCGACCGGATTGCTGGCATCATGAAAAATAGAAAAAGGATTTACTGTAATGTCTTTCACTTTTACTGCCCTATCCGGCTCCACCAAATGAATCAATTCTTCTGAAATCTTTCCAATATTTTTGGTACGCAACATAGAGTGTATGGTTTCCACTGTACCATAAAGAGGTAACTGATATCTTCTAGCTAGAACCCCCACTCCTTTAATATGATCCAAATGCTCATGAGTAATAAATATACCATCTAATTCTTCAGGACCCACTCCAATTCCTTTAAGTCCTTCTTCTACACGCTTTCCGCTAATCCCCGCGTCTACTAGGATTTTTCCTTCCTCTCCACCAATAAATATACAATTTCCTTCGCTTCCACTAGAGATACTACACAATCTCACAATCTTTCCTCTTTTCTATTTTAGGATTCCCAACCAAGCTCTATGCTGTCTCCATCCGAAATTGGAGTAGAAAAACTTCCTTCTATCCCATTAACTTTTGTCACAACCGTATTGCCTGCAGCAACAGACGTATCAAAAGGATAAAAATCAAGAATGTCTACAAAAATATAATTATCTTTTCCTGATAAAACTACTGTTTCATTATTCACAGTAACTGTAATACTTTTTGCTTTTTTATTTGGTTCATCCAAAGTCAAATTTTGTTCTTGGTTTTTCTTTCTATCTGTCTCTGTAGTCTCACTATCCTGCATACTTTCTATAAGTTCCTGCACATCTTTTATTTCATTGGAATTATCTTCTTCATACCAGACACACTCTACTATACTCTCATCATAAATTCTGTCATCCCAGTCACCTTCTTTATGGTTAATAAAAAATTCTTTTGGAACTCCCAAATCCATAAATTCCAATAATTCTTCCATAAAATAATAATCAAGAATCTCTATTTTATCATTTTCTTGCAGAGAATAGGTGTCTAAAACTACATTTCCATTTACTTTAACCATTCTAGGGCATTTAACCATTCTATCATTTACAGTAAATGTTAGCGTGTCTTTTCGCTTAAATTCCACTAATTTTCCTATTTCACCACTGGCATCTTTTCCCTCTGTAGATGGAATAATTTCTATGATATCTTCTCCATTGATCGACGAATTAAAATTTCCATGTTTTCCATTAATCGTAATTTGTGCTGCCTCACCAGCCTCACCCCGTAGCATTCTTTTTTCTCCATTCAGCCAGTAAATAAGTTCCTTTCCTCTCTTAGGGAACAAATTCTCCTTTGGAAATCCAATCTGCATGGCTGCATCCATAACCGATAATTTGCCATTATCATATAACTTCACTTGTCTTCCATTTACAGAAACTAAAATAAAGTTATTATTCTTCTCATAATAGCTTAAACAAATTCCAACTGGTGTAACAAGTGTAGAATCTTTTTTCACATCTTTTTGCAAAAACTCTACACTTCCTAAAACTTCTTCTCCCCGGACTGCCACACGCTCCTTTGGAAGTTTCAAAAATTTTGCGAGATTCTCTGCAAAATTAGGAAGTTTTCCGCCACCACCTACAATGAATACTGCACTAACAGAAGAACCACCATTTAATTCTTTGATTTTATCTGCTACATTCTTGGTAATCCGTTCCACAGTTTTTGAAAGTCCATCTAAAATATCCTTTGCAGGAACGGTATTCTCAAGTCCCATAATATCTTTATAAGTAACTTCTTCTTGTGAAAAACAAGCCAATTTAATTTCTTCTGCTGTAGCAAAATCTACCAGATACCGTTTGGCAATCTTTTCTGTAAATTCGTCTCCAGCATATGGTATCATTCCATACCCTATAATACTTCCATCCTTAGTAATAGAAATATCTGAAGTTCCAGCACCTACATCTACCAAAGCTATGTTTAATAACCGGTAGTTTATCGGAATTGCCACTTCACTTGCCGCAATTGGCTCCAAGGTTAAATTCGCAACTTTTAAATTCGCCCGCTCTACTGCTGCATACAAAGATTCAATTACTTCATCTGGCAAAAAAGTTGCAATCAACTCTGCAGAAATCTTGCTTCCCTTATGCCCTTCTAAACTCAACATTAAATAATCATTCAAATAATAATGCACGATAGTAGAGCCTACACAGTGCATACGGAACCCTTCCTTTTTCTTACGTCCCTTAAAACTGTCATAAGCCTTTTCAATTCCTAGTAATTCCAAAGTACGTAAATGCTCTGTATCTATCACCACTTCGTCTTCTAAATCATAGTCCACACGAACATTTACTGTCTTTAACACACGTCCAGCAGCAGCAATACATACTTCTTCCAAACGAAAACCTATCATTTCCTCTAACTTTTGTCTTACATTTTGTATGCTTTCTGCAACTTTTGCTATATCATGAATCTGTCCATCTAACATAGATCTGGTTTCATGCATTTCCACAACTTGTGCCACTACAACAAATTTCTTTTCACTTTCCCGATATCCAACGGTTCCTACAATACTTCTAGTTCCAATATCCAGTCCAAAAATATAATGCTCTGGACACCTTCCTAATTCAGCCACATAAATTCCTCCTGTGCATATTTCTATCTATTGTAACTATTCTCATTCAGCACAACATCCTATAATATAAATCAAAAACAGGCAAGCTTGCCGATGTCTTATTATACCATAAACTGTATTTTTACACTAGCAATTTTTCGATTTGTCGTAACACATCATCTAAACTTCTATTATTTTCAATAATGAAATCACAATGCTCCATAAAATAATTTTTCTCTCCTTGATTGGAAAGAATTGAAGCAATCTTTTCGTCTGAATACCCACGGCTTACTTTTAACCGTTCTCTTCTAATTTCATCACAAGTATCAATACACCAATTTTCCTCACACATATCATTTAATCCTGTTTCAAAAAGAATTGCACTTTCTATCACATAAAATTGATATCTGCCTAATTGTGTTTCCTTAGCAATATCTTCCTGCAAATATTGTTTTACCCATGGATGAATGACTCCATTTAATTTATCTAGTTTTTCCTTATTCTCAAAGACAATAGTTCCTAAAATCTTTCTGTCAATTTCATCTGTTTCTGTTAATATTTCACTACCAAAAAGATTTACCACTTTTTCATAACCAGAATTTCCCCTTTTCATAGCAAAATGCCCAAGTTTATCTGTCATCACAAGTTTTACGGAAAAATTATCCTGCATTAGTTTCCCTACTGTTGACTTGCCACATCCAACAGTTCCAGTTAATCCAATAATTTTCATTTTTCGTTCTCTTCCCTTCGCTTTCCTTAAGGCATAACCAAAAACACTAATGTGCTTCATTCCAATTATTTCCCTGCTTTACTTCCACCTCTAAAGCTACAGAAAGTTTCATTGCTTCTGACATCTCTTTTTCCAAAAGTTCCTTTACAATATCCACTTCTGATGGATGTGTTTCAATTAACAATTCATCATGAATTTGCAACAACAACTGCGATTTTAAATTCTGTTTCTTCATCGCCTTACTAACCCGAACCATCGCTATTTTTATGATATCTGCCGCTGTTCCTTGAATTGGAGAATTCATTGCAATCCGCTCTCCAAAAGAGCGTTGCATAAAATTGCTGGAAGACAGTTCTGGAACTGGTCTTATACGTCCCATAAGAGAAGTAACAAAACCTTTCTTCTTCCCTTGTTTCACTGCATTATCTAAGAAATTTTTAATACCAGGATAAGTTGCAAAATATTTCTCAATATACGCTTCTGCTTCTTTCTTTGAAATATGCAAATCTTGTCCAAGACCAAATGAACTAATTCCATAAACAATACCAAAATTTACAGCTTTTGCATCACTTCGTTGTTTTGCAGTTACCTCATCAAAAGGTATATGAAATACTTCTGATGCAGTAATCTGGTGAATATCTTCTCCTTTATTATATGCTTCTATTAAACTTTCATCCTTTGATACATGTGCCAACACCCGAAGCTCAATTTGCGAATAATCTGCATCTAAAAATATATATCCTTCTCTAGGAATAAATACTTTTCGTATCTCCCGGCCAATTTCCATCCGGATAGGAATATTTTGTAAATTTGGTTCTGTACTACTTAGCCGTCCTGTTGCAGTAATTGTCTGATGGAATCTTCCATGAATCCTGCCATCAACTTCATTAATATAATTGGCAAGACCATCTGCATACGTGGATTTTAATTTAGCAAGCTGTCTATATTCCAAAATTTTGTCTACAATTTCATATTCCCCTTTTAGTTTTTCTAAAATATCCGCCGAAGTAGAATACCCTGTTTTTGTTTTCTTTGCAAAAGGCAATTCTAATTTTTCAAACAAGATAACACCTAATTGTTTTGGAGAATTAATATTAAATTGTTCACCTGCCAAAGCATAGATTTCTTTTTCCAGCGATTCAATACGAATCCCCAATTTTTCACCATAGTCTTTTAATTCCTCTTTATTTACACGAATTCCCCTTTGTTCCATTTCATATAATATATAAACCAAAGGCATTTCAACATCCCTAAAAAGAGACTCCATATTGCTTTCCTTAAGCTTGTCGTACAACAACTTCCATACTTGATCTGCTACATAAGCATTCATACAAACAAATTCTACAAAACGGTCAAAATCTTTCTCCTTCTTCTGTAAAATAGTCTCTTTGCCTAAAAAGTCCTTCCACGAAGTAAATGCTACACCTAAATAGTCTCTTCCCAAATCATCAAAATCATAGGATTCCCCAATTGGATTCATTAAATATGCTGCAATTGCACAATCAAAAAATAAATCTTCTAATTCCTGAAGCTCTATGTCTATGCTATATTTTTTAAATAAAGCATCCAAAATATATAATTGTTTCTTTAAATGAATGGTACTAAACTTCACATCATTTTTTATAAGTGAATATATCTGTTTTACAATCCATTCTTCTGTTATCTCCGATTTTTGTTCCAAATAATATATTTCATTTCCGCAAGTCAAGGAAAAAGATATTAGTATTTCATCTTGTTTTGATTCTAATGTTTCAAACAAAGAAAATTGTCCATCTGCTTCCATAAAACTGTTTTCTTTCTGAAAAGGACCTGGAATTGTTACTCTTTCTGCCCCATAAATCAGAAATGCAACTCTTTGATTTTTATCTTTTTGTTTTATAATTTCTGCAAATAACTTTTCTGCATCTTTCATGGTTTCTATTTTATAAATTTGATCTGTAATTTGATTACTATTCCCACCATTCCGTTCAAACTTTGACAAAATAGACTTAAATTCCAACCGTTTCATTATGCTAAAAGCATTCTCATTAAACATATTATCCATTGTAGCTTCTTCTAAGGCATACTCCAAAGGACAATCTGTTTTTATTGTTGCTAAAACTTTACTTAACCTTGCTTGTTCTTCAAATTCCTTTAAGTTTTCTCTAGCCTTTTTCGGTGATATTTTCTCAACATGAAGAATTGCTTCTTCTACCGAAGAAAATTCTTTAATTATTTTTGTTGCTGTTTTCTCACCTATACCCGGAACTCCTGGAATATTATCTGCAGTATCTCCCATCAAACCTTTTAAATCAATAATCTGTTTTGGTGTCACCTGATATTTTTCCATAACATCTTCTGCATAATAATCCTCTATCTCCGTTCCTGTCCGTTTTGTTTTAGGAATACGAATCTTGATAGTATCTGTGGCTAACTGCAGCAAATCCCTGTCTCCTGAAACTAAAGAGACTTCCATCCCTTTTTTCTCCGCTGCTACTGCTATTGTTCCAAGAATATCATCTGCTTCATAACCAGCCTTTTCTACAATTGTAATGTTCATAGCTTGTAAAACTTCTTTAATCAAAGGAACCTGTTCACATAATTCCTCTGGCATTGGTTTTCTTGTCCCCTTGTACTCTTGAAACATCTCATGGCGAAAAGTAGGATGCTTCAAATCAAAAGCAATTGTTAAATAATCTGGTTGTTCCTCTTCAAGAATTTTAAACATAATATTAAGAAAACCATACACAGCATTTGTATGTTCTCCTTTTGCATTGGTCAAATCTGGTAATCCATAAAAAGCTCTGTTTAATATACTATGACCATCTATTAACACTAATTTCTTTTTCATTATCTATACCAAAATCTATCAGGATTTTCCCTTTCTTCTATTTTCTTTCATGCATATTTGTAGTTATATCAAAAGCAGGTAACTTATTACTCTCTTCTAAGCTTTGATAAAAGTTATATTTTTTAACTTTTGCCAAAGGGTTATAATCTGGTGTCCGATTATTAATAAATTCTGTTTTATGCTTTAATTCCTTCTGCCGGACATATCGTTGTTGTTCTAAAGTAAATGCCACTAGCATAAATCCTATCAGTGACAAAAGAATAATAATTTTAGGGAAATTTCCCCAACTTTTTCTTTCTACTTGTAACCTTGTATTTCTTAAATGCTCTTCGAATTGCCCATGTAAATCAAGAGATTCTTCTGGTTCCTCTTCTAACTGTTTTAATCCTACTAACAATATATAATATACCTCTAATTCCTCCCTACAATCCTCACAATCCTCGATATGCTTTAAAAAAGCTCTTGCTTTTTCTAAAGTTAGTTGACTTTCTATAAAGGGGACTATAAGGCTTTGTGTTTTCCTGCAATCCATTCCCCATCCCTCTTTTCTTCCGAATCCTAGCATAAAATCTACGCATTCTATTATATAAAACAATACTATTTTCTGCAAGTCTTCTTTGTTATAAGAACCACTCTATAAAGCAAGAAAGTAACGGTTCAGCCATGCCATTCATATTTTGCCAGAATATACAACATGACTAAAAGTATTATAAATTGGCTGGCAAAATATTCATGTATGGCGTTAAGCATATAAAAATATATGTGCATGGCTGAACTGTAACGCAAAAAAGTCCCAGTCTTTCAACCGGAACTCTTCCTTCTCTATACCTTCAAAACTACACACTGC
>CAMWUK010000031.1 GCA_947177415.1 uncultured Clostridiaceae bacterium
GAATTGACTCTCTCTTACACGAACACATCTGAACTTTCTGAACTTTCCCAGAGACATATATTTTTTCTGAACAACTCCATAAACTTTCTAACAACTCTAACAATTGATTTGAACTTTCTGATAATTTACACGACCATTTTGAATTATCTGAAAACTCCCAATAAAACTTTGAATTATCTGACAATTCAATGAATTTACCCGAATTATCTGAATATGGGGTCATATCTCGATAGATGTCTGATAATTAGATTTCCGGCTCCGAAGAATTACGAGCTGTATTTCCCAGAAATATAATGTTGTTGTTATGTTGCAGCCACACACACACACACAATTTGACTACAATGAGCCATGAGAAATCACCCACTTAAAAACTACTGCTGCTGTAACTTTGAAACTATATGACACATATTTTTTCACAATATCATCTAAAATATTTTAAAAAAACTTTTAAAATACCTATTGACAAATTTTTATATCTGGTATATAATATATATAAGTCAATATCTTATTAGTATTATAGATTAATATAGTATATTAATAATATATTATGGTATTATATATTAATAGTATTATAATATATATTTATGGTATTAAGATTTGGAGGTATAATAATGAAGAGTAACTTAAGGCGTATATCAGGCACAGTTGACAAATGGTTAGAGGAAGATGGACTGATGCTGATTGAATGCTGGTCTCGTGATGGGTATACTATAGAAGATATTGCTAATAAAATAGGTGTTAATAAAAAGACATTATATGATTGGCGGTCTCAATATCCAGAGATAGAAGAGGCTCTCCGTAATGGTAGAGAGATAATAGATTATAAAGTAGAAAATGCCTTATTGAAATCAGCATTAGGGTATCAAAAGAAAGAAGTAAAGATAACTACTACTATGAGATATGGTAAGGTAGTAGAAACTGTAAAAGAGGTTACAGAATCCGAACAGGCACCAAATGTAAATGCTATTCAAACATGGTTGTATAATAGACAAAAAGAAAAGTGGAAAAATATGAATTCCAAAGCTAATATGTTTGAGGATATGGTAGAAGATGAAACAATTGAGGTAATTGTTCGTAGAGCCGGAGCTAATGAAGATGACGATGAAGAGATAGAAGAAAAAGATATAGTACTTCGTAAACGTTCTGAAAAAGAGCAAAAAGATATAAAGAAGAAAAAGAAGGCCGAAGAAAAAGCTACAAAGAAAAAGGAAGAGCAGCATGTTGAGGTAATAGAGGATGATGAAGAGTATGACCCAGAACTTGACGAATGGCCTGAAGATTGGGAGGACAAAGATGAATGAAAATAGTTAAGAAAATTAGTCCTGCCTTTGAAGATTTTGTATTTAATTGGGATTATGAACAGTTCCTACTAATAGGTGGATATGGCTCTGGTAAGAGCTATGATATAGCGTTTAAAATCATTTTAAAGTTGTTAGAAGAAAAGAGAAAGGTATTGGTAGTTCGGCAGGTTTATGATACTATATATGAAAGTTGTTTTGATTTGTTTTGTGAGATACTTAGTGATATGGGACTTTTGTGTATGGATTATAACGAATTTAAGAAAAAGAAAAATAAGTGTGTAGCACTTAAGTCCCCACTTCGTATCAGGTTCCCAAATGGAGGACAAATAATATTCAAAGGTATGGATAAACCAGAGAAAGTGAAATCAATAAATGGTGTAAGTATTGTGTGGATTGAGGAGTGTTCAGAAGTTAGTCCAGAAGCGTATAAAGAGTTATTAGGTCGTATTAGAACACCAGATTGTTCAATGCACTTCATCCTTTCATGTAATCCAGTTAATAAAGAGAATTGGGTATATACTCACTTCTTTGTTAGACAAGATGAACATGGCGAAGAACATGTAATTATGGATGAAGATAAGTTTTATGAAAAGAAGTGTTTGATTAAGAATGGGATATATTACCATCACAGTACACCTGGAGATAATCCGTGGTTACCATGGCAGTATTTAAAACGATTAGATGATTTAAAAAATTATGACTACCCACTGTATATGGTAGCTCGTTGGGGTAGATTTGGTGCATCTGGTACAAGGGTACTTCCACAGTTTAGGGTTGCCCCACGTGCTGATATTTTTGTTAATGCGGTTAAGAGATTAGGTCCAGAGAATCAGTATTTTGGCTTTGACTTTGGCTTTGAAGAAAGTTATAATGCTGTTCTCAGTATGTCAGTGGATAGTAAAGCCAGTATTTTATATATCTGGGATGAAATTTATATAAACCATTTGACTGATGATAAAATGGCCAGATTGCCAGAAATGCAGAAATTAAAATCACGTCTTGACGAATATTATGATATGGGTTATAATAAGTATATAGTAGCAGATAATGAAGACCCAAAAGCAATTCAGTATTACAGACAAATGGGATTTTTGATTCGTCCATGTCGTAATAAGTTTCAAGGGTCTAGGTTGAGTAATACAAGAAAGGTAAAGCGATTTAAGAAAATTTATGTTAGTCCTAAATGTAAGAATACAATAAAAGAGCTTAAGGACTTAACATATAAAAAGGATACTCAAGGTAAAACAATATATGATGAATTTAATATAGACCCTCATACACTCAGTGCAATATGGTATGCTCTAGATACTGTTACAGTAGCTGATGTGAAACAAAAAGACTTTTATTCAAAAAGGGGGTAGTTTAGTGAGAAAGGTAACTAACGTAAAAAGATGTTCAATTTGTGGAAAACAAATAAATTATCGCGCTGATAAGTGCGATTATTGTTTATTAAAAGAGCTTATTTTTATGCTTTTTAGGAGGTAATTAAAATGAAGAATATTAATTGGGTAAGAAAACTTACAAGTAGAAAATTATGGGTATCTGTTGGTAGTTTTATAGGTATGATGATTGTAGCTACTGGTGGAACAGAGAGCGAAGCTAGTCAAGTGGCGGCTTTAATTATGGCAGGTGCTTCTGTAATTGGATATGTAATTGGTGAAGGATTAACTGATGCAGCAAATAAGGAAATTGGTGAAGGTATCTTAATGGAAGCAGAAGAAATAAAAAATAACGATTAGGAGGGATATTGATGGCATTTGTAATTAATGAAAGATTGGCAAAATCTATTAGTTATGGAAGCACAAGAGATTTATCGCTGATAAAGTTTATAGTAATTCACTATACAGGTAATAAGGGTGATACAGCAAAAAATAATGCAGATTATTTTGCAACTTCCAACACAAGAACTGCTGGAGCACACTTCTTTGTAGATAAAACAGGAGAAATTTATAGGTCTATTAAAGAGAATTTGGTTGCCTGGGCGGTTGGTGGATTATATGGACAAACTTTAGGTGCGGGTTCATGTTATAATA
Source organism: uncultured Clostridiaceae bacterium (assembly GCA_947177415.1). Lineage (GTDB taxonomy): Bacteria > Bacillota > Clostridia > Lachnospirales > Lachnospiraceae > CAG-411. Next base: position 3,335 of record CAMWUK010000031.1, read on the forward strand.
AATGTACCAACACAAACAGTATAAGTATTGAATTGTGCGATTGTCTGGAAGATACGAACTGGGAACAGATGAAAGCAACAAGACAGCTTGTACAGTATATCCAAAAGAAATGTCCAAATGCAAAGACCATTATCCGACACTGGGATGTGAATGGCAAGCAATGCCCAGCATCAATGACAGGTACCAGTAATAAAAAATGGAAAAGATTCCATAGTTTTTTGATAAACGGTTATCAATTCAAAGCAAAAGTGACAAAGAAAGCTGCAATTCGTTCATCAGGAAGAGTAACCACAAAGAATAAGATTGGTGTTGCCCAAGTCGGAACAACCGTAAAAATCACGAAAGTAATAGGTAACTGGGGAAGGCTAAAAGAAAAGAATGAAAATGGTAAGTACCAGTGGATTTATTTGAAAAAAGTAAAAGTAATATAAGGAGGTAGTAAGGTGGCCCAACAAAATGGACAAAACGAAGAACAAAAGACTTTTAATGAAGAGGGTTCAAAAGTTTATTTGTCGGTATATAATCGAATACCTTATGTCCTAATAAGAGAAGAATCAGGCGAAGATGCCACAGAAGTATTTGAAGAAATTAGAGAAATTTGTATGTATTATAAGATTTACAAGAAGGGTAAAGAATTTAATGTAGAGGGTACTAATGGAGATTATGTTCCTGCGAGACTTAGATATAAGATGGCAGCTACCCTTATAAATAAAGAGGCACGTTTTCTTTTCGCTGAACAGCCTGATATTACCATAGAGCAAAAGGGAGATTTAGAAGAATTTACAGAAGATACAAAAAGGGCACTTACAATTATGAATGAATTGGTTAAGACAATTTTAGATAAGAATAATTTCCAAGACATTCTGATAAAAGGTGCAAGGGATTGTTTTATTGGTAAACGTGTAGCCTGTCTTATAAACTTTAATGAAAAAGATGGTGTTACACTTACGTTTTTACCTAGTACACAGTTTTTGTATGAAGTTAGGTCAACTAATCATAGGGTACTTGAGAAGTTTGTAAGTTTTACGGTAATGAAAGATAGTAAAACAAATTCTATTAAGCGTATTTTTAAGAAAAAGTATACGCTTGAAAATATAAATGGTATAGATAAAGTATTTCTTGAGGAAGAGATTTATGATGGCACAGCGAAACTTATTGAGAAGGTAATGCCAAAGACTGAAATGATAATTGATTTTATACCGGCCGTCATTTTTATTAATGATGGTTTATCTGAAGAATTAAAAGGAGAGTCGGAAATAGAAAGTCTTATGGACTTTGAGGAATGGTATTCAAAATTAGGAAATGCCGATGCTGATGCTGAAAGAAAGAGTATGAATCCTACTAAGTATTTGGTGGATATGGCAAACAACTCTACAAAAAACCTATCTACTGCTGCAGGTGCTTTATGGGATTTAGGTTCAGACCAAAATCTGGAAAATAAACATGTTGAGGTTGGTTTACTTGAGCCGCAGATGCACTATAGTGAAGCATTAAAAACCACTCTTGATAGGATTAAAACAACAGGTTATGAGCAGGTAGATATGCCAAACATTACAAACGAGAGTTTATCTGGTGTAATAACATCTGGTAAAGCATTAAAAGCTATATATTGGCCATTGATTGTTAGATGTAAAGAGAAAATGAAGATGTGGGGACCAAATTTATCTTTAATGGTAGAAATGATTGTCAAGGGTGCAATGGTATATCCAAATACAATAAAGAAATATACTAATGATATATTGGTACCAATTGACCACACAGTAGAAGTAGTTCAGAATACTCCACTTCCAGAGGATGAAATTGAAGAAAAGACCATTGATTTAGCAGAAGTAGAGGCCAATACAATGTCAAAGAAAGCATATATGAAGAAATGGAGAGGGCTTACTAATTCACAGGTAATGGAGGAGTTAAATCAGATTGCTTTAGAAAGGCAAATTATTGAGGATGCTTCTTTTAGTGGAACAACTTCTAATGGTATGAATGGAGATAATAATCTTATAAATGGTTTAAATAGAGATGAATTTATTTCAGCCGGTAAAAATGCATTAAATCGTGATGGAACTCAAAAACAAGGTAGTGAAAATAATATAGATGTTAAGAATCAAATGCAACAGACTCGCTCTACCATGAGTAAGTTAAATGGAACACAAATTGGTTCTTTGATTAGTATCCTTGGAGGTTATAAGGCTGGAAACTTTACAAAAGGTCAGGCAAAACATTTAATAATGTCAATGGGTCTTGATGATACATTTGCTGAAGCTTTATTAGAGGAAGAAAAGTTGGAGGTAACACCTAATGTCTAATTATTATGACTTTATTTTCAGGGATGCTTGGGAAGCGAGGGATAAGATAACAAAAAGACAAGAAAGAGAAATACGAAAGCTTTATAATAAGTGGGCAAGAGAGGTAAGAGAACAAGCCAATCAGTTATCAAAGATTGGTACTCCAGAATCTGCTAGACAGTCAAGAGAGCTTGCTAAATTATATTATCAGTTGAGAAGTGCTAGCAAACAACTTACAGCCGAAATAAATACAAGCATTAAAGATAGTATAGAATATATGGCAAATGCGGTTACAAGATGTAATAAAATTTGGTTGAAAAATTTAGGATTTACAGATACTAGTATTGATACAAAATTTTCTTTAAATAGAGATATGGCAATAAGAAATATTATTACAGGTAATATATATACAAATGGATATAGTTTAAGTCAAAGATTATGGCAGATTGAAAAAAATACAATGAAAGATATATATTCTATAGTAGCTAAAGGAATTGCACAAAATATGTCAATATATGATATATCAAAATTGTTAGAGAAGTATATAAGGCCAGATGCCAAGATACCATATACCATGGGAGTACATCAGCAGGTAACAGATTATAGTGCTCAGAGATTGGCAAGAACACTTATTCAGCATACATATCAGCAAACATTAGTCGCTCTTACTAAAGATAATCCGTATGTTAATGGTTATATATGGCATGCAAACGGTGCACATTCATGTGAGTTATGTGAAGAGAGAGATGGTCAAGTTTATTCGGCAGATGATTTACCACTTGACCATCCAAATGGTATGTGCTCAATGGAACCATATATTGACCTGGAAAAAATGATAAGAGAAGTAAGTGATTGGGAATCAGAATTAGGTAATATGTATGATTTTTTCCAGGACCTAGATTTTAGGCCTAGTATGAATTAATAAAGATATGACCTATATTTATAGGCTTAATTTTTATAGATTGAATTTGGGGTATATAATAGGTCCTGGTAATGGTAATAATTTTTGAAAATTTTTAAATAATGTATTGACATATATTTTTGTGTATGATATAATAATAAAGGAGTAAAAAAATATGGAGCAAAGATATTTATTTGAGTGTGAAGAATGTGGTAAGAAATTTTATTTAGATAAAAGTAACGTGGAGCTACATTATGGAGTTCCATATAAGACAAAGGATGGGCGGTCAATATTTATTACATATTACGACTGTCCAGAGTGTAAAAGAAGACATTTTGTACAGGTAGATGATGCACATAGTATTCAGATGAAAAAAGAAACTTCTACAATGTTTAAGAAATTATCTAAAAAGCGTTTAAATTTTAAAGATATTCCTAAGAAACAGAATGAGAAGTTTAAAAAGCTTAATAAAAAACTTGAGGATTATAGGTTTGAACTCAAGAAAAAATTTAATGGACAAATCATTAAGGCTAGTGATGGTTCAGAAATTGAAGTACATTTTTCAATGTAAGAGGAAAGAATCCATATAAAAGAGTTAGATAACAGACATACCTTGTGTCTAAAAATAAAAGGATATACTACCGTGAGTATAAACACGGAGAAAAGGAGAAATAGACATGAATAATAATGATAACAAGAATAATCAAAATGAACCAGACCAGACTGGTGCAAATAATTCTGGAACAAATGGTGTAGATAATAATATTCAAAATCAACAACAGAATCAGAATAATCAACAAAATGTTGATAATATTCAGCAGCAGAATAATCAATCTACAAATAGTGTAGCAGCACCTACTTTTACTCAAGAACAGGTTAATCGTATGATGACTGCAGAAAATAACCAGGGAAGAGCAGCTGCATTTAGAGAAATGGGTATTGACCCTAATGACCCTAACGCTACTAATATGATGAATATGTTTAAGGCATTTATGACATCTATGCAAACACCTGAACAACAGGCACAAAATCAGAATGCTCAACAACAGATTAAGATTGCAGAAGCAGAATCTAGAGCAAAAAAAGCAGAAGCTAAAGCGGAGGCTATGCAGTTAGGAGTACTTCCACAGTATATTGATGATGCTGTAATTATTATTATGTCTAAGCTTGATGATAAGACAGATGTTAAAACAGTAGTTGGAGAACTTAAAACAAAGTATCCTGTTTGGTTTAATATTGATAATCAGAATAATACAGGTTCAGGTAATAACGGAGGACAAAATCAGCAACAAAATAATAATGCAGGACAAACTGGAACAGGTTCTTCGGTTGGTAATATTAATAATAAGGGTACACAAGGAAATGGTGCATCAGGTATTGGTGCAAGACTGGCTGCTTCGAGAAAATTTAGTAGCAAAAAGTCTAGCTTTTGGAATTAAGATTAAGGAGGTTAGGTAAATGGACGGAGACGGAAAAGAAGTAAAAGAATTGAAAGATACTGTTGATGCAATGAATAGTTCTGATTATAAGGAGTGTTTTAAGGCAGAATATCAGCAGACAGTCATACGTTATCAGGAGTTGGCAGCTATGCTTGAAAAATGGGATAATGGCGAATTACATTTTACCCCGACTTGTCCGAGAAGCACATATAATATGCAGGTAAGGGCAATGACAGATTATATTGCCGTGCTCGAAGCAAGAGCAGTTATGGAAGATATAATTTTATAGGGAGGCGAAGATATGCTTAATAAAGATGGTATTAGAAATAAGAAATATGGTGCTCCAGTACAAATTTTAGCAAATGTAGAACATCAGTATTCTGTAGGATGTAGAGTACCAGCTTCTCTTGGTGTAGATGTAGGCGATGGATTGAAGATTGTTAAGGCAGGTACTCCAATTAATATTAATTTATTAGATACATCTACAGCGATAACAGCAGCAACAACTACATGTAATGCTGTTCTTCTGCATAATGTTGATGTAACAGATGTAAAATCAGGAGGAGCTGCTAATGGTACAGCACTTATTTTTGGTTTTGTAAATATTAACCGTGTAGAGGAAGATGTACAAACAAAGTTAAAGGCTATTACAGATTTAGGCCAGATTACTGTAGTTAAACTTTAAAAAGAGAGGAGAAAAATAAGATATGACTATTTTTGATTTGATGCAGAGTCAGGAATTAGTTGCTTATTGGGAAGAGCTTATGCAAGACGAAGCCCCTTACCCTTGTGAGGAACTATTTCCAGATGATAAGAAAAGAGGTATTAAGTTAGATTGGCTTAAAGGTGCAAGGGGATTACCGATTGTTTTGAAGACATCAGCATTTGATGCTTCAGCAGTACCTCGTGGTAGAATTGGATTTGAGAAGTTAGAAGCACAAATGCCATATTTTAAAGAGAGTACATATATTGATGAAGAGTTGAGACAAGAATTGAATATGGTGCTTGAGACAGGTAATCAAGCATATATAGATGCTGTTATAAACCGTATATTTGATGATGAACTTCGGTTATTAAGAGGTGCTCGTGCTTCTCGTGAGAGAATGAGAATGATGGCCCTTACCTCTGGTGTTGTTATTATGTCTGCCAATGGTCAGGCATTTACATTTGATTATGGTCTTACTCATAAATCTACTGTTACAGCATCTTGGTCTGACCATAAAAATTCTGACCCAATTGAAGATATTAGAGTTGCTAAAGAAGAAATTGAACAGGAAACAGGTACTACTATTACTAGGGCTATGTGTGATGGCAAAACGTGGAGAGATTTACGTAATAATGAAAAGATTAAGAATGACATTTATGCTGATAGACAAAATATTGGTGCTATTACTAATCAGATGCTTCGTAATTATATTGCAGACCAGTTAGATGGTCTTAAAATTGGAATTAATGATATGCGATATAAGGATGAAAACGAGGTTACTCAGAAGTTTATGCCAACTGATACGTTTGTTATGTTTCCAGATGGACCACTTGGTAAAACATGGTTTGGTACTACGCCAGCAGAGTCAGATTTACAAGCAGGTAATGCAGCAAATGTAACAATTACAGACACTGGCGTAGCAGTAACAACGGTACAGAAAGTTGACCCAGTAAATGTGGAAACAATTGTATCTATGATTTGTCTACCTTCTTTTGAGTCAGCCGATGAAGTGTATATACTTGATACAAAGGCATCGTAAAGTTAGAAAGGAGAAAATAGAATGGTAACAATTACTGATGGTGTAAGGACATTTCATGTTCCAGCTGGTGCAACTAAACCGTATGAAGGAATGGGCTTTCATGTTGCAACTAATGAAGAATTAGAAGAAAAGAAGCAAGTAAATTTTGATGATTCAGGTATACCGACTTCTAATGCTAAAAAACTTGTTGGTAAAGATTTTATTGATAAACAAGATAAGGATAGTGATGAAAAAGACGGGGTAAGTGCAGAAGATGCTGCTTTTGTTTCAGAATTACTCGAAAAACCTTTATCTCAATGGTCTAATGAAGAGGTAAAAGACTTTGTAAAGATTAAAAATATTGATACATCTGGAGCACAGAAAGTTTCACAAGTTAGAGGTATCATTAAAGCTTACCTTGAGGAAGAACAAAAGAAGAATATATAGGAGGTGAGGTCACATGACTGATGTCGAAAGAGTTTATAAGGAGATAAGAGAAGAGCAGGCTCCTTATTTTGAGGATGATGATATTGAATATTATTTAGATAAAAATAATGGAGATGTAGAAGCTACTATTTATGAAATGCTCATTATTAAATCCGAAGATTCATCGGTGGAGGTCAGTGGCCTTATTACCGGTGATACTTCTGGTTATTTTAAGAGATTAGCATCTAGGTATAAACATTTTAACTCAGGTACTTTGATTGGAGGTTGATTATATGGTTAACCGAAAATTTGAGTTATATAAGATAAAAAGAGAAATAAAGCGTAATGGAATACCTTTTGTTTATTGGAGATTTCCACAGAATGATTTTGGCGAATTCGATAAAGAAAAAGAACCTACTTATCTTTGTACAATTAAGGGTATGTATCATGAATTTACTGCTCACATAACAGATACATTTGTTATTTTAACAGGTACAGAAACAGCTACGACAAGGACAAAGAAAACACCACAAAGTTTATGTGAATATGATGATGTTTTATTTGTAAATGAGAATGGCAAAGATGATTCTATAAAAGTAGGAGATTATGTTTATTATAATCATAGAGTTATGAGGGTTGCAGGTTTACAAAATATTATGGAGTGGAATACTTTGGTTGATGTTTCATTTGAGGAGGTGGATGATGGCACTGACGATTACATTAGACGCAAACAAGAATCAAATAAAGGCAAGCTTGGGATTTATGCAAATGGGGTATAGAGAAGTTGTCAAGTCTTATATGGTTGATAAGGCAAAAGAATTAGAGCTATATATGAAAGCTAATCATCCATGGCAAAATAGAACAGGTAAAGCAGAGGAAGGATTAACTGCTAAAGTATCAAGTTCGTTTAAAGGTTATTCTACTACAATTGAGTTAAAACATGGAGTTTATTATGGTGTATATTTAGAGTATGCAATGGAAAAAAGATTTGCCATAATTGAACCAACAATAAGACTTAAAGGTCCAGAAATTGTTAGTGATTTAGAAGGAAAGATTGGTAAGTTTGCAAAGGTAAAGAAGGTGTAATGTATGATTGATACTAAAGAGTTTGTACCATTGGAATCGAGGTGGCAAGATATATATATGCACCTTAAAAATAAAGGCTATATTGTATATGCACCCGGTACAAAAACAGGTGATTGTACAGAGCCTTATGTAGTTGTTAAAAATGATGGAGGTTATAGACATGTAAATTTTAGTAGTAATAGAGATATGTATGCCATTATGTGCTATGTTCCAAAAGGACAGTATTCAAAGCTCGAGCCAATGGTGCAAAATATTATAAAAGATATGAAAGAACTTGAGCCAATGATACAGAATTATGGACAACAGTTACCATCATATTATGATGATACTTATAAAGCACATTATATTACAATAGAGTATGAGAATTACAAGAAAATTTAAGTAGGAGGTAAGATAATGGAGAATGTTAAACGTTCAAGAAACGAGGTACCAACAATAGATGTTAACCTTTGTACTGTTGAAACAAGGGATGGCATTGAGTTTGGCTTCGATACAGCTAACCAGATAGAAGTTGAGCCACAAACAGAGGAAACAGATGCTGTAAAGTTAGTTGTTAAAGGAAAACTTAGAGCACAGAAGCCTAAAGAAGTTACTATTACAGGACACGAGATTACTCTTCATGATAATGTATTTAATCCACAATTGGTTAGAGTACTTCAAGGTGGAAAAATCTTATATTGGCAAGATGAAGAACATACAAAGATGGATGAAGAAGAAACGCCGTTTGGTGTGGCCAAATATATGCCGCCTATAGCAGGTTCAGATGATAAGGGAGAAGTATTTACATTTAATGCTTATTCTGCTATTTACAATGCTGCAGGTATAATTACAGGGTATGAGAAAACAATGTATCCTAATTGTCAAGGTACGCCGGTTGCATTTAACTCAGAGGATGGTGCATTTAGAGCACCAGAATATACAATAAGTTCTGCACCAGATGTGGGAGAAGCACCTTACGAAATGACATGGATAGATACATTACCACAATTAGTAGACCCAGAGAAGTTACCAACAATTAAGATACCGTCCGGTGATTTGTTAGGTAAGACTGCTACAGAGTTAGGAGATTATTATATTGCAAGTGGTAATATTCTTGGTACATTGAATAGGGTTGAAGAATACTTTGATTTTAGTTCTATTACCGAAGAGCAAGAAGGTTATTACGTTGCATTAGAAGTAGATAAATGGCAAGGCAATTCATTTAGACTTGATAGAATTACAGGTAAAGGAAAACCGGTTAGTTTCAATGGAGATGGAATTGTAATTGTATGGCTAGGTGCTGATGAAGAAACTGCAAAGACTGCAACACGTATTGTAGTAATTATTGATGGTACAGAGATAAAGTATGATATTAAAGTTAAGTTTAATTAAGTAAAAGATTATATATACACCGGATGGAATTTTGTTCGGTGTATATTTTATTGAAAGGGGAATGTAAAATGGTTTTTACAGAAAAAGAATTAGTAGATATGGGAATGACAGATTTACAAATTAAGAGTATTCTGGCTAAACAAGAAAAAGAAATGAGTGAAAAAAATACAGGTGTTCAAATATATAAACATGATGTAGAGATACATACAGGTATTGAAGAAAAGCCACTTACACCTACAAGTTTAGAACAAATTGCTTCATATAAGAATGGCCAAATTGTTGAATTACCACCATTTGCAGATGGTCAACCTTTTGTAGCAAGAATGACACGTCCATCAATGTTAGCCTTGGTTAAATCTGGAAAGATACCAAATAGCTTATTAAATCAGGCTACTTCATTATTTGCAAATGGTTCAAGTGCGTTAAATAGTACTGGTAAAAATGCAACAAATATAAACGAATTATTTGATGTAATTGAAACAATAGTAGGTGCAGCTTTATTGGAACCTACGATTGAAGATATTCATTCTGTAGGTATGGAATTATCAGATGACCAGTTGATGGCTATATTCTCATATACGCAAAATGGAGTAAAGGCATTAGAGCAGTTTCGTACAGAGCGAGCAAATACTCAATATAATAGCAATGTCGAAGTTATATCATGAAAGACCTAGCAATATAATTGGTATAGACGATAATTATACTCGATATTGTTTTGATGAAGCAGTGACATATATAATTTCAAGAATGGAGAATGGCGAAAAACCAAACTTTAGTATTAAAGATAATAAAGGAACAATTGAAAAGCCTCATTACTCAAAGATGTCAGATTTATATAAGAGTATGGGATTTTCTTGTGGAGAATATAAAAGACAAATGTAACGTTGAATGTTGGAGGTGAAAGGTATGTCGGTAGGATTAGGAACAGCAGTTGGGTATTTAAAATTAGATGTTGCAGGCTTTGCAAGAGGAATAGATAGCGCAATGTCTGATATGGATAATTTGAATGGTAAATTTGATACCACATCAAAAGGATTACAAACGATAGGTGGATTATTTTCTGGGTTTGGTACTGTCCTGACGGCAGGCTTTACAGCTCCAATTATTGCTGCAGGTGCAGAAAGCATAAAATTCGGTGCAACATTTGATAGGCAAATGTCAAATGTTAAAGCAGTATCAGGCGCTACAACTGAAGAGTTTAATGCAATGAGAGATGCAGCTATTGAATGGGGTGAAAAAACAAAATATACAGCTGCCGAGGCTGCAGATGCATTATACTATATGAGTCTTGCAGGTTGGGATTCAAGAGATTCCATAAAGGCTTTAGGTCCGGTGTTAAACTTGGCAGCCGCAGGCAATCTTGATTTAGGAAGAACATCAGATATTGTTACAGATGCAATGAGTGCATTTAAATTAGAAGCAAAAGATACAGAACACTTTACAAATATATTAGCAGCCACAATGAGTAATTCAAATACAGATGTAGATATGTTAGGAGAAACATTTAAGTATGTTGGAACAGTCGCTGGCTCTTTTGGTTATAGTATAGAAGATGTTACTTTAGCATTAGGTCTTTTTGCTAATAATGGTGTTAAGAGTTCACAAGCAGGTACAGGCTTGAGGCAGGCACTTAATGCCCTAGTTAACCCATCTGATAAAGCAAAAGAACAAATGGATAAATATGGAGTAAGTTTATTTAATGCAGATGGCTCTAGTAAATCTTTTATGACTGTTATGGAAGAATTAAGAGGAACATTTGGTGGATTAGCAGTAGATATTCATAATGCTGATGGCGAGGTAATGTCAGGTGAAGAGATTATGCAAAAGTATGGTCATAGTTTACCTACATCAGATATGGAAAAATTATCTGCCATTGTTAAGATATTTGGTGTACGTGCACTTCCAGGTATGCTATCTGTTATTGAGGCTTCAGATGAAGATTTTTATGGATTGGCTGAAAAAATAAATGGAGCAGATGAAGCATTTGTAAAGTTTGGCGATGAAATTTATCCAATAGAGCAAGCATTGGAGGAGTTTGGAGATAAAATATATAGTGATGATTCTTTTGAGATTCTTGGTGCTTCAGCTGGTATGGCATCTACTCAAATGGATAATTTATCTGGTGATTGGGATAAGTTTACATCAGCATTGGGAACATCACAAATTTTGATTTCAGATATGGCAAAAGGTGCATTGAGAGAATTTGTACAAGGCTTGACAGAGCTTGTTACTAAGTTTAATAATCTTGATGAATCACAAAGAGAACAAATAGTTAAATGGGCTTTGGTTGTAGCATCCATTGGTCCAGCACTTATAGCGTTTGGTAAAGTTATTTCCGGTATTGGAAAAATGATAAATACGTTTAATACATTAAAGGGTGCATTTAATTTTGTAAGTGGAGGTATTAAGCATGTAGGTGAGGCATTTAATTTAGCTAAAGCTGGATTTCCTGCTTTTGCATCAGAGACAAATAGGCTTGGAGCAGCATTTGGAAGTCTTAGTGCCAAGATAGGTAGCCAAGGATTGATAGGAACCCTTACTAGTCTTACCGGTCTATCTGCACCTGTTATGGCTGCGATAGCTGCTATAACTGCGGTTGTAGTTGCGTTAATAGCAGCATTTGTGGATTTGTGGAAAAATAATGAGGATTTCAGAAATAAAATTATAGAGATATGGGAAGGTATTAAGGCCAAGTTCGAGGAAGCCGGGGAAAGAATAGTTAAGATATTTAATGATTTAGGATTTAACTTTGAAGATTTTAAAGAATTGATGTCAAGTGCCATAGATTGGTTACAATCATTATGGGAAAGCTTTTGTGAAATATTATCTGTAGCTTGGGATGGTTTTTGTGAATTATTAGCACCAGCTTTTACAGGAGCTTTCGAGATAGTTAGTAGTATTATAGGTGGAATTATAGATGTCTTTGTGGGAATAATAGAAGTTATAACAGGTGTAATACAAGGTTTTAAAGATGGGGATTGGTCTCTGTTATGGCAAGGATGTTATGATATTGTAGATGGGGTAATAAATGCAATCTTTGGTGTATTAGATAGTCTTGGCGAGGCAGTATGGAATATGGTTCAAACAGTAGCCAACTGGTTTGGTGCAGATTGGAGTATGTCATGGGACGAAGCAAAGATGGCTGTATTAGATTGGTTTACAAATATTAGTGAATGGATTGGTGAGTTACCAGGTAAAATTGTTGATTTCTTTGGTAGTATTTGGCAGGCTATAAAAGATTTTATTGCAAAAGTAGGAGAATGGTTATCTACCATACCAGGTAAGGTAACCGAGTTAGTACAAACAGTTAGTGTTAAATTATATGAATTTGTTACCGATGTAATACAATGGTTTTCAGAGTTACCTGGCAAGTTGGCAAAATTCTTTACAGATATTTGGAATAATGTTAAACAATGGGTAAAAGATATGGTAAATAAGGCTATAGAGTTAGGTGCCAATTTCTTTAATAATATTATAAATTTCTTTTCACAATTACCAGGTAAAATTTATAATTTTATATCACAAGTTTGGGAAAAGGTTAAGAAATGGGCTAAAGATATGATAGATAAAGCCCTAGAAGTTGGAAAAAATTTCTTAAAAAATATAGTAGACTTTCTTTCGCAACTGCCTGGTAAGGTTTATGGGTTTATATCACAGGTATGGGATAAAGTAAAAGAATGGGCACCTAAAATAATTGATAAGGCTTTAGAGGTTGGAGAAAAGTTTTTAGGTAATATAGTAGATTTTCTTGCAGAGTTGCCGGGTAAGTTTACATATTATTTACCAATTGTATTAACAAATGTTATTGAGTGGGCTGGAGAAATGGTAGTAAAGGCTGTAAATTTAGGCATAGAATTTTTAGGTGCTATTATTGATTTTCTTGGAGACTTACCAGCTAAGTTCGCATATTATTTAGCATTTGTAGTTGTTAAAGTTGTCTTGTGGGTAGGAGATATGGTAAAAAAGGCAGTGCAGCTAGGTATAGATTTTGTAGCGGCTATTGTTGATTTTCTTGTAAAATTACCAGGTAAGGTCTGGGAGTTTTTAAAGGCAGTTATTAATAAGGTTGTTGATTGGGTAAAAAATATGAAGAAAAAGGGTCAAGAGAGTGGGGATGGATTCTTTAAAACCATTGTTAAGGCTCTTGCAAAATTACCGGGTAAAATGTTAGAGATAGGTAAGCAGATTATTAAAGGTATATGGAAAGGTATTAGTGGAGGTTGGGATTGGTTAAAAGGAAAAGTTTCAAAAGTAGCCAATAGTTTATTACAAGGTGCAAAAGATGCTTTAGGTATTCATTCTCCATCTAAGGCATTTGCAGACCAGGTTGGACAATGGATTCCTCCAGGTATTGTAGAAGGCTTTTCAAAAACATTGCCAGCTGCTACAGGTAAAATTCAAGATATGTTAAATAAAGGTGTAAAAGATACAAATAAGGAGGTAATGAAAACAGCAGGAAAAGCAAATACTGGATATAGTGAATATGTAGGTAGAGACTTAGCACAGAAGTTAGCTAAAAGTATTGCACAACAAAATGCTAAAAATAAAAAGACAGGTGCTGAAGCTGCCAAAGTATTAGTTGATGCAGCTAAAGAAAAGTGGGATAGGTATTCAAAAACTCATAAAGTAACTTTGTCGGACGAAGTAGCATTTTGGAAAGAGATTGTCAGTGAGTGTAAAAAAGGTTCAGATGCTTATTATGAAGCATTAGACAAATATCAAAGTGCAAATCAGCAATTGAAGGATTCTATTAAGGATTTAAAAGATACATACAAACAGGCTTGGAAAGATATAAAAGATAATTTGGTTAAAGATATTCAAAAGATTATGGATGAATATCAAAATAATCTGTTATCTAAAACTAATGACATTAAGTCTCAACTTGGTGATATGTTTTCAGGTTATAAGTTTGAAGAGACAGAGGATACAGTAGAATCTTTGACATATAATTTACAGTCGCAAATAGATGCCTTAAAAGAGTGGGAAACACAAATGAGTATGTTGTCCAAAAGAGGTGCAACCAAGGAGTTTATGGAAGAGATTGAAGGACTAGGTATTGGTGCAACTGAGCAGTTGAAGTTATTAAATAGTATGTCGGACCAAGAATTAAGTGAGTATGTATTTTTATGGGACAAGAAAAATAAAATGGCTGAAAGGATGGCTAAAGCTAGTTTGTCTGATTACGAAAAACAATGTGAACAGCAAATTAAAGTGTTGATAAAAACTGCAAACACAGATTTAAATGAGTTAGAAAAAACCTATAATACTAATTTAGCTCAGTTAGGTGTTACGGTTAATGACCAGTCTGAAACCATTGGTAAAAACATAGTAAATGGAATTAAAGCTGGTATAAAGGATTATGAAGGTGATTTATATGCATTTGTAAAAACAATGTGTGGAAAAATTGTTTCAACTACACAGAATGCATTGGAGATTCATTCGCCATCTAAAGTGTTTAATAAACAGGTTGGAAGATGGTTGCCACTAGGTATTGTAGAAGGCTTTTCAGATACTATGCCAAAAGCTATGCAAGATATTGAAGATAGCCTTAATAATGGAATCGATAATATTGAAACAAATGATATCAATACTAGAAATATTAATCTTGAGGCTCAGATTACTAATTTTATTGATGCATACAAACAGGTGTTTGAAGGGCTAGTAATTTGGTTTGAAACAATGGAAGAAAGAATGTTTATAGCTATTGAGAGTCTTACAGATTATTTTAAATATTTGATGTATGTAAAACAGGCTATTGATAGTGATGATAGTTTTAAGACCTTTATACTTGGCAAAGGTGATAATAAACTTAAAAAAGTAGTAGATTCAGATATATCAAATAAATCTGCTAATACCAGTGGAGATATATTTAATTTTTATAGTCCAAAACCAATTGATGAAGTACAAGCAGCTAGAATGTTAAGAAACACCAAAAGAGATTTAGCAGAAGGATTTTAAAAGGAGGGGGTTGACAAATGATTGAAAATGTGATATTATTAAATAAGGTTACTAAAGATGTTATTGAATTGGATGTATCAAAAACCCCTTATTATATCCTTGATTCAGTAGATTGGGGGCAAGTTAAGAGTGAGCATCATACATATAAATATGTAAATCAAATAGGTGTTTATGTAACAGGTACATCTTTAGAAACAAGAGAGATAGAGATAACAGGTTGGATAATAGCAAAGACAGAATCACAGATGGATGAAAGAAAGAAAGTGCTTAATGGATTTGTAAATCCACAACAGATGATAAATTTAACTTATAAACAGTATGATTTAGAATTTTTACCTAATACATCAATTAAGTATAGTACAACATTAGTTGAGAATAATGATGTTGTATGTAAGTTTAAGATAGATGGTTTATGTCCAGACCCATTATTCAGAGATAGTCTAGAAAGTAAGGTTGCTGTTGCTACTACGGTTGGAATGTTTCATTTTCCAATGATTATAAATAAAATACAGCAGCAACCGCCACAACTTTTATTTGGCTTAAGAAAACCTAGTTTGATTGTAAATATATATAATAGTGGGGCGGAGAGAACAGGTATGAAAATGGTTTTTAAAGCCACAAGTACAATTAAGAATCCATCCTTTGTAAATGTAAGGACTCAAGAGTATTTTAAGATAAATAAGACGATGATAGCAGGAGAGACTGTTACTGTAAATACAACAACAGGTGAGAAAAAGGTTATAGGTTTTTTAAATGGAGAAGAACAAAATTACTTTAAGTATAGAGACCTTGATAGTTCATGGCTACAACTTGAAGTTGGGGATAATCTTTTTAGGTATGATGCAGATGAAAATATTGACGGTCTCGAGACCTACATTTATTTTTATAATAGATATTTGGAGGTACAAGAATGTTATTAAATAAAAGTATTCAGATAATTGTATTTAAAATTGATAATGATGTGTTTGAACAGTTAGGAGATATAAGTCAGTATACATCTTTAATATGGCCTGACAATTTTAATGGATATGCTATTTTTGAGTTATGGGCTCCAATAACTATTGATAATGCTAAATTATTGAAACAAGGAAATGTAATTTGGACAGGTGGTGAGAATGCAGCAGTAATAGAGATTGTTAAAGCCATTGTTGATGAAAATGGTAATAAAGAATTAGATGTCAAAGGCAGAACCTTAGAGAAGTATTTAACAGATAGAATTATTTGGGGTGCATATACATCAAAAGGTTATACTAGTACCATAATGTATGATTTGGTAGATAAAAATTGCATAAACCCAGATGATTTGAACAGAAAGATACCATGGTTAGAAAATTCAGAAGACGCAAAGGTAGGTAAGGATGTATCTCAATATCAAAAGACAGGTGGAGAGGTGTATGAAGCGCTTGTTAGTTTGGCCACAGATAGTGATATAGGATTTAGTGTATTATTTGACCCGAGAAATAAGAAGTTAATTTTTGAGGTTAGAGCAGGCATAGATAGAACTTATGATAATCCAGATGGTAATGACCCTGTGGTGTTTAGTACAGATTTAGAGGATATACTTTCAAGTTCTTATTATTCTAACGATGAAGATAAAAAGACAACAGCCATGATACAAGGTGAGGATAAGGGAGCAGCTAGAAAGACAGTATTTGTAGGAGAAACAGAAAGCAAAGGCTTTAATAGAAGAGAGTTATATGTAGATGCAAGAGATTTACAGTCTGAAATATATGGTGAAAATGGTGAAACAACCGTATTAACAGAAGAACAATATTTGTCAACCCTTACTCAAAGGGGAAATGAGAAGCTTGCAGAATGTGTAATAACGGAAACATTTGAAGCACAGATACGACAATTTGGTGATGTACAATATGAGTTTGGTAAAGATTATGCTAAAGGGGATAAGGTATCTGTTATAGATAAGCAATTGGGAGTACAGGTATCTGCTAGAATCACTGAAGTAGAAGAAGATTTTGATAGTGAATATAATTTGATTTTAACTTTTGGGTATTCATATCCAACAATGCTTACAAAAGTTAAAAGAATGCTAACATAATGGAGGTGAAAAGGTTGGCTCAAGAATGTGGTTTTTTTAATTCAAAATTATCTGCAAATGGAGAATATGATAGAGTATATCTTGCAGAGCAGTTTGCAGCATATTTTGCCAGTTTTATTGGTAATGGTATTTATGGTAAATCAATGCAGAAATTAGAAATTATTTGTAAAGAAGTTCCAGATATGTCAATTAAAGTACTATCTGGTGAGGCATGGATAAACGGTTGGTGGTATAGAAATACGGATGAGTATAATTTAAGTATACAAATTGCCGATGGTGTATTATCAAGAATAGATGCAATAGTATTACGATGGGGTAATACGGAAAGAGATATGTGGCTAGATGTTATAACAGGTGAACCATCTGCAAATCCCAAAGTACCAACTTTAAGAAGGGATGCAGATTATTATGACTTAATGTTAGGATATGTAAGTATACCAGCTGGTTCTATAAAAATAACACAAGCTCAAATTACAGATACACGACTTGATAATGCTGTTTGTGGTTTAGTTACAGGTGTAGTAGACCAGATAGATACCACAGATTTATATAATCAATTTACAGCGTATTTTAATGAGTTTAAGAATACTTACGAGTTAGATTTTAATAATTGGTCAAAAGATAAAAAAAATGAATATGATACATGGTCAGAAGAGCAGAGGCAGGAATATGATGATTATTTTAACGATACTAAAATTGAATTTGATTCATGGTATGTTGAGTTGAAAGATAAGTTAACAGAATCAGAATATGCCTCGCTGGTATTGGAGATGGAAGAAATAAAAAAATCTGGTCGTGATGGTAAGAAAAAGGTTGCCAATGCTATCACGAATAAGGGAGTTAGCACAGCAGAAGATGCTACATTCCAAGACATGGCAACTAATATTAGTAAAATATTTACAGGTTATGATGTAAGTAAAGTAACCGCAAGTGCTGATACAGTATTGACAGGTAGGGCATTTGTAAATTCAAATGGAACATTAGTAAACGGTACAATGCCTAATAGAGGTGCAGTAAATACCACAATTGGAATAAATGGTTCATATACAATTCCGGCTGGATATCATAATGGAAGTGGTAAGGTTTCACAAAGTATTACAACAAAAGGTGCACAAACTTATGTACCAACAACCTATAATCAATCAATAGCTGCCGGTCAGTATCTTTCAGGAGCACAGACAATTCAAGGAGATGGTAATTTAATACCAGCTAATATTAAGAAAGATGTTAGTATATTTGGTATAAAGGGAACATTAGAAGAAAATTCTTTAGAAAGTTTTATACCATTTAGAAATTATGATGTTTATACCTCAAGAGCTATATGGAAAACGGATAAGAGCGATGCAGCAGGCTTTGGTAATTGGTGGACAGATATTGATGTATTGGGAAAAAACTATTCAGTACATTCTGCACGTTTTACCGGCTATAAAAGTTCAATCAAAGATTATTCTACGCAGCCATCAGTTGAAATATGCAGATTTGGGTTATCATTGGCACCAGATAACAATTATTCTAAAGATATTAATAAAGGTGATATTATTTTACTTTTGTACGAAGTCATTACGCAAAAAGTATATGTAGTACCATATATCAATCACGGTGGAAATATATACGGTGGCGTAGAATTATCAAATGGTGTAATTGTAGGTGCTAGGGCTAGTGATGATAATAATGTAAATAATGATGTTAATATGACAAATGGTGTAATTACAATATGGGTATCAACTAAATCAGCTGAGGACAAACCATTCCAACTAACAATAGCCGGAATAGTAAGAAAATAAACAAGTATTATATAGTTGAGACATCTAATATGTAGTTAATCTACATATTTTATGTAAATAAATATTATTTAAAGGAGGTAGTTCTTATGGAATTACAAAGACAATCAAGAAGTAGTGGAGTAGCAAAAGGTGGTTTAACCACAGGTATCATTGGTACAGCTCTTGGCGCTTTAAACAGTGTTGCCTTAATGGGTGCAGGTGTTAATGCTGCAACCAGAAACAGTGAAACAGTTGATGTTGTTGCACCTGTCAATCCTTGGGGTTGGGGACCAGGCTATGGTTTTGCTGGAAGCTGGGGAGGTGCTTGGGGAAATCCTTGGTATGGTCAGACACCTCAGACAGTAGTTGTTAACTCTAATGAAGAAGGTAGAAGAAATGGTAGATATTCTGATAATGAGGGTTGTGGTTGTAGTGAGAACATGTTGGTAAATCGTTATGAGTTAGGTCTTGAGCAAAAAATTGCAGAGAAAGATTCTCAGATTGCCTTGAGAGATGCAAACACCTATAATGACCAGAAGATGCTCGAAATGTATAAGTATATTGATGGTCAGTTGAAAGACGTTCGTAATGAACTTTGCAGACAGGCTGTTGTTAATCAGAAGACAGAAGATTCTTTTGCCTTAGTTCAGAAAGATGTACAATGCTGCTGCGATAGACTTGCTGTTCAAATTGAAAGAGAAAGAGACGAACGCAAATGTGCCGACAATGCTATTATCACTTACACCAATGCTACTTTCTATCCTAAGATGGTTGCAGACGTTACTACTGGTACTACTACAACTGCCCAAACTACTTATAACCCATTACCTTGTCAGTGTAGTTGTGGGAACAATAATCGTTAGTAATTAGTAATAACAATCAGTAACAGTTGCTTTGAGACCCGGGACTTTTGTCCTGGGTTTCTATTAATTAATGTATTTTGAAAGGAGAAATTTATGACAACAATTGATAAAATTGAACAAGGTGTAGCAGATTATCTTGATGCAGAGTTAATGCCTAAGTTACAGAGTAATGGAATCGAAAAGGTTATTGTAGGTACAGCTGTATCTTTGCTAATTCGTAAGTCCGGGGCAATTATAGAAGGATATAAAGAGAATAAGCTAGTTAAAATGTTAGGTATCATGGATGAAGCTGGAAACGTAGATGTAGATATTCTTGTAGAAGAGTTGAAGAAAAATATTTCTAAAGATGGTGTTAAGGTAGATATACCAATAATTGGAACCTTGACTTTTCATAAAGAAGATATTGATAAACTTTATAATTATATTATGGCATAGGGAGGTATAAATAATTATGGATGCTAAATATAGAGAAGAAATGGGAATGGAAGATGAAGTATTTGAAGGTAAAGATAAGAAGCATAAAATAATGACAATGGAAGATGTTGCTCATGAACTTAAAAAAGATTTTGCAGAAGAGATTATGGATTCTAAGAAATATCTTTGTATGGCAAAGGTTGCTGAAAAATCTCATTGTGAAGAGGATTGTCATTATTTGACAGAAATGGCAAAAGATGAATATACACATGCCTATTTTATTCACGAATTTATGATTGAGCATGATATTCATGTACACGAAGAACAAAAAAGAGAATTTGAAGAATTAAAGGAGAGAATGAAAGAATTTTTTTGATAAAAAGTCACTAGTTAATTGGGGTAAGGCTAAAGAAGCATTTGAGGTATTAAAATTTTTCTTATCCTTTATATAAAAGGAGGTATATTATATGGCGAATAAAAAAACAGATATAATGATATCTATTTATGGTAACCATATTATTGAAGGTAAAAAAACTATTATGGAAGTGCCAGGTATTATTAGAGAAGGGGTAAGCCAGTGGCTTATTGATAATGGGCAACCTGAGCTGGCTGAAGAAAATGTTTGAGTTATTGCGACCTGAGGATTTAGTTTGGTTGGTAGGAGTTGGGACTACGGCTTTAGCTACTATAGTTCAAAAAATGAGTTCAAAGTATAAACCGTGGTCTTGGCTCGCACAACAGTTTGGTAAAGCTGTAAATAAAGAAATGATGGATAAACTTGAAGAGCTTGAAAAGAAAGTAGATAAACTTGAAAAGATAGATAAAAGACAAGATGAAGAAAGAGCAGAAGAGAATGCTCTTGAAGCCAGACGAAGAATACTTAGGTTCGCAGACGAATGTAGAAGAAATGAGAAGCATTCAGAAGAATATTTTAATAATATATTAGAAGATATTAGTATGTATAAAGATTATTGTCACGAGCATCCATTGTTTGAAAATGAAAAGGCAGTTATGGCAATGTCATTTATTGATGATGTGTATAATCATTGTTACAAAAATAACGATTTCTTATAATAATATACGTACGAATACGAGAGATTTTGAGATTATGTTACGTTTGTACACAAATAAAAAAAATAAAATAAAAATTTTTAAAAAAGATATTGACCAATAAAAAATAATATGATATAATAAATTTATGGTATGAACCGATAGAACTAAGACTAGTAAGAAATTTAGTTAAATAGTACCTAGAATGGTTTATCCAAATAATTAAATTTATGGAGGTAGCAATATGTTACAGAGTGGTAAAGAATTTGAAAGACAAGAACTTGAAACAAAGACGGTTGAAGAGCTGAGAAAGGTTTGTAAAGAGTGTGGAATTTCTTATCATGAAGGCGGAAAGAAAATAAAAAAGGCTCAAATGATTGATAGAATAATAGAAAACACAATAAGTACAAATAATGAAGAGCCTACTGATGTAGTCAAGATGTATGAGCAGGCAGCAGTTAATGAGGAATGTGAAGCAGAAGAATTTGAATTTATGTTAGATGGTGAAAAAGAAGAGCTAAAAAGAAAACAAAAAGAGAAGTATGTTGAAAAGGCTAATATAGGTACAATTGTGGCCTTTAAAATTCCAGATGGAAGTGGAAGGGTAAAGTCTGCAGCAATTAAAAAGAAATCTACAAAGAGAAGAATGTTTATGGTAGAGACAAAATATGGTGCAGAATTTAAGGTATCGTTTGATGATATTGTATGGGTAAGGACAGGTAAAAGGTGGCCAAATGGAGTTTATCAACTATTTTATCGAGATGGTAAGATGGAGGTGACCAAAGATGGCAAAGAAATCAACTAAACAATATGTAGATGATATGGTTAAATGGTATTGTGATACTAAATTATCAAGAGATGCCGTTGAAAGAAATTTCCAAGATGCTAAATTTGATTTTAATATGTGTATGGATAGATACTTTGATGTAGTTGCGAACGAAGATGGTAAAGTTGTGGTAGAGATTGAAAATATAAAAAATATAAAAAAGATAATTGTTACTAGAGTTACACCATCTACAGTCGAATGGGATTGTAAGAAATTAAAGCAATTACTTAGTTCTAAAGAAAGAAAATTGGTAATACAAAAGAATTATCAAGTTATTAATTGGAAAGGTCTATTTGATTTATTAAAGGAATCAGGTGTTGATTTCAAAGAATTTTTAAAATACGTAGAGGTTACAGAAACAGTTAGGGATAAGCAGCTCGATAAGTTAATTGAACTTGGTACAATTGATGAAGAGGAGGTTAAAGAATGTAGCTCAGTAAAACTTAAGAGTTCTTACTACAAACTGACAGAAAAGTAGGTTTGAAGGTATGACTGGAGAATTAGCAAAAGTTCTTTGGTACTATAATTTGTTACCAAATGTTTATGATTCTGTTCAGAAGATTGTATGTCCATTCCACTCAGATGTTAATCCAAGCATGAGTGTAGATTTGAAAAGAGGTACATGTTATTGTTTCGGTTGTAATGAGTATTTTGATGCACAAAGATTTGTATCAAGAATGGAAAGTAAGTATAATGGTTTGAATGATTTGAAGGCAGTACAAATGTATATTAAGATTTTGAAGTCAAAGAAATGTAGTAATATACATATCGAAAAGTCTTTAAAGCATTATAAAAGACCAAATAAAAAACAATTATATGACGAGGCTTATGATTATTATCATGGTCTTGGTAGTATTGATTGGGAAGATACTGAAATTGAAGAGGCTATAGAAGCAAGAGAATATATGAATAAACGTGGATTTAGTCCAGTTACATTAAATAAATGTAAAGCTAAGGTAACTTATAATAATTCTTATAGTTTGATATTTCCAATACTTGATAATGGAAAATTTAGAGGTTGGGTATGTAGAACAATGAGAAAGGATATCGAAGCAAAAAGAAAATATCTTTATAACGAAGGGTTTAGTAGGGCAAATACCTTGGTAGGTAATTATGGCTCGGAAAAATATGTTTTTGTAGTTGAGGGATATATGGACAGGCTTAAGTTTATTCAATATGGTGTTGATAATGTGGTTGCTATATTGGGATGGAAAATGTCGGTTGAGCAGGAAAAGAAGTTAAAAGAAAGAGGAATTACTCATGTAATTAGTGCATTAGATAATGATGAATGTGGAAGAAAAGGTACAAAGTATCTACAAACTATATTTAAAGTAACAAGGTTTACATACCTAAAAGGAATAAAAGACCCTGGCGAAGCGTCAGAAGAAAAATTTGAAAAGATGTACAGACGTACAATGAGTAAATATCGCGATAATATTAAAAAGAAAGGAAGTCAGTGACAATGGGATTACTTAATAGTATTAAGAGTGAAGTAAAGAAGTCAGGTCAAAATAAAGGAAAGTTTCTTTATTTTAGAGAGGGACAAAAAGTTCGTATTAGGTTTTTGGAAGATATGGATGATGGTCTTGAAATTGTGTGGCATGATAGTTTTGAACAAGGAATTAATGTACCTTGTCAAGAAATATTTGGTAGAGAATGTGAGTATTGTGATGATGATATACTTCGTACAAGAAAACAATATTGCTGGTCAGTATGGAATTATGAGACAAAGGAGGTTCAATTATTTATGTTTGCTGTAAATAACTGTTCACCAATTCCGTCTCTGGTAGCAATGTATGAGAATTATGGTACATTAATGGATAGAGATTATGTTATTAGTGTACAAGGTAAGCAGCAGAATAAGACCTTTTCAGTAGTACCTATGGATAAGGTTAAGTTCAGGAATGAGAAAGCTAAACCTTATGCTAAGAAGACTGTGTTAAAAATGATTGATAAGGCTTGGCCAGATGAAAATGCAGATAATACAGACTATGATGATGAAGATGAAGCTCCAAAAAAGAAAAAGAAAACCACAGCTAAGAGTGGAAAGGCTAAATCTAAGCAAACACATAATGAAGAGGATGACTACGAGGACGATTATGATAATGAAGAGTTTGACGATGAAGAGGACGAAGATAAAAAAGATTATTCAGATATGACTGCAGTAGAATTATTTAAGTTATGTAAGGAAAGAGGTATTGATGCAGCAAAGCGTAAACCAGAGAAGTACTATATAAGATTACTTGAAGAAGATGACGAGGCACATGAAGACTGGGACGAAGAGGAAGATGATGACGAGTGGGAGGATGAATAAATGGATAGTAAAGTTTTAAATTATGATTCAGTATCTTTGATAGACTTATTTGATATTCAAGCCGGTAATCAGAGAGAAATGTTGAAGTCAGGTATGTATGTTGGTCAGGTTGGAGGACCATTAAATGTAGAACTTCCAATGGATAGTGTTTCACTTTCTTCATATCATATACAGCAGTTAATATCAGAGATTGGTGAGATGCTCGATGCTGATAAGAGGTGGAAGTCACATCGTAATGTCGCTTATGATGCAAGTTGTAAGCTTGAAGAAATTGCAGATTGTTTTATAGTTATGATGAACATTGCGATGTTTTCTGGTTTTGATGGAAAAGACGTAACAAAAGCAATTATAGATAAGTTAGATATAGTATCAAAAAGAATAGAATAGATTAGGTAAGGGAGGGTTGAAGAGGTAAATCAATTCTCCCTTAATTATTTGGAGGTGTAAAAATGATAATTATTGTTGAGGGCATTGATAGAGTTGGTAAGACTACTTTATGTGAAATGATTGAGGAAAGGTATACAGTTTTCAGACGATTTAGAGATGATACAAAATATGTGCATAGTCATTTAAATAGAGAGGTTAATACCGAGAAAATAAATACTTTGCAGAATTTAATAGAGGCAGGCTTTATTGATGACATAATTCTTGACCGTTATCATATTACAGAATTTGTATATGGGGCTATTGAGAGGTCATACAAAAATGTAGATATGTATGATATTGATAGGCGTCTTTCAGTTGTTGGAGGCCCAGACTATGAAGTGGCAGAACCAGATGATTTAGATAATGTTGATAGTGCAATGATGATTGATAATAAATTTCATACAGATGTTGTTTTAATATATGTAGTCCCAGTAGATATAAAAACATCAAGTGGTGAACATGGGTATAATCTTGAGCGACATTTAAAATGGTATAATGATTTTTATAGAGATACATTGATAAAAAATAAGATAACAGTTGATTATGAGACCTTAGAAGAGGCTTTAGAGTATATTGATGAATTATTAGGTATTGAAGAGGATTCAGAAGAACCCGAGGTTCCTGAGGAGCCTGTAGAACCATCTGAGGATGAAGAAGATGAATGGGTAGAAAGTGTAGAAGAAATACACAAAAAGTTTGCAAATGTAGTAAAATAAAAGTAAAAGGAGAAAATAAAATATGAGAGATAAAAAGTTAATTCAGTTGTATATTACAAATATGTGTAATTCACATTGTAAGACTTGTGGTATCTGGAAAAATAAAGAAAGACAAGAGTTACAGTTTGATGATATTATTAAGATACTTGCTGCATTTCCAGATGTTGATTATGTAATTGGTGGAGGAGAAGCTATATTACATGATGATATAGTAAGAATTTTAAATTTATTAAGTGTTGGAAATATAAATTATACCTTATTATCAAATTGTATACTTGTTGGAACAGTATGTAAACTAGTTGAAACGTTTAGTATACCATCAGTTACCATAAGTTGTGATGGTATTAACCATAATAAAATAAGAGGTGTAGAAGGTAATCTTGAATCTATTAATATGTTTAGAAAATTTTGTATCACGGGTGGCATAAAGTTTAAGGTTAGTTATACATATTCAAGATATAATGAAGAATCGTTTTTACAAGATATGGATATGTTTAGAAATATGGGATTAAATGAGATTTATTTCTGTATTGCCCAAGATATGGATTTACTTATGACAGCAGAAAGTGATGAAAGTTTTGTGGCAAAGAATTTTGAACAGATTCTTGATTGTGAGTTGATATCAGAAAAAGATAAAAATCATATCAGAAGTATGATAACTGGAAAAAGAAGATGTTGTACATCACAAAATAATGTTCATACAATTTATTCTAATGGCGATATTGTTAGGTGTCAAAGCTTTAAGAGTAATATAGTTTTAGGTAATATTAAAGATATGACTACAGAAGAAATAAGACTGACCCTAAATTCTGTGAATAATAGAGGATGTAGGTTTGATGAAGAATGTAATTTGCTTTGTCAAAGGAGGTATGACTGATGAAAAAGTGTGGATATAGTTTCTGGGGATATCTTGGTGACATAAAGTATGATAAAGAAGGCAAAGAAGCCAGTACACCAGATGGAAATGCTTTTTATTCTTGGTGTATTATAAGAGAACTTCAGAAAAGAGGATATGAGGTAACTCAGATTATGCCAGACCGTGATGATATAGGTTATAACCAAATTATTGGTAATTTGCTTTTTGATTCATGGTTGAGAAAAGAAAGGATACAAGCTTATACAGGTACAAAAAAAATCAATTGGTGGAATATTGCTATTGATGTATGTAAGAAAGAATATTTAGTACATAAAGATAAAACGACTTTATTACTATGTATTAAAAATAGGGTAATACATATTTTAGAAAATGAATGTAAAGACATGGAATTTATCTTACATGAGTATCGTATGTTGATTCCTGGAAGAAATGATTTAGATAGTGTTATAAATAAAGATTGGCAACCAGATTATTTAATACAGGAATGTTTATTTGAGTACTGTATTAAATCAGGTAAGAAATTAATTTTGTTTGACCTTGATTATAAACTTGATTATAGAGGATATGTAAATTTAAGAGAAAAAGGCTGTAATGCATGTATTTTTGAATTAGGTACAAAATGGCAAAGATTATGTGATGATGTAGAAAGTAAATTAGAAACAAGACAAGTGTATATACCTTTTGACTTTGACAATATAAATTATTTTAGTGACAATCGCTCCAAGAGAGATTATAGTCTTATATATGTTGGTAATAGGTATGAGAGAGATTGGTGTATTGATAAGTATATACCAGAGAATTTAGATAAATGTATCATATATGGTAATTGGCTTGAGAGTAATAGAGATTCAAAAGAAAAATGGCCAAAGTTACATTTTGGTGAAAGATTACAAACAAGAAGTATGAGAAATGTATATGCTAATTCTGTAGCTACTATTTTATTAGCAAAAGAAGAGTATTGTATGTATGGATTTATGACGGCTAGATTATTAGAAGCAATATTTTATGGCACCGTACCATTTTTTATTAAAGAGTTTGGAAAAGAAACAATATATAAGTATGCAGGTTTATGGGCAGAATTTTTAACAGTTAAATCAAAAGACGAACTTATGGAACGAATAAAGTTTTTGAGAAATGAAGAGTGGATGTGTGAAGAGATATTGAAATATTTAAGAGAATATTTAGAATTTATGGATGTAAGAAATTTTGTAGATATTATTGAGGAGGTAAAGTAATGAATAATTGTACAATATTTGTTGATGATATTGATGAAGCATGGTTGAAGTGGTATAAAAAGTTATCAAATCAAGGTATAGGATTATCTTCTCGTGATGGAGATGTAGTTGGAGAGATTCTAAATGCGGTTACCGTAATAAGTGACCCTACTAGAAATGTTATGAAAAATAATATTCGTAGATTACCAATGAAGTACGCTATAGGAGAAATGCTTTGGTATATGTCAGGAAATAAAAATTTATCAGAGATTCAAAAATATACAACGGCATGGAATAGAATGTCAGATGATGGAGAAACTGTTAATTCAAATTATGGTTGGTGTATTAAGTATAAATTTGGATTTGACCAATGGGAGTATGTAAAAGATTTATTGAGAAATTCACCAGAGACAAGGCAGGCTGTAATTCATATTAAAACAGCAGATTGTGAAGAAAGTAAAGATGTGAATTGTACAGTTTGTATACAGTTTTTTATAAGAGATGGTAAGCTTCATGCTACCACATATATGAGGTCAAATGATATTTGGATGGGCTTTCCGTATGATGTATTTCAGTTCACTTGTATGCAGATTCTTATGAGTATGGAATTAGGTGTAGAAATAGGTACATACACGCATATCGTTGGGTCTTTACATTTATATAAAAGGGATTTAGTAAAAGATGAGTAAAGTGGCAATTGCTCTTCTTAGTAACATAGAAGCCAGTCAGAATGAAATTATATCAGCAATTTATTCACAGATATTAGAATTTGTTGAAGATGCGGTTGTGATTGACTTCTATGCGAACGGTAAAATCTATAAGGTTTTAAATGGAGAGCCCGAAACCTTAAGATTAAAGCAGTATGAGCATAATAAATGGTCGCAGATGCAAAAGCAAATAGAAAAATATATGAAAGAGTTTGATAAAATTATTTTGTTTAAAGCTCCAATATCTTGTACTGGGGAAGTTATTTTAGAAATGGAAAAAGGAATGGAGCAAGATGATAGTTACTATATGGGTTATGATAAGATGCGAAGAATATATGAACGAGTAACCTTTGTTAAAGCTATCAGAGATAAAGAAGTATATCATTTGGTAATTGACCCGAGAGAGATTGATTTTAGTGAGTTCTTTGGATTTAAAAGTTATAAACGTGTCTGTGCATGGAAATCAAAGACAGGTAAGTATGGACCAATATATGAGTATGCCATGAGTAATATTTTTATACAAGAAATACCAAAGGCTCAGGATTTTTATTTTATCGGTTCTGTATATGATGAAAGTAAAGAGTATTTATATGATATAAAAAAAGAGTTTGATAAACGACTTGGAAGACGACATAAAGGTGGAATGTATAATAATCCTTTTACTGGTAAGTTTGAATTATTTACATTTGAGAATAGAGATAAAAGAGTTGGACAGGGAACTTATTTATATAATTTAATGTTATCAAGGTATACAATTATTATTGATGATTATGTAGGACAATTTAATATGATGCGTTTTATGGAAGCTATTATTTGTGGTTGTGTACCGTTAATACTTGATGGTTATAACAATCTTGAAAATTTAATATTGACGTTTCCAGATATTTATGATATAATAGAGAAAAGACAGTTGGTAGAGAAACTTGAAAGAGTATATTTTAGAATACATGATTGGGAAGAAAAAGACCAATATGTTATAGAAGAAATAAAAGCCACCAAGAGTTTTAAGAAGATAACGAACAAAGAAAGAGTAAAAAAATATTATGATAAGTTATTGAGGTGAAGTAATAATGGGAAAAGAATTTGATTTACATAGACATGATGAATATAGCACCTTTGATGGGTATGGTAAACCGGCTGAGCTTGCCAAATTAGCAAAAGAACTAGGGTATGATTCATTATGTACAACAAATCACGGTAATACAAATGGATTGGTACAGACGTATAAAGCTTGTAAAGATAATGGATTAAAGGCAATACTTGGTGTAGAAGGTTATTTCTTACCAAAGTATAAAGAGAAAGAAAGAGGATACCACCTTATATTGATTGCTAAGAATCTGGTTGGTTATCAGAATATGAATCATATTCAATATGAGGGAGAACTTCAGAAGTATTATAACCCAATTTGGGATTTTGATATATTAGAAAGATATCATGAGGGGTTGATATGTACAACTGCCTGTGTAGCAGGTTATCTTGGTCAGTGTATAAAGAATTTTAAGTATGATTTGGCTAAGAAGTATTTGAAGAAAATGCAGAGCATTTTTGGTGATGATTTTTATGTAGAGGTTCAACCTTATAATATTGATGAAACAATTTTAGATGGAGATAATGAACAAAATTTACAGAGGTTTATAAATACCCAAGCTATTTTATTGGCAAAAGAGTTAGATATTAAGTGTATTCTTACATCTGATAGTCATAGAGGTAGAAAAGAAGATTTACCTACATATTTGAAGATGCACGAAATTGCAAACCATAATTTAGACCATATAGAGGATACTTATAAGGAACGTTATATGCCGTTACCGGGAGAAATGAGAAAACGCTTTTATAAAATGCATAAAGATGACTTTGGCGAAAAAGAGGCAAAGAGATTAGCTATGTATATGGTGCATAATTTAGAAGAGATAGAGGATAAATGCGAACTTAATTATCTTGATAACCTTGAGGAGAAGCTACCGGTATTGTATGCAGATTCTTATGAGGTATTAAAAAAGAAAGTTAAGCAGGGCCTTAAAGATAGAGGAAAATGGAATAAAAAATATTGGAATAGAGCTTTAGAAGAATTAGATGTAATTAAGTATCATAAGTTTGAGGATTATTTCTTAATGGTACAGGATTATGTTGTGTGGGCAAAGAATCAAGGAATTGTGGTTGGTCCCGGTCGAGGTTCGGCTTGCAATTCGATTGTATGCTATGCTTTGAGAATTACAGAAGTAGATAGTATTTACTTCGATTTAGAGTTTCGACGATTCCTTATGAAAGAAAGAAAAAAGATGCCTGATATTGATTTGGATTTTGAGACGTCACGAAGAAATGAGGTTATTGAATATTTATTACAGAAATATGATGGGCATGCAGCTCAGATATGTTCTTATGGTTTATATAGAGTTGATAATTTAATAAATGATTTAGCAAAGGCATGTGGTTTACCTCATGATAAAAAGATTGATGCTGAGGAAGCAAAAATAAATAAACAGATAATTGCTGAGATTAAGAAATATGTTAAAGAATACATTGATGAAGGATTTTTATTAGAAGATAGTTTTAAGAAAGATAAGAGGTTTGAGCAGTATAATGATGGTTATGATAATATAATGACGCATTTTTTGAAATTATATGAGAAAGTGAGATTTATAGGTACACATGCAGCAGGTGTAGCAATTACGGGTGGTAATATACTTGATTACACAGCTATTAGGATAGATAGTAAGACAGGTAAGCAATTTACAAACTACGACTTAATTGATATTGAGGATATAGGTGTTATTAAATTTGATATTCTTGGTTTAAAGACAATGAGTGAAATTAGAGATTGTAGAAAGGCAACAGGAATTGAAAATTTTGATATAAGTATGATAGAAGATGAAAATGTAATTGCCGGTTTTGCTACAGGTAATTGTAATGGAGTATTTCAGTTAGATAAAGCTTCGGTTCAACAATTGTTATTAGATATTCATACAAATTGTTTTAATGATGTGGTTGCTGCCTCAGCCATGAATAGGCCGGGCCCTTTGAAACAAAAGATGCCAGAGATATATGCTGCTAATAAGGTGGCGTATCAAATGGGAGAGGAGGGACAAAGGATAGCAGCATTTGATAAATACTTACAGAAGACGTATGGTACAATTGTTTATCAAGAACAGTTAATGAGAATGGCAGTTGAGATTGCCGGTATGTCTTGGGATGAAGCCCATGCTATTACAAAAATGAAGTTAGGTGTCCCTAAGTTTAATTGGTATTTTGAAAGTGAGTATCCAAAATTTGAGAAACAGTTTATTGAAGGTGCAAAGAAGTTGGGGGTACCAAAGGAACAAGCAAAAGATATTTTTAAAAAGTTTTATGAGTATTCATTTAATGAAGGGCATACAGTTGGATATTCACTGGTATCGGCAGAGCAAATGTATTATAAGGTGTATTATCCAGAAGTATTTTGGTATTCAAAGATTAAATATGTTAATGATGATTCAGATATGTATAAATATTGTGAGAATGCAGTTGGCGATGGAGCAGTAGTCTTTTTACCTCATGTAAATTATTCAAAAGAGAAAGCATCACTTAGAAAAATTGATGGAGAGTATACTATTCAGCAAGGGTTGAGTTCAATTAAAGGAGTTGGAGAAGTAGCTGCCAAGGCTATTGTAGAAGAAAGAAAGAAAAATGGTA
>CAMWUK010000032.1 GCA_947177415.1 uncultured Clostridiaceae bacterium
TCCCACTTCTTTACGTCATTAAGAAAAGCAGAAAATAAATTAGAAAATAATGATGATGCAGAAGCTGGGGCAAAATACTTAGAATGGGCAAAAGAAGGATACATAACAATTACAGAAGGAAACGACATTGATTTGACTATAGTAGCTGACTGGTTCTATAAAGCAGTTTATAAAGAATATAGAATCAGACTTATGTATTGCGGATATGACCAGAAATTCGCTAAGGATTTTTTGAATCAAATGGAGATATACGGATGGACAAAAGAAGGTAAAGAGGTTGAAATGATATTGCAAAATGCACAGACTCTTTCTAATGCAATGAAACTTTGCGAAGCAGATTTCAAACATCAGCTAATAAACTATAATGAAAATCCGGTTGACAGATGGTGTTTAAAAAACGCAAGTATAGAGATAGATAATAAAGGTCAATGTCTTTGTGTGAAAACGCAAAATGAAAAGAAAATTGATGGTGCTGTTACACTCATTATTCTCTATGAAGTATATCGCAGGCATAGAAGTGAATTTAAGAAAAAGTTGAAATGATTGGAGGCTGTAAATTTTGGGATGGTTAGGAAGGATTTTTCGGAGAAAACCAAAACAAACAAGTTTTGCGGATAGTTTAAGTGGCTTTACACCAATTTTTAGCCAATTTGGTACTAACATCTATGCAAGTGATGTAGTGCAGCAGGCAGTTTCTTGTATTGTAACAGAAATGAAGAAACTGAATCCTACACATGTAAGAAAAAAAGATAACAATGATATTGTTAATGTAAATGGAAATATTCAGACAATATTGAATAACCCCAATGAATTTATGACAACATCCGATTTTATAGAAAAAATTATGTGGAGCTTGCTTTTAAACGAAAATGCGTTTGTAGTGCCACCTTATTATATTTGGAAAGATGAAAAAGGAAATACAAAAAAGAGATATACGGCATTGTATCCAGTGCAGCCAACGCAAGTGAATTTTATACAGGATGCTAGTGAACAATTGTTTGTAGAATTGATTTTTGCAAATGGCTATAAAACAACCTTAAGATATTCGGACATTATACATATTCGTAGGAATTATAGTGTCAATGATTATATGGGTGGGGACGAATCCGGACAGCCAAAACATGATTCGTTATTAAAAACATTAGAATTGAATCAGACACTTTTGCAAGGCGTGGCAAAAGCTATGAAATCCGCTTTTGCAATAAATGGAGTTATAAAATATAACACCATGATGGATGAAGGAAATACAGAGAGAGCATTACAAGAACTAGAAGCGAAACTTAGAAATAATGAGAGCGGATTCCTTCCGCTTGATTTAAAAGGCGAATTTATACCAATAAAAAGGGAAGTGGAGCTTGTAGATGCGGATACCCTAAAATTTATTGATGAAAAAATATTAAGAAATTGGGGTGTTCCGCTGTGCATTTTAACAGGGAATTATACAAAATCACAATATGAAGCATTTTACCAGAAAACGCTAGAACCTTACATAATATCAATATCACAGGCATTTACAAAAGGTTTGTTTAGCGAAAATGAAAGAAGCTACGGAAATAGGATACAGTTATATCCGAAAGATTTAATTTTCATGGATATAGGGCAGACATTAGAAATGATTCGGTTGCTTGGTGATTCTGGGGCTTTGTTTGAAAATGAAAAACGTACTGCATTAGGCATGAAACCTCTTAAAGAATTGGAAGGGGTAAGAAAGCAATCACTAAATTATGTAGATGTAAATATTGTGAACGATTACCAGATGAATCAAACAAAAAAAACTGGGGGGTGTTAAGAATGAAGAGTGATAATAAAAAAGATCCATTTGAAAAAAGGGGATATACATTTGAAGTCAGAGCGAACCATGATGATAAACATGGCGATTTTATAGAAGGAAGACCGATTATTTATGAAAGTAAAACAGATATTTGTGGGTGGTTTGAAGAAACGATATGCAGAGGAGCGTTAGATCATACAGATTTAACAGATGTGCGTTTCTTGGTAAACCATGATGATTCAAAAATTCCTTTGGCAAGAAGCCGAAGGAATAATGAAAACTCTACTATGCAACTAAAAGTAGATGAAAATGGAATGTGGATAAGAGTAAATCTTGACACAGAAAATAATATGGATGCAAGAGCGTTATACTCTGCTGTAAAACGTGGAGATATTTCAGGAATGTCATTTTTGTTTATAGTTAAGGAACAAAGATGGGAAGATGAAGACACAGAATATCCAAAAAGATTCATAACAGCAATTTCAAAAGTGGTTGAAGTATCTGCTGTCAACATGCCAGCTTATGAAGATACTGAAATTTATGCCAGAAGTAAAGAAGCGTTGGAGAACGCTAAAAAGGCGTTGGAGAATGCCAGAAATAAAAAAGATTTAGTGGAGACTGATAGCCAAGAGAGAAACAAAGTTGAAATTTTAAAACTGAAAAATCAGATTTTAGGAGGATGTTGAAATGAGAAGAAAGGAAATTTTAGAGAAAAGAAAACAAAGATTGCTTGATAAAAAGAATGGACTTTTGGAACGTTCTAAAGCGAGTGAAGATGTTGCAGAATTACGCTCAATCAATGAAAAATTGGAAGAGGTAAAGGAAAATCTGGAAGAGGTAGAAGAGGAATTAAGTTTGCTGGATAAAGAACCAGAAGATCCAAATCCAAAGGAACCAGAGCAAACCCAGCAAGAAGGCAGAAGTTTAATTAATGGCGATATTGTAGGAGCCTTTGGGCAAAGAAAAGGTATACAAAATGAACCAGAAGAACAAAGAGCAGACAGCTATTTAGGTACACTGGAATATAGACAGGCTTTCGCTGATTTTGTGCGTACTGGTGAATGGAATTACCGGGCAGAATCGGACGGGATGGTTGTTACATCGGACACAGGGAAGATTATCCCTCAACCAATCATGAATGAATTCATCAAGGAACTGAAAGTTTATGGAAATCTTTATAATCGTGTCAGAAAGCTTAATATTCGTGGAGGTGTTGAGTTTCCAATTGAGGAGCTTGTTCCTACCGTAACATGGATTGGAGAAACTACCATATCAAATCCACAAGCTGCACCGGAAATTAAGGCAACGATTGCATTTGGGTACCACACATGTGAAGCAAGAATCTCCCAATCATTATTATCAAGTGTTGTAACTTTAGCTGTGCTTGAAAGTGAGATTGCGAGACTATTGGCAGAAGCTTTTGTTAAGGAATATGATAGAGTGATTATCAGTGGAAGTGGAAGTGGTCAGCCTCTTGGGATTTTAAATGATACAAGAGTTACAGAGAAACAGAAAATTACAATGTCAGAATCAGAAATGGCAGACTGGACAAGCTGGAGAACAAAGTTATTTGCTAAAATTCCTCTTGCCTATAGAGGTGGTGGTGTGCTTGTTATGACAGCAAATACTTGGGAAAGCCAGATTATGACTATGCGTGATGCAAACAATAGACCGCTATACCAAGAAACATATAATCCAGTAACCGGACAAACAGAATGCAGATTTTTAGGAAGAGAAGTACTACTTGTAGAACCGGATATATTAAAGGATTTTGATATTGCCGTGGAAGATGAAGCTTTTGGAATATACTTTAAGCCTACTGATTATGCAATCAATAGCAATTTGCAAATCGGATTTAAACGTTATTTCAATGAAGATACCAATAAATGGATAAATAAAGGTCTGTGTATTATGGATGGTAAGCTTTTAGATGTACATAGTGTATATATCCTAAAGAAAGGTTCGGATGATGCAGAAACTAATCCAGAAGGTTAAAACTAAAGCAGGGCAGAAATGCCCTGCACACTTTGGAAGGAGTGTATAAATCATGAATAAAATTGAAGCTTTAGGACTTTTGTATCAGAAAATTACAGGGAAAAAATGGAAGAAAAAGCCTAAAACAGTATCGGATGCGATTTTACAAATCAAGGATGGCTATGAGGTTGGTTCTGGTTCTGGTGGCAGCAGTGAAGAAGAATATGCATCAAAGGCAATTTATGGTGATACTACTGTGAGCATGGGAAGAAAAACAGGTACCACAATTGGAGAGAACAGCTTTGCCTTTGGAAATAATGTAACAGCAAGTGGAGAATATTCCCACGCAGAGGGACACAGTACAACAGCAAGTGGAAACCGTTCTCACGCAGAAGGACATAACACAACAGCAAGTGGAAACTATTCCCACGCGGAGGGAGGATGGATGTCAAGAGCAAGTGGAAACTATTCCCATGCAGAAGGGGAAGAAACAACAGCAAGTGGAGAATTTTCCCACGCAGAAGGATATAGAGCAACAGCAAGTGGAGAATTTTCCCACGCGGAAGGCAGTAATACAACAGCATTAAAAAATCAACATGCTCAAGGTTGCTTCAATGATGAAACGATAGCAACAGCAAATTCGTCATTAGGAACAGGTGAAGGTACAGCTTTTGTAATAGGTAATGGAAATTATAGTTCAAGGTCCAACGCGTTTCGCATTGATTACAACGGAAAGGTATTTGCAAAAAGTGAGTATGCCTCTACTGGAGCAGACTATGCGGAATACTTTGAGTGGCTAGATGGTAACGAAGATGACGAGGACAGAAGAGGATTTTTTGTTACCATGGATGGAGACAAAATCAAAAAGGCAAATGCTGGTGATTACATACTAGGAATTGTTTCAGGTCAACCTGCTGTGTTGGGGAATAATGATGAGTGCTACATGGGAAGATATGAGCTTGATGATTTTGGTTGCTATATTGAAGAGGAAATAACCGTTGAAATGGAAAAATTTAATGAGGAAACAGGAGAAACAGAGAAAGTAGAAACGACAGCAAAACATTTCAAAGAGAAAGAAACATACGATCCAACACTACCATACACTCCAAGAGCCAAAAGAAAAGAATGGAGTGCGATTGGTATGCTTGGTGTTCTATCGGTCAGAGATGATGGAACTTGTGCAGTAAATGGATGCTGCAAGTGTGGAGAGAACGGAATAGCAACAAAAGCAGAAGAAGGCTACAGAGTGATAAAACGAGTAAATGACAATATTGTAAAAGTCATCTTAAAGTAAATGTATATGGGGGTGTAAAAATGAAGCAAGAGGAACGTCTTGAAAGAGTAAAAATTGCTCTAAATATCACAGGAGATTACCAAAACGACACGATTCAGTCATACATAGATGAAGTAATAGAGTTTATGTGTGATGCAGGTGTTTCAAGAGAAATAGCAGAAAGTAAAACAGCTATAGGAACGATTGCGAGAGGCGTTTCAGACTTGTGGAATTATGGAGCAAACAACACTACATATAGTAATTATTTTTTACAAAGAGTGATACAGCTTTCTTATAAAAGAGATGATGAAGTGGAAGGTGATGGAAATGGCTGATTACAAGCAACACACACCTTATAATGTTCCTGCAATAATACTTACACCAGATAAAAATGAAAAAACAAAGGGTGTTAATACAAAAAAATATAAAGAAAAAGGAATGTTTTTTTGCAGTTTTAGGACTTTTGGCGGAACAGAAAAAACAGTCAACAACTTGCTAGTAATAGAAAAAACAGCAGTTGTTGAAACCTGGTACAGACCAGACATAACAAGTGATTGTGTAATTGCGGTTGATGGAGTGAAATATGAAATCATATCTCCACCAGAAAACATAAACATGAGAAATCAAGTTATGAAATTTAAGGTAAGAGCAATAAAAGGCGGTGTTTAGAGTGGCTAAAAATAGGATAGGAATGCAATTTGATGGGTTTGAGGAACTAATTAGCAAACTAGACAGTCTTGAAGGGAATTTAAAAGGTGCAGTTGAGGAGTGCTTACAGGTTTCTTCTGATATAGTTGCAAATGAGCTTGAAATTGCAATGGGCAAACATGTAAGAAGTGGAAGAACTAAAGAAACTATTAGAAAAAGGGATGAAGTTTTATGGGAAGGCACAACCGCTAAAATCAAGGTGGGATTTTCATTTCCAGAAGGAATGGCATCTATATTTTTAATGTATGGTTATGGCACTCCAAGAAAATGCAAAGACCAAAGAGTTTATAATGCAG
Organism: uncultured Clostridiaceae bacterium; assembly: GCA_947177415.1. Lineage (GTDB taxonomy): Bacteria > Bacillota > Clostridia > Lachnospirales > Lachnospiraceae > CAG-411. Next base: position 6,023 of record CAMWUK010000032.1, read on the forward strand.
TTTACGGAAAAGAAGTACGAGACAAAATTGCTAAAAAACAAGAGGAAATCTTGCATAAAGCTATAGAAGATACAATGGGAGGTTAATTGTTATGCCAGAAGACAAATTAATAGAGGTGCTAGAAAGTTTTGGTTATCCGGTTTGTTTGCAGGGGTCGCTTGCAGATGATGAACAATATCCAGAAACATTTTTTACATTTTGGAATAATGAGACTACACCAGAAACTTTTTACGATAATGCTTCTCATTCTGAGACAGCAGACTTTGACGTAAATGTGTATTCTACAGATCCACAAATTGTTTACAGCTTGTTAAGAGATGCAATAGAAGCTTTAAAAAAAGAAGGATTTGAGTTTCCGGATAGCGGACACAGTGTGGCTAGTGATGTAAATACACATACCGGACGTGGATGCAATGCAGTTATTAATTTTAAATAAGGAGGATTTCAACATGAACAAAAAACAGGAAATTTTTGAATTTAGAGGAGTAGACAATTTATATGTAGCGGAAGTAATAAAAGATGATGCAGAAACATATCAATGCGGAACACCAATATATTTGGCACCAGTTGCAGAAGTAGGAAAAAACGTAGATTCTTCCTCAGAAGCACATTATTATGACAATAAGCCTATGATTGTAATAAATTCAGAAAGTGCAGATAAAATTACAGTTGTTGCAGCACCGCCAGAATTAGAAAAACTTGCTATGATTAACGGAAAACCGTTTGACAAAGAAACAGGAATGCTTGTAGATGGGCAGAGACAAGATAAGTACTTTGCTCTTATGTACCGGACAAAAGGGACAGACGGAAAGTACCGTTATGTAAGCAGACTAAAAGGTACTTTCGGAATCCCTGAAGAATCAAATAAAACAGAAGATAGCGGAACAGATGCGACAAACACGCAGATTGAATACACCGGAATTTACACAACCCATGAGTTTGAAAAAGGTGTAGAAGAAGATGGAGCATGGACAAAAGGTGCGGCAAAAGGCATAGTAGTTGATACACGTTATGGTTCGGCAGATGTTAGCCAATTTTTTGAGCAGGTGCAAACACCAGATACAATACAGACAAAAACACAAACACTGGTTAAAGAAGAAGCGGAAGGTTAAAAGGGTGAAAAAATATGGAAACAATCACATTGAATGTTTATGAAGATGATATGAAAACAGTAAAAAAAGAATGTGTTGCAGTACCTACAAAAATTCCTTTTGGAGTTATAAGAAAGTTAATGAAACTTTTTAATGAAAACACGCTGGAAGATACTAGTCAAATTCTTACAGTGGTTACAGGTTCTTTTGATGATACAACACAAATATTACATAATGCATTTCCGGAAATCGAAGAAGAGGAATGGGATAATGTAGATGTTACAGAATTAGTTGCAGTTATATATAAAATTATAAAACATTCATTTTTGAAGATGTTGGAGATACCAGTAGGAAAAAAGTAGAGGAAGAAGAGATTTCTCTGGAAGAATCGTTATTTCAAATGATAGATAATTTGTGTATTCGTTACAACATTACACCTTTTGAAATAGAAGAAAAAAGTTTTGATTCTGTTATTGATTTATACGCAGATTTAAGACGTATGCAGATTCGCCAGGAAAACAAAGAAAATAAACCAATCCGCAGACGTGCTAGCGATAATGCGGGGTGGTGGTAATTGATGAAAAGGGCTTGTTGCAAACAATGTTTTGTAATTAGTCCTTTTTTTAGAAAATCGAGGTGAGAACATGGCAGGAAGAAATAGCGAATCAACTACAAGATTCGGGTGTGATATAGCTGAACTAAAAGCAGGTATGAAAGAGGCACGAAGACAGATACGTTTAGCCAATTCTGAATTTAAAGCAGCAACAGCAGGCATGGACGATTGGGGAAAGTCTGCGGACGGAATCAGTGCGAAATTAAAGCAGTTAGATAGTGTTTTAACGGGACAGAATAAACAATTAGAACTACTTGAAGATGAGTATAGATTAGTTGTGCAGGCAGAAGGAGAAAACTCAAAGGGTGCCGAAGAATTAATGATAAAAATTAACAATCAAAAAGCTGCAATTGCCAAAACAGAAAATCAGTTATCCAGTTATAAAGAAAAATTAGAAAGTATAGAGAGAGAGAACGAAAGGACAGAAACGGCATTTACAAGACTTTCCAGAGTTACAGAAAAACAGCAAAAAGATCTAGAAGAGTTAAAGAATAAATATGCAAGTGCTGTTATTGTTTCTGGAAGAATGTCCGCAGAATCAAGGGAATTGGCAAGGCAAATTGATGAACTATCCAGGGAGTTGCAGGAAAACAGGACAAGAATGGAAGAAGCCCAAGACGAAGCGGATAGTCTTGATAATACGCTTAATGATGTTGAAGAATCCACACAAGAGGCAACCGGCGGTTTTACAGTAATGAAAGGTATTGTTGCAGATTTAGCGGCAAGTGCTATAAAAAAGGCTGTTGACGGATTGAAAAATTTAGCAGGTGAAGCTGTTAAAACAGGAGCTAATTTTTCAAAGGCAATGTCAGAAGTAAAAGCGATTAGTGGAGCAAACGGGAAAGATTTTGAAAAACTAAAAAATACAGCAAGAGAATACGGGGCAACTACTGTTTTTAGTGCCAGTGAATCAGCGGAAGCACTAAAATATATGGCATTGGCTGGATGGGATGCTAAAAAGAGTAGTGAAGCTTTAGGCGGTATTTTGGATTTAGCGGCAGCAAGTGGCATGGATTTGGCGAAGTCTTCAGATCTGGTAACAGATTATCTAAGTGCTTTTGGTATGAAAGCGAAAGACAGTGCATATTTTGCTGACTTATTGGCTTATGCACAAGGAAATAGCAATACAAGTGCAGAACAGCTTGGAGAAGCCTATAAAAACTGTGCAGCGAATTTGAGTGCAGCGGGTCAAGATGTAGAAACAACAACATCTTTGCTTGCTGCAATGGCAAATCAAGGCTTGAAAGGTGCAGAAGGCGGTACAGCACTGGCAGCAATGATGCGTGATTTAACTAAAAAAATGACACAAGTAAAAGACAAGACGAAATTAGCCAAACTGGAACAAGATGGCTTTGTATCATCAACAGGAAATATGAATGATATGTTAAAGCGAAATGTAATTTCTGTGGGAAAAACATTGATAGCTGTGTCGGATGCAAAAGGAAAATATAGGGATATGACGGATATCCTAAAAGATGTAGAAAAAGCAACAAAGGGCATGGGAAGTGCAGAGAAAGCGGCTGCACTTAGCAGTACATTCACATCTGATTCAATAAAAGGTTTGAATTTAATTCTTAAGCAGGGTATAGATAAAACCGCTATATTTGAGAAAAAATTGCGTAAGGCAGACGGTACCGCAAAAAAAATGTCGGATACTATGAATGACAATTTGACCGGGGATACAAAACAGTTCCAATCTGCAATGGAAGAAGTATCCTTAAAAATATATGACATATTAGAGCCGGCTATGAGAGACGTTGTAAAATGGACAACCGAAATTACAACAGATTTTTCAAAATGGTTAGAGAATAAAGAAAACAAGAAAAAAATAGATGAACTTGGAAAGCAATTAGGAAATTTTGTAAAAAACGGATTATCAAATGTAAAAGATTTTGTGAAATGGTTTCTTGATAATAAAGATGATGTGATAAATGGAATTTCAGGTATTATTGCGGGATTTGTAGCTTTTAAAACTGTAAATACAATTACAAGTGCAGTACAAGCTTTCCAAAGATTTAAAGGCTCTATTGAGGGGGCTACTGCTGCCCAAAAACTGTTTAATCTAGCACTAAAAGCGAATCCTGCTGCCATAGCAGCGATTGGAATTGGAGTACTTACAACAGCGTTATTAAAACACGCAAAAGCAACAAAAGATACAAAAGATAAAACATACGAACTTACCGAGGAAGAAAAAAAGAATAAAAAAAGTGTGGATAAACTGGCAGAAGCCTATAAAAAAATAAAAGAAGCAAAAGAGAAATCAGTAGCAGACACACAGGCAGAATTTGGATATTATTCAGATCTAAAAAAAGAACTGGATAAAATTGTTGATAAAAACGGTAAGATTAAAAAGGGCTATAAAGATAGAGCTTCCTTTATTGTAAACGAGTTAAATAAGGCAATAGGAACAGAACTGTCCATAAGTGATGATGTGATTGAAAATTATAAAGAAGAGAAAAAGCAGTTAAATAAACTTCTTGAAACAAAAAAGGCACAAATCATATTAAATGCAAACGAGGAAGCTTATACAGAAGCTATAAAAAATAAGTCAAAAGCTTTTTCGGACATGAGTGCAGCACAAAATAATTACACAAAAACAAGTCAGGAATTAGCAGATGCACAAAAATATTTGGCAGAGTGTGAAAGTAAATTAGGCGGCGAACATACTTATATGTACGAAAATTATGATCGTATGGTGGAAGCCCAAAAAGTTGTAGATGAACTTACCCAAAAACATAAGGACCAGGAAAAAACCTTAAAAAAAGCAAAGAATACATATACAGAGTATAATATCGTTATTGAAAATTACGAAGGCTTATCCAGTGCCATCATTTCCGAGGATACTAAAAAGATAAACAGTTCCTTGGACAATATGATAAACAACTTTGTAACTGCCAAAAATGGAACAAAAGAAGTCTTAGAAAAGCAAGTCAAAGACATGAAGAAAAAATATAAAGACTTGCAAAAGGCTGTGGAAGAAGGAGTACCCGGAGTTACAAAAGAAATGGTAGAATCCGCTAAAGAAATGGTCGAAAAAAGCAAAAAAGAAGTTTTAGAAAAGGAATTGGAATACAGAAAGAAACATTATGAAGATTTGCAAAAAGAAGCGGAAAAAGGAACATCAGCAGTTACAAAAGAAGAAGTCAAATCAGCTAAAGAAATGGTGGAAAAAACAGAAAAGGAATTAAATAAATTAGAAGGTAAGACAAAGGAAAGAGAAGAAAAGAAGAGGAAACAAAGAAAAAAAGTCTTAGAAGAACAGTTGAAGTTTGCAAAGAAATATTATGAAGACTTGCAAAAAGAAGAGAAAAAAGGAACATCAGGAGTTACAAAAGAAGCAGTCAAATCAGCCAAAGAAATGGTAAAAAAAGCAGAAAAGGAATTAAATAAGTTCAAAGGAAAAGCGAAAAAAGCAGGAGAAAAGGCGGGAAAAGCAAATGCGGATGGCATAAAGTCTAAGTCGAAAGAAGCAGAGAAGGCAGCCCAACAGGTAGCGGAAAAGGCAGATAAAGGACTTAAAAAGGCAAAATCAAAGGATTCTGGTGTCAATTTTGTTCAAGGATTTGTGGACGGAATCAATAAAAAGGCAAATGATGGAACGGTATCAGGAGCCGTTGCAGCGTTAGCCAGCAAAACCATTGAATGGTTAAATATCAAATTAGATATTCACTCTCCTTCCAGAATTGCTTTCATAATTGGTTCTTTCTTTACGGAAGGTTTTGCCAATGGAATAAGAGCTGGAATCACAAAGGCGAAAGAAGCCGTTGAAAAATTAGCCAAAGAATCCATCAAAAAAACAGCCACTATTTCAATAGGCGAAAAAATGGCAAAAGAAATTGTGGAAGGAATCAAGAAACAAAAAAGTAATGTAAAGAAATCTGCTGAAGAACTGAGTAAAATATATGTCAGTACAGCAAAAACGAAGGCTGATACATTATCAAAAAATAATAAGCTGAATCTTGCACAAGAAATTAATTTCTGGAAAGAAATTGTAAAAGCTACAAAAAAAGGCACAAATGCCAGATTACAAGCAGAAAAGGAGCTTGCAAAAGCCAAAAAAAGCTATGCGAATGAGTGCAAGAAAATTGATAAAGAATATCTGGAAAATGTAAAAAAAGTAAATACACAGTTAAAAGAAGATATTCAAAGTGTGATAGATAAATATGATGAACAGGTTAAGAGCAGAAAAGAAAGCATAGTATCAGAAATGAGCTTATTTGATGCTTTTGAATCTTCTACAGAATATTCCAGCGAAAAGCTAATTGAAAACTTAAAAACGCAGGTACAGGCAATAGAGGGGTGGGATTCTGCCCTAGACAATTTAGAAGGTCGTAAAATAGTACCAAAAAATCTAATAGAAGAATTACAGTCTATGGGCGTTGGAAGCCTTGCAAACATAAAACTTCTTGATGATATGTCAGACGAAGAATTAAAAGAATATGTGAGGCTGTGGAAGGAAAAGAACAAATTAGCCCAGGAAAGAGCAGAACAGGAAAACGAAGGGCTTAAGAAATCTACCCAGAAACAAATAAAGAGCCTCATAAAGACAGCCAATGCAGAGCTGAATACACTAGAAAAAGAATATAACAAAAAATTGAAGGCAATTGGGGAAAGTGCCATGGACCAGTCAAGATCCATTGGAAAAAATATTGTTTCCGGATTGAAAAAGGGAATGAAAAGTGAAACAAGCAGCTTTCAAAAGTATTTGAATCAATTCTTTTCATCTATCACAAGCACTGCAAAAAATGCATTAAAAATACATTCACCATCAGGAATTATGAGTGATAAAGTAGGCAAGTACATACCATTAGGAATTGCCAAAGGAATTTCACAAAATAAAGATGCAATTACAAAAGCAATGCAGGTAATTAAAAGTGATTTAGCCAATCCAATAAAAATTGACACAAGTTTAGCGAAACAGAGGATTGCAAGTGGAAATTCAAGCGGAAATTATGCAAGCTCAGGAAGTGTTACAAAAGTAACAAATAATTATGAATTTAAGCAGTATAACAGCAGTCCAAAAGCACTAACCAGACTTGAAATTTACCGGCAGACAAGGAACCTGACTAATTTTAATCTTGTAAAGGGGGTGTAAGCTTTGATAGAGATAAAAGTGAAAAATTATTTAGGGAAAATATTAGATTTTCAGGCAACAAATGATTATACGATTACTTCTGTGGAAGGGCTTAGCCCTTCCATGGGAATCATAAACACATCAAAACTTGCTAAAGTAGATGGATCTTTTTACAATTCTGGAAGAGTAGAGCAGAGAAACATTGTTATTACAATTGTTCCAAACAACAATATTGAAAACAACAGGCTTTATTTATATGAGTTTTTTAAGCCAAACAAGAAAGTAACTATGTATTTCAAAACTAATCAAAGAAATGTGTATATTGAAGGGTACGTGGAAAGCTTTGAGGGTTCTCTATATACACAAAGGCAAAGTTTCCAGGCAAGTATTATATGTCCACAGCCTTATTTTTCAGATATGCAGGCAAAGACCTTTACGCAGGCAACGCATAAAAACACATTTACATTTCCGTTTTCAATTCCGGAAGAAGGTATAACATTTTCAGAATTAAGCGAAATAAAGGACTGCAACGTTTTAAATCTGGGTGTTGCTTCAGGATTAATTATAGAACTGATAGCAAGTAATACAGTTAGAAACCCAAAAATTTTTAATAGGACCATGCGTGAAAAAATTGAATTAAATTACACAATGAAAAGCGGTGATGTGATTCAAATAGACACCAGAACGGGGAATAAAGGCATTATTTTAATCAGGAATGGAATAAGCCAAAATATTCTATTTTCGCTGTTAAAAGGCTCAAAATGGCTTTCTGTGGAATCAGGAGAAAACCTATTTACGTTTTCCAGCGACTACGGCAACAACAATTTACAAGTAACTTATAAGTTTTATACGTTGCATGAGGGGGTGTAGACATGAATCTGTATGTACTTAACAAGAAATTTGAGCATATAGAAGTGATAGACACATATACAAGCATAATCTGGACAAACAGATATTATTCCTATGGAGATTTTGAATTATATTTACCAGCAAATAAAAATGTTCTGAGTGTCCTGAAAAAAGATTATTACATAGTCCGGGAAGGACAAGAAGATAATGCTATGATAATAGACACAATAAAGATAACAACAGATGAAGAATTAGGCAACTTTCTGATAATTACAGGAAAATGCTTAAAAAGCATAGTGTATCGTAGAATAATCTGGAATCAAACAAACTTAAATAATACACTGGAAACATGCATAGAGCAGCTTTTGAATGAAAATGCGATATGTGCGAAGGATTCTAAGCGGAACTTTGAAAACTTAGCAATAAAAAGCATGATTCAAACAGATATAGCAATAGAAGCCCAGTATTGTGGGGAGAATTTAGGTGAAGTAATTAGTTCGCTCTGTGAGCAGAATGGGCTTGGCTGGGACATAAGCCTTGATTTGAAAGAAAAAAGATTTTATTTTTCGCTATATTCTGGTATAAACCGGAGTTACCAGCAGAATAAAAATCAGTGGATTATATTTTCTAATGGGTATGAGAATCTTCTAAAAACAGAATATACATACAGCAAAGAAAATTATAAGAATGCTGCCCTGGTGGCAGGGGAAGGAGAGGGAACAGAGCGGAAGTATACGGAAATTGGAACAACAAAAGGAATGGAAAGATTTGAAACTTTTGTGGATGCTGGAGATGTCAGCTCAAATTCCGGGGAAATTTCAGAGGGAGAATATAAAGCCCAATTAAAACAAAAAGGCGAAGAGACTCTTTCAGAAAATAAGGAAACTGAAAATTTTGAGGGCGAAGTAGTTGACTACCAATTTTCTTTAGGAAAAGACTATTTTTTGGGGGATATTGTAGAAATTGAAAACGAATATGGAATGCAGGCAGTTAGCAGAATTACAGAAGTAATTGAAAGTATTGACGAGAGTGGCATATATACTATCCCGACATTTTCAGCATGGGAAGGCTTATGTATAGCTGAACCAGATAAAAGCGATGATATTATAACATTTGATCCACCAAAACCAGAAAAAACGGAACCAGAAGAACCAAAAGATCCAATTATAATTGATGCTACATATACAGGTGTAGAGTTTAATTTGGCGGCAAAAAAGGTCGCAGGAACTAAAACAAGTGGAATAATTCCACAATTTACAAAAGATAAAATAATAACAAAAATAGAATTTACAGACATACCGCCAGAAAACAAAGAATTTGAAACACTCACCGAAACTGACGAAGGACATAGCATAAAATTATATCTGGACAATAACGTGTTAAAAATGTATACGGATGTTGATATAATACGACTACCGCAAAATATGAGCGATATGTTTTGCTATTTTGGTGCTGTAAAAGAAATAGACTTATCAAAATTCGATACATCAAATGTAACGACTATGCAAGGCATGTTTCAAGGGTGCAATAATTTATTAAATTTAGATGTATCAAAATTTAATACAGAAAATGTAGAAAGTATGAAAAGTATGTTTGCATATTGCTTTAATTTACAGAATTTAGATTTGTCGGGGTTCGGCACATCAAATGTGACAAATATGTCTATGATGTTTGCAGAATGCTATGAGTTAAAAGAACTTAATATGTCAAGCTTTGATACATCAAATGTGACAAATATGTCTATGATGTTCCATCTTTGCAAGAGTTTAGTAAGTATAGATGTATCAAGCTTTGACACATCTAATGTGACAGATATGTCTATGATGTTTGCATATTGCGAAAAAATAAAAAACATAGATGTCTCTATGTTTAACAATTCTTCAAAACTTATTGGCATACCAGGCATGTTTTCAAATTGTTACGAATTGGAAAATATAAATCTGGCTAATTTTAAAACAAATAGAGTAAAAACAATGTCAACTATGTTTGAAGAATGCAGAGCATTGACTTCCTTAGATTTAAGAAGTTTTGATACTAATAGAGCTGAAAGTGCAATGAATATGTTTAAAAATTGCACGAAACTAAAAAACATAATGGTGACAGATGGAAAGTGGTATTTTTATAGTAGTACATCTACATCTGGAATGTTTGACGGATGCGGATGCAGTAGAGTAACGTATGCTTAAAGGAGAAGGTAAATATGATAGAATATGGTTTTTTTAGTACAGTAAATAACGATAGAACATATAACGAAGATAGCTTTAATGAATTTTTTAGTGGAATTTTAAGCGAATCAGGCATTTATAAAAAAAGTGGTGCAGGCTTGCAGGTTTCTGCAGGGCAGGGATTAAGTATCAATGTTCCGACAGGGAAAGCAAGAATCTGTAATCTTTTTGTAAAAGTAAAGTCTACAGAAAATGTGGAATTACAGGTTTCAGACATAGCAAATTCAAGATATGATGCTATTGTACTAAGATATAATAAAGATGAAAGAGAAATAACATTACAGGCATTAGCTGGAATCCCGTCTAGTTCACCAGCAAAACCAGAAATTACCAGAAATGAAAATATATTCGATATCTGCCTAGCTTATGTATATGTGGCAGCAGGAGCCACAAGCATAGATACAGACAATATAACAGATACAAGAGAAGATAAAGCGTTATGCGGATATGTAGAGTTGCAAATTGATGGTATAAACGCAGGCATAAAAGAGTATAAAAATGCATTTGAACTTACCACAGAAGCAAATCAAATAAGTATTGGAATTTCTGAATATGATGCGGACAATGATGTTTTTTCTGCTAGCATAAATGGAATCATGCTTGTAGAAAGTATTGACTACACAATATCTGGAACTGGATCCATGGCAAAAGTTAATTTTACAAATATGCTTGATTCTGGAAATATGATAGAATTTAAGGTGTTAAAAGCTATAGTAGAAGTAAAAGAGTAAAAGTTGCACCAGTGCAACAAAAAGGGTGATGCATTTAAGTATTGCATCACCCACAATATTATCTACATAATTCATCTAAAGTGACGTTCAATGCATCAGAAAGTTTTATAAGGGTAGATACCCGTCCATCACCTCTTTTCTCTAGATCCTCAATTGTGCGAACGGGAACGCCACTAAGTTCCGAAAGAGAACGAATAGAAAGCCCTCTTTCGTTTCTAATTTTCTTTAAGTTCATAATCTATCACCATCCTATAGAATTGATTTAATAACAAAAATAAATACTAGAATAGTACCAAAAAAATTAGTACATTGTACAATAGTTTTAATAAATGCTTGAAAAATTCTTTTTTCATCTTGTCAAGAAGAAGTTGAAAAAAATAAAAAAATTGTACTAGTGCAATGTAATAAAAAGCACCCTTTACAGGGCACTTTTTTTAATATATAATGATAAAAAAGAGCGGTAACAAGACCGCCCTTTCTGTGTGTGTTTAGGCTGATTTATTCAGCCTTTTCTTTTTTGCCTTCTCGAAGTTCATCAATTTTCTTTTTTGCTTCATCAAGGTCCTTGCATCCTTCAAGTATCATTCCAATCATTTGAAGGATTCCGTCATATTGCTTATCCGTCATAACTTCCATATATCCTCCTTTCTCCAGCTTCCTGGTAATTGTCAATCGGTTTCCCTCTTGACAATTATAGTATACACCATACAAGGTGTAATGTCAATACTTATTTTACACTTTTTAAGATGTTTATATATTTTTTTTGATCTTGTTCACTAGTAACATTTACAACTAAATCGCTAGGCTGACAAGAAAGCATATCACACACTTTTCCTAAAGTGTTACTATCTATCATTTTTCCATTTCTTAAATTTTGCAATGTACTTTCTGAAAGTAATTTTTCTTTTCTTATTAAGGTAGTTGTAAATCCTTTATTTTTAAGGTGTTCAAGTATTTCTTTGCTATTCCCTATATATTGCAACATTTAATCGCCTCCTACTTTCTTTTATTATACATTTAATTTTCTGCAATTTCAATGTAAAATTTTACATTTTATAGAGTGTATATATTGCACAATAATATTACACGAATTTTAGTGTATTTTAATCCAAACAATGCAGCAAACGGCTGTTAAAGTTCTGAATAGACTATAAAAAGTAGCCCCAGAAACGTAATTGCTGGGGCTTTCTTCACGTTATACCTTTTTAACATATCCCACAGGGGCATTGGATAGTAAGACAGGAAAAGAAATCATGGAGTTATTTTTGGAAGTGAACGACATGGGGAAGACAATTGTGTTAATCACCCATGATAAGGAAATTGCTTCTTATGCCGATCGGTTTGTTACTATTCAAGATGGGAGGATTCTGAAAGAGGAAAGAATTCATGATTAGTAGTGATAAAGTTATATGGTATTGATATTATAGAATAGTAACAAAGGATAGTAAAAAGCACAGAACAAGAGTTTGCCGTGATTGTGCTTTTTTACATATTATGATATACTATAAGAAACCCTATTTTGTAACTGTTCAGAACCATGAACAGTTACAAAATTTACTTTTTCTCAAGTCACACGCAAAGTAAATGTGTATTTCTATCTGAATAGTTACCCTATTTTTTCTAAAGATGAAAAGGAGAGATTAAGAGTGTATTTTAACAAACATCCACAACCAGTAGCTAGTGTCGTATCTATAATATGTATTTTTATAACATTTTTTATTTTCATTATGATGCAAAAGTCACTTATATGGTGTATTATTTTTTCAATATGGATGCTTTTTGACATGATTTATCCTGAAGTTTCGTATCTTAGTTATGCATCAAAGGATAGAATATATTATCTGGAAACACAGTCTCATGAAACTTTATTAGATGGCATTCGTGTAGGGATTTGTGGTGCAAATTGGATAAATCTAATTTTATCTACAATATTTTTTATTATTTTTTTAGCTGAAGGAAGGTATGTACTTTTCTTACCCTTGCCGTTTTGTCTGTTTATAGCATTTATTCCGTTTAAATATGTTTGTACTCATGTGACCAGCTTAAAGATAAAAATTTGGTGTTTTTTTAAGTATGTAGTTTTTTATAGTTTGCTTCTTATGGAAATTTTTTGGTTTTTCCTAACAGGAATAATGGCAGTCTTGGCAGGAAGTTAATGGATTTTTTACCACATTTACAGCCAGCTCTGCTGCCAGGGATATTTTTTGTCTACACTTATGTACTAACACCAAAGTCATCCTCAATCCAGTTATATTTTGGATTCCGTTCACCTGTTTCACAGAAATAGCAAACAATATCTTTTATAACAACATCATCATAACACATCATCCGTTCTTCGGGGCAAACGTTGATGACTAAATCAACAGATTCAACATTTCCGCTCCCATTATCAAAATAATATATTTCTTCTTCATTGCCAATCCAGCCGATAAAAGCAGCTCCTTCTTCTGAATACTCTACTTCCAGTGCATTATATCCTATTTCACATGTAAAGTGTTCGGAAGCAAAGAATTTTTCCAATTCCTTTTCGTTTGGTATTTTTTTCCCATTTACCATCAAATTCGAATGTAGCATTTCAAACTCCTCCATTTCCAGTTTCTTTGTTTTGGTGTCTAACAGCTTATATTATATAGTCTTTTAGAATCTATTACAATCTTTATGTGTGATGTAGTTTAAAAGTAAATAAAATAAATGCTGATAGCTTATGGAGTAGGTGATCGAATGGAAGGAAAGGGATTAGGCAAACGTATCAATATGGTGAGGAAAAAACGGGGATTTACAAGGATTAAGTTTTAAGAAATATCAGGTTTCTGCTTAAGAAGCGTAAATATGAAAAAGAAAAGATTGATAATTATAAATCCAGAGGTTTATGAGATAAAGGTAATTAGGACTAATGCGACAAAGTAGAGAGTCGTATTCAGGGCTTGACTTTTTTTATAATTACACTTATAATAAGTATACTTATTATAAGGAGGGAAAATTATGTTTACTTATGAAAAATCAATGACAGGTAAAGGTGATATTCAAAAAATCTGGAATTTATACTCAGATGTAAGCAACTGGAATGTATGGGATAAGAGCATAAAATCTGTCAAACTTTCTGGCAACTTTTGTGTTGGTACAAACGGTTTAATGGAGATGGCTGATGGTCAAACTTTACCATTTGTGTTGACAGAATGTATTGATAAAAAAAGTTTTACAACAAAATCTGAAATCGGATCCCTTATCATAACTTTTGGGCATCTATTGAAAGAAGATGAAAATGGTGTTACCATTACTCACACAGTTACTATTGATGGTGGTGACGAAAATCAAATGAAAGGTATGGGGAGAGGCATAACGGCAGGAATACCTGATTGTCTGCAGCAGCTCCTCTATATAATGTGATAGTATGAAATTTGCAAAATATCAAAATCATAAAGAGAGTGTGGGATTGTTATTTTGGCAATCATCCATGCTTTGGCAAAGAAAAATCAAACAAGCTTTGCAAAAATATGATATAACACATACACAATTTGTAATCTTAGCAGTTATAGAGGAATTGTCAGAACAAGAAATATGTATAACTCAAAAAAAGATTTCCGATTTTTCTATGATCGATGTTATGACAGTATCCTCTACTGTTAGATTACTTGAGAAAAAAGGATTGATATTCCGGACACCACATAAAACAGACACACGGGCAAATTCTATTTCAAATACTGAAAGTGGAAAGAAATGTCTAAAGCAAGCAGTTAATGCGGTGGAGAAAATTGATGAAATGTTCTTCTTTGCAGATAAAAAAGAAAATATTCAATTTCGAAATGCCTTGTCTGAGTTATTGGAGAAAAATTTGAAATAACTGTCATTAGAGAGCCAGACGCAAAGCCGATGAATTTGTGAAATATCTCACAGTTTATCGGTTTAGTTTTTTAGAAAGAAGTTTGGATTTCAATTATATAGGTAAAAGCCAATAGGTACTTCTTTCATAAAGTACCAGATATATTAAATATTGCATTGACTAAACAAGTAGGAAAGAGAAATAGTAGAAGAAGCTAGCCTCTGAACAATAACGAAAAGTGTTATGGTAACATATAAAGTAACTATTCAGGTAGAAACACGCATTTACTGCGTGTTTCGTAATAAAAAGTGAATTTTGTAATGTTTAAGCCCCTTCGCCAAAGGCGAATTATAATGGGCTTAAACGTAACTGTTCATGGTTCTGAACAGTTACCATATAAAAACGGAAAATGCGGTTGTTTCAAAAAAAATTCTATGGTACACTATCCATAACAAAAATATCTTTACAAGATACAAGACTTGTAAGAAGTTGCAAAGATAGTGAAACACTTTTAGCAGGATTAAGAAATGCTGGGTTAATGTGGTTTATGGTAACAGTTCAGGTAGGTCTGCACACTCCGCTGTGCAGACCGTAAAAAAGACTAAAACAGAATTAGAAGTGTGTAGATAGAGAAAGAGGTGAATATATGCGAACAATCAGCATAGGAAAACAGGATTTTTCGTCACTACGAGAGCATGGATATTTTTATGTTGATAAGACATCTTTGATAAAAGAGTGGTGGGAAAGTGGTGATGAAACCACGCTAATTACCCGTCCAAGACGATTTGGAAAAACCTTGAACATGAGTATGTTGGAATGTTTTTTCTCTACTAAGTATGCAGACAGGGGAGATTTGTTTGAGGATCTTTCTATATGGGAAGAGGAAAGCTATCGCAAGATACAGGGTACCTATCCAGTGATTTTCTTGACCTTTGCAAAAGTAAAGCAGACAACCTTAAACGAAGCAAAGGAAAGTATAAAAAAACAGATTGCCGATTTATTCAAGGTGCATAAGTATCTATTAGAAGGAGATATATTAGATGAGGATGAAAAAGAGCAATTCCGGTCTATTAAAAAGAAGATGGATGATGTGACTGCTCAGGAAGCCTTGCAAGATTTGTGTGGGTATATGGAACGATATTATGGTAAAAAGGCAATTATTTTGTTAGATGAATACGATACTCCTTTGCAGGAGGCTTATATAGGTGGTTACTGGAAAGAGATGGTTGCTTTTGAAAGAAGTATGTTTAATGCCACTTTTAAGACTAATCCTCACTTAGAACGTGCTGTAATGACAGGAATTACCAGAGTGTCAAAGGAAAGTATATTTTCAGACTTGAATCATTTGGAAGTGGTGTCTACAACGTCAGAAAAATATGCAACTTGCTTTGGATTTACGGAAGAAGAGGTTTTTAACACATTAGATGAAGCAGGTATGTCTGAAGAGAAAGAGGATGTGAAAGCTTGGTATGATGGATTTACCTTTGGTAAATGCACTGATATTTATAATCCGTGGTCTATTACCAATTTTTTAGACAAAAAAGATTATAAAACATATTGGGCAGATACTAGTTCCAATGGATTAGTTGGTAATCTGATCAGGCAAGGTTCGGCAGAAGTGAAGCACATTATGGAAGACTTGTTGCTTGGAAAGTCTTTAGTAACACAAATTGACGAACAGATTATATTTGAACATTTGAATCATAAAAGAAATGCTATATGGAGTTTACTGCTTGCAAGTGGCTATTTAAAGGTAAAGTCGTATACAGTAGACACAAGAACCAAGCAAAAACGCTATGAGTTGGTGCTGACGAATTTTGAAGTGCAACTTATGTTTGAAAATTTGATTTTGGATTGGTTTGAAACTGGAGATGCCAGTTATAACTTCTTTGTAAAATCCTTATTACAAGGAGATGTGGAGGCGATGAATTATTATATGAACGAAGTTGCCATGACAACCTTTAGCTATTTTGATAGTGGGAATGGTGTGTCTAACCACAGAAGACCGGAAAATTTTTACCACGGATTTGTGTTAGGTCTTATGGTAGATAGACAGTCCGATTATATGGTTACTTCCAATAGAGAAAGTGGTTTTGGCAGATATGATGTAGTGATGGAGCCTAGAGATATCTATGGAGATTTACCAGCAATTATTATGGAATTTAAAGTCCGCAACCCAAAGAAAGAAAAGGATTTAGAGGAAACGGTAGCCTCAGCATTGGCTCAGATTGAAGGAAAGCGATATGATGAGACATTGCTTGCAAAAGGGATTTCTAAAGAACGTATTCACAAGTATGGATTTGCCTTTGAAGGAAAAAATGTTTTGATTGGGTAATGAAGCAGTGGAGAAAAAACAATGCCAAAGAACTAAAAGTTGGCAGACAATTTTGAAGAATAGTGAGACAGTAATGTCTAAAAGCATGGAGAAAAAGGAGGAAATATCAATGGTAAAACAAACAGCAGGCAGAGATCAACTTGGAGTTTTTGCTCCTAAATTTGCAGAGTTAAATGATGATGTGTTATTTGGTGAGGTATGGAGTAGAGAGCAAAAACTTTCCCTAAGAGACCGTTCTCTTGTAACAGTAGTATCTTTAATGGCTCAGGGATTAGTGGATTCTTCGTTCCAGTACCACCTAATGAGTGCTAAAAATAATGGAATTACAAAAGAGGAAATTGCAGAGATTTTGACTCATGCAGCATTTTATGCAGGATGGCCTAAAGCGTGGGCAGCCTTCCGTATGGCTACACAAGTCTGGACAGAAGATGATAATGTAGAAGATGCAAAGGCGAAACATGAAAGAAATATGTTGTTCCCAATCGGAAATCCAAATGATGGGTTTGCACAGTATTTTAGTGGTAAAAGTTATTTAGCCTCAGTTTCTAGCGAACAAGTAGGGATTTTTAATGTGACTTTTGAACCAAGTTGCCGCAATAACTGGCATATTCATCATGCGGCTTTTGGCGGAGGACAGATTCTAATTTGTGTGGGAGGCCGTGGATATTATCAGGAATGGGGAAAAGAAGCACAAGAAATGAATCCCGGCGATGTAGTGAATATCCCAGCAGGAGTTAAGCACTGGCATGGTGCAGCCAAAGATAGCTGGTTTTCACATCTGGCTATAGAGGTTCCTGGTACAGATACTTCTAATGAATGGTTGGAAGCAGTAGATGAGGATACCTATCATTGTCTGAAATAAATAAGTGGTTTACAAATGTAGTTGTAAAAAGGAGAAGTTTAGATAAGGAATATGGACAGTTAGGAGACTATTATGTTAAGATTAAGACCATACAAGGCTTGTGATGCACAGATTATAACAAAATGGTTAAAAAATGAATATGCTTTTCGCCAGTGGAGTGCAGACCGTTATGGGAAATACCCTATTACTTCTGATGATATGAATTTGTATTATGATAAGGATAAACACAATGATAAAATTTGGGGTATGACAGCATTTGATGATACTGGTATAATTGGACATTTAACAATGCGTTTCCCAGAAGAACATAATCTTAAAGAAATCCGGTTTGGTTTTGTTATTGTTGATGATAAAAAACGTGGAAAAGGCTATGGAAAAGAAATGCTTGCTTTGGCAATCCAATATGCGTTTGACTTTGTTAAGGTAAGTAAAATATCATTGGGTGTTTTTGAAAATAACATAAATGCTATAGAATGCTATAAAGCTTGCGGATTTAGAACAGTAGAATTGCAAGAGGTAGAAAGTTATCATTGTATGGGTGAAGTTTGGAAGTGTTTGGAAATGGAATTAACAAAATAACTGGTGTTTTGCAGGAAGAGCAGTGTTGTGTGTTTACATAGGCTTGTACTTAATTTTTTTCATTTAGAAGATGCAGGTATGGTGCAGGTAAGAGGCGTTAAAGATATCAGAGATATTAAGGGAACAAAAGCATTAAAGGAAGCGTATGACTTAGGAAATTCAATAGAATGATATTTTGAGTTTGTATAATTGACAAATAGGGATGTGTGCAAATTTATTAACAGAGATTGTGGAAGAAACATTAACAAAAGGAATTAGATCTTTAGGGAAAGCAATAGGCAATTCTTAGAGGTCTTTTTTAGTTATAATGTATATTCCAAAGATTCTTAAGACAAACAGCGTGAATAATAGGTCAAGAATGACAGCAAAGTTTAAGCTAAAATTAAGGATACCGTAACTTGTATTCTTCGGATATACAAAGTACAATATCAATGTTGGCAGTGTAACTGAACAAAGGCGAATTATTATGGGCTTAAACGTAACTGTTCATGCTTCTGAACAGTTACATGCGGAGCGTATTATTAGGGTCCAAAAAATGGGGAATACTTGGTTTATCCCAAAAAGTGCTGAAAAACCTGCTGATAAAAGATACAAGGATAAGGTGGGGGAAAATATAAAACAAAGGAAGGGTGCTGTTAAGTGAATAAATATAAAATTATGCTCGTTGATGATGAGCCAGATATATTACGATTACTTGAAAAAGCTCTAAACATAGAGGGATTTCACAATATTGTTAAAATTGATAATGGGATTTTGGCTGTTACCATGTGTAAGGAAATTCAGCCAGATATTATTATTTTAGATGTTATGCTGCCAGACATAGATGGATATGAAGTGTGTAAACAAATCCGAGAGTTTTCCTATTGCCCAGTATTATTTCTTTCTTCCAAAAATGATGAATTGGATAAAATACTTGGCTTGGCTGTTGGTGGAGATGATTATGTCACAAAGCCATTCAGCCCAAAAGAAATAGCATATAGGGTGAAAGCCGGGTTACGCCGTGCGGAATACAGACAAGTTCCAATACAGGATCTCTCTATTAGAATTGGTGAGCTGATGATAGACACTGACGGCTGCAGGGTAATGAAGAATGATAAGGAAATCGGGCTGACCGCACGGGAATTTGAGATTTTACGGTATTTGGCGGAGAATTTAGGACGGGTAATCAGCCGTGAACGCCTATATGAAACCATTTGGGGTGAGGACAGTTTCGGATGTGATAATACGATGATGGTACACATCCGTCATTTGCGTGAAAAGTTAGAGGAAAACCCCGCAACGCCCAAATATATTATCACGATGAAAGGCTTAGGCTATAAGCTGGTAAATCCATATGAGAAATAAAAAGAAACAAAATCCATTTTTACGATTATTCGTTTTAGTGTCAGCATTACTTCTTATCGCTGTTGTTATTGCAATCGGAATGTTCTACTACATTTTCGGAATAACTGAGCCAGAAGGTTTGAGCCTGGCATCATGGCCACACAGGTTTACAGATAATTTTTCAGTATGGATGGAGAACCATAATGGCAATGTCAAAATAAAAGAAATAGGGCTTGAGCGGTTGGATGAATATGGGCTGTGGCTTCAGGTCATTGATGAAACAGGAAAAGAAGTTTTTTGCCACAACAAGCCTGAGAATTATCCAATCAGATACTCTGCATCTGAACTGATTTCACTTCGCACAAGTGTTTATGAACAGGGAAACACCGTTTTTGTGAACAGCTGTGAAGATTCAGGGAAAACATGGAGTTATTTGATTGGATTTCCTTATGCAATAGGGAAGCATATGATTTACTCTAACGGGGAAAATGTGGGAATGCTTTCACCATTGTTCCGCAAGGGAATATTCTTCATTTTGTGTGCCATTTTTCTGTTTGTGATTTGTTATGGCTTTTGGCTTACCAGACATCTTGGCAAAATAGCAAAAGGTATTGGGAATGTTTCAATGCGTTCCTATACTCCGCTGCCCGAAAAAGGAGTATTTGGCGAAATCTATGAGGCACTTAATAAGATGGATACGGAAATCTGCCACAGTGATAAGGTTCAGCAGGATACGGAACGGATACGCAAAGAGTGGATTGCAAATATTACGCACGATTTGAAAACACCACTCTCACCAATTAAGGGCTATGCAGAATTGCTTATGGACAGTCCCGCCCTTGACAGTGAAACCATACAGGAATACGGTGGAATTATCTTAAAGAATGTGAATCATACAGAAAAAATGATTAACGATTTAAAGTTGACCTACCAACTGGATTCAGGTGCATTACCATACCATCCACAGACGGTACACCTTGTGCGTTTTTTGAAAGAGCTGGTCATTGATATTGTAAATGACCCTGCCTTTACTAATCGTAGTATTGAGTTTGAAAGTAATATACAAGAATGTGAGGTTTGCCTTGACATTGATTTATTCCGTCGTGCCGTGAATAACCTTATCATTAATGCATTGACGCATAACCCACCTGAAACAAAAGTAACAATCAGTATAGACACAGGTTCGAAAAAGAGGATATTGATTTGTATTTGTGATAACGGAATAGGTATGAGTGACAAGGAAAAGTCGGAACTTTTTAACCGATATTACAGAGGGACAAACACCAAAGAGAAACCAGAGGGAAGCGGTCTTGGACTTGCGATTGCAAAACAGATTATAACACTCCACAATGGAAATATTGCTGTTAAAAGTAAACGGGGTGAAGGTACGCAGTTTACTATCGTTCTTCCTTGGGGGAATCAATAACTTAAGGTTAAATTAAGATACAAAAAAGCACTGCCTAAGATAGATGGTTTATGCTTAAAGCTAGGTCATCTATTTTTTGTGCCTATAAAAATGAATGAGGAGGTTTTGTATGGAATTACAGTTACAAGATTTAAGAAAACAGTACGCAAAAAAATGTGCCGTCAACAATGTAAGTGCCAATTTAGTGCCGGGAGTATATGGGCTGCTTGGTGCAAATGGTGCGGGCAAGACAACGCTGATGCGGATGATATGCGGTGTTTTGAAACCAACTTCGGGCAGCATCCGTTTAAATGGAAAAACAATCGAGCAATTAGGCGAGCAATATTATACCCATTTGGGATATATGCCACAGGATTTCGGTTTTTATCCTGATTTCACCGCCCGTGAATTTATGCTGTATATGGCAGCAGTGAAAGGGCTTGATAAAAGACAGGCAAAAAAACGAACAGAGGATTTGCTCCACATGGTAAACCTGACCGATGTGGCAAATAAAAAAATCAGATCCTATTCTGGAGGTATGAAACAGCGTCTTGGAATCGCACAGGCAGAACTAAACAGCCCATCTATCTTGATATTGGATGAACCTACGGCGGGGCTTGACCCAAAAGAAAGAGTGCGTTTCCGCAATATTATTTCAGATTTTGCAAAAGAAAAAATTGTTATTTTATCCACGCATATCGTTTCTGATGTTTCTTATATTGCAGATACGATTTTGATGATGAAGCAAGGAAGTTTTCTTTTGCACGAGGGGGTGGGTACGGTTACAGACAGTATCAAAGGCAAGGTGTGGGAACTCTTAGTTGATGAAAGGACTGCTGCGGAATATAGCAGGAATTTTTCTGTTGTAAACCTTCACCACGAAAACAATATGGTGCGGCTACGCATAATAGAGGAAACTGCTCCAAGGGAAGATGCACAGATTGTAGAGCCGGGCTTAGAAGATTTATTTTTGTATTATTTTGGTAAAGAAATTGAGAAACAGGAGGAAAGGTAATATGTTGGTAAAATATGAGTTTTTGAAGATACTGCGTAAAAAATCTACTTTAATCGTGATGGCAGTAAGCCTCATTTTAACAGGGTTTCTTTTCGGGCTGCCCATTATGCAATACCAAACTTACAATCAGGATGGTGTCATAAAGGGGGCAGAGGGTATTGCTTATGAAAAAGGGCAGTATGCGAAGCTGTCAGTTCCTTTGTCCGAAGAATATGTTGCCAAAACAATCCGGGAAGTGCAGGGACTTTTTGAAAACCCTGAAAATATCGGATATGATGGAAATGAGCAGTTTTTAATTGGCAATGCCTATTGGAATGGAGTTGCACCAAGGGAAAAAATGCTTAATTTAATTGCCAACACTTACAGTAATCTAAATGAAATTTGGGGATATAACAATCTCCCTGATTTGGTTATAAAAGACGGAGCGTCCTTTTATCAGATGATGGAAGAGAAGATACAAACCCTGCTTAACAATCCATCCCGAAAATTATCCAATAAACAAAAAGAATATTGGGGCAGTATGGCGGACAAGGTGGAAACACCACTGCAATATGGATATTATGAAGGATGGGAAGTCATTATAAGCAGCTTTGAGCTTTTAATGTTTACATTATTGGCTATCTGCATTGTGGTTGCCCCTGTCTTTTCTGGTGAATATCAGGCGGGAACAGATGCGGTAATTTTATCTGCAAAGTATGGAAAAACAAAACTGACAACAGCAAAAATTGTAGCATCACTTTTATTTGGAACAGCTGCATTTATACTCCATATTGTTGTGGCATGTGGATTGCCACTTGCAGCGTTTGGGGTCGATGGCTGGAATCTGCCATTGCAGATTGCAAATACAACAATTCCTTACCCATTGACATTTTTACAAGCTGTTCTTATCAATATAGGAATTATTTACTTGGTACTCCTTGCTATGGTAGGACTGACACTCCTTTTGTCTGCACAAATGAAAAGTCCTTATCTTGTGCTAATTATTCTTGTTCCCATACTGTTCATTCCTATGTTCCTAACACCAAACGGAACAACAGGGGTATATAATCTGACTTTGTTTTTGCTGCCCTATCGTTCAACAATGCCAGAATTTGGCAAGTATATTTCATACCAATTCGGCGGTTTGGTTTTGGACACGCTCACCGTAAGGGCGATTCTTTATGCTTTTTTAACAGTAATTATGCTGCCGTTAGCAAGATTAGGATTTAAGAAACATCAGGTTGCGTAAGGAGGTAAAGAATGAAAAAGAAAAAAATAATGATTATAGGTGTTATGATAATTTTGGCAGTCATTATTGTCGGTGTAATGGCGGTTTACCAGTCCATAAGATGGTCTGAAAAGTCATTTGAAGCTACTGTTCAGAAAATTGTCACACAACCTGATGGAGAGGTTCGGTTGATTGTACAACGTACAACTGAAATCTATGGTAGTCCTATCAATTCTCTCGGTATCAGCGAGAATACAAAACTGCTTGGTGGAGATGGGAAAGAAATAGCAATTACTGATTTTCAACAAGGAAATGCTGTTACCGTAATATTAAAAGATGCATTTACAGAAGAAACACCATATTATTATCCTACAGTATATAAGGTAAAAATTATGGATACTGACAAATAAAATCTAAGGGGAATATATGCCCACCGAATAAAAAACGATTTTTTGGTGGGATGTGTTCCCATGCTCTGATTTCCCTCCAGCTGCGTTTTGAAGTTTGAAGGACAATACAGAAAATACTATGGTGCAGTTGTTATTTTGTTAGGTGCAGTAGCAGAAGTTAGAGAATCATGGGCAGAAAAGAGGATTAAACGATCTGTTCGTCAGGAATACAAGAACAAATATCCTAGACATTCTGCTTTTCAAGGAGAATTAAATTTATATTTGGGTAAATTAAAAGAGATTGAGATTGTATACACAATATAGCAGATGTTCAATTATAAAGTACTTATATAGATTATCCTCAATTAGTTACATCCTATATTTTTCAAAATCTTGCAAATAATGTCGAATATTGTTTGTTTGAAAAATTTTTAAATTTCTATATACAAATGCAAAATTAAAGTATATAATAGTATTTGCAATGTAGGAGTAGTTATATGAGTTAAGGAGGTTATTTTTTATGAAGAGGTTAGAAAAAACAGTGTTTTTACTAATGACAAGTGTGATATTTAATCTGTCAGTAGCCATGCCAGTACAGGCTAAAGTGATTACGGATAATATCAGTAATAACGTAGCCAATATTACACCAAGAATTGATATTAATTATCCTACTCCAGCTTTGATAAATGGTAGTAATGTACCATTAAGAGAAACACCAGGTTTATCTGGTGAGGTTTTACAGACACTACAACAAGGTTATTTTATACAAATCAATACAGAAAAAGCGGTAGAAGAGGATGGTATAAAGTGGTATCCATGCAAATATGGATATATATATGGATATGTAGATGCACGATATGTTCGTATAATATAACCATATAATACATAACATAATTGTATTAACAGAAATAAAAACTGCTACATTGTAAGGGAGTATTACACATAGATTTTTCTATTGGGTGATACTCCCTTTTCTACTTTATAGGAAAGTTCGTCCTATAAAGTAAAAACGCTTCGCTTAGGATGTGCACAGATGCGTAAGGAATATTGTTGCAAAAAAACATGCAACACGCATCTGGCAAAAAAGTGTGCAATCCCCTCATGAATGAGGGGTTAAGGGGGGGTGATGTGGGCTTGCCCACTTTATTCTAATTGTTTAAACTGATTTAGCTGCTAAAATAATCCAAATATCTAAAAAAGGAGGTAACCACATAAGTCAGGTTCTGATAGCGAAAAGGAGAGTGGTATGGTATAATTGACATGTGCATCCTCGTTTACGAAACACGCAGTAAATGCGTGTTCCTACCTGAATAGTTATGATTTTTTATGATATGGAGGTTTATAGTGATTGGAATATATTTTAGTGGAACGGGAAATTCCAGATATGCTTTGGAAGTTTTTTTGAAAGAATATGATAAATCCTTTAAAAGCTTTTCGATAGAAGATGAAAACGTTGTCAATCAAATAAAGAGTAACGATGAGATTGTCATAAGTTACCCCGTACAATATAGCAACATTCCTAAAATATTAAAGGATTTTATTGAGCAATATCCATATTTGTGGCAAGGCAAAAAAGTCTTTATAATTGCGACAATGGGATTATTTAGTGGGGATGGAGCAGGCATTCTGGCACGTTTATTACATAAGTATGGAGCAGAAATTATAGGTGGTTTACATTTAAAAATGCCAGATAGCATAGCAGATGAAAAAGCATTGAAAAGGTCATTAGAAAAGAATAGGGAACTGGTAGAGCAGGCACAAAAAAAGATAATACATGCAGTTTATAGTATGAAAAGCAATAGACCAACCAGGGAAGGAATTGGTTTGTTGTATCAAATGGCAGGATTTTTTGGGCAACGTTTATATTTTTATAATAAAACAAGAAAATATACGAATAAGTTGAAGATAGATAAAGCAAAGTGCATTGGTTGTGGTGTATGTGTGAAATTATGCCCTATGAAGAACTTGAGTGTAAGCCATGGTGTAGCAAAAGCAAAGGAATCCTGTACAATGTGTTACCGCTGCATCAACAGATGTCCTAAACAGGCAATTACGTTGCTAGGAAAAACAGTCGTAGAGCAAGGAACAATAGAAAAATATTTATGAAAACTCAATTAATATATAATAATATATTCGATAGTATAATAAAACTATAGTTCGATATTTAATAAAATGTGATAATGTCTAGTTAAGGGAGGTTATACTTAATGATTTATGAAATAGAAAAAAGAGAAAGTGCAGAGTATATTTTTGCAAACTGGCAAGAAACACTAATCTGGTCATGTTTACAAGGGGTCATGGGACATATTTATGCAAATGATATGGAAAATCCAACTTCGGCTATGGCAATATTGGGTGATTTTTGCTTTTTTGCAGGTACACCTGATAAGGAGCTTATTGCATATAAACCAGAGTGGTGTAAGCAAGATTTTATAATTGCTGTGCCACAAAATGACCAATGGGCAGGGTTACTAGAAGATTATTATGGAGACAAAGCCAAACAGGTTGTGCGGTATGCCATTAAAAAAGAGCCAGACATTTTTGATAAAAGCAAATTAAATGATATTGTAGAATCACTTCCAAGTGAATATACAATAAAAATGATAGATGAGAAATTATTCAATTATTGCAGGAATGAACAGTGGTGTAGGGATTTGGTATCACAATTTGCAGATTATCAGATATATAACAAAATAGGTTTGGGAGTTGTTATTTTAAAGGATGGTGTTCCAGTTTCTGGAGCATCTTCTTACTCTGCTTATCTTGATGGAATCGAAATTGAAGTTGATACCAAAAAAGAATACCAAAGAAAAGGACTGGCTTTGGTATGTGGTGCCAGACTTATTCTAGAATGTCTTGATAGGGGATTATATCCAAGTTGGGATGCACAGAATTTATGGTCAGTAGCTTTGGCAGAAAAATTGGGATATCATTTTGACTATGCGTATAATGCATACGAAATTCAAGATTATCAGTTGAAAGAAAGTTGATTGCTATGCACTTTCGCAATTACTAATTGTTATATCTCTTAGTAACACTTTTATCGGGATATATGGCACACAGTGCTTTATATATAAAACAAAGATAAAAACGCAATGTGAGATTTCCTCACTAGAGCTGGTAGGTAGCCCAGCCGTACCATTAGAAATGATGGTGTAAGTAACCCTCCCCCTCCGGGGTCGTCCATTCTTTGTTCAAAACTTTTTAGGAGGGATTATTATGGACAAAGTATCAGGAAAATTAACAGTGTTTTTTGAAAAACCTTTTTGGATTGGTGTTTTTGAAAGGATTGAGGATGAAAAGCTATCTGTAGCGAAAATCACTTTCGGAGCAGAACCAAAAGATTATGAGGTGTATGATTTTATCCTCAAGCACTATTTTCAATTAAGCTTTAGTCCGGCTTTGGAAACTGTTATAAGGAAAGAAAAGAGAAATCCAAAGCGAATACAAAGAAATATAAAAAAGCAATTACAAGAATTTGGAATTGGAACAAAGTCCCAGCAGGCATTAAAATTGCAGCAGGAGCAATGTAAATTGAAGAGAAAGAAGAAAAACCGTATGCAGAAAGAGGCAGATTCTGAACGAAGATTTGAATTGAAACAGCAAAAGAAAAGAGATAAGCATCGGGGCAGATGATGTCTAGATATGTTTATCAATAACACTTTCATAGTAAACCTACATGCTACCTTTGGCAGCACCACCATAAATAAAAGTTGATTGCTTTGTGCTTCGCACTACCGCAATCACCAACTGTATTCGTATTCTGGGCTATCGCCCTACATACTCATACAGTTTAGCCAGACAAATGTTGGCAAGTAAAGTCGGGATAGTTTTTGTTTTTCATGGTAAATTGTATTTACAGCAGGAGGTGAGGACATGGAATGGGCAGAATCCATAAGTAAAGCAATCGAATATATCGAAAACAACATCACAGAAAAAATTACTGTACAAGATATTTCAAAGCATGTTAATATATCACCTTTTTATTTTCAAAAGGGATTTAGTTTGCTTTGTGGATATACGGTTACAGAATATATGTGTAACCGTAGGTTGGCTCTTGCTGCAGGAGAGCTTGCCACAAGTGACACAAAGGTAATTGATATTGCGATGAAATATGGTTATGATTCGCCAGACAGCTTTACGAAGGCATTTTCAAGATTTCATGGTGTCACACCTTCTATGGTACAAAAGAATCATAGTATATTGATTAAATCTTTTGCACCGCTGAAAATTAAATTATCATTGGAAGGTGGTTTTGTTATGGATTACAGATTAACAAAGAAGGACAGTTTTACAGTTATGGGAGCAATTAAAAAGTTCTCTTATGATGGAGCAAAAGCGGTAATTCCAGAGTTTTGGAAAGAACATTATGAAAAGGGAAATGGCAAATATGTATGTGGAATGTTTGGCGTGAATATTGATGAATCCATGGGAAATAGTGAGTTTGCATATATGATAGCGGATATCTATAATCCAGTAATGGATGTGCCAGAAGGATTTGTTACAAAGACAATTCCTGCATTCACTTGGGCAGTATTTCCTTGTAAGGGTTCAATGCCTGATTCTATGCAGGATGTGAATACTAAGATTTTTTCAGAGTGGATTCCTGCATTAAAAGAATACGAATTTGCTGCAGGATACTGTATCGAAATGTATGATGATCCTAGTAAATATCCAAAGGGAACTAGTGATGAAAATTATTACTCTGAGATTTGGATTCCAGTAAAAAATAAATAAAGAATATCGTAACTATTCAGGTAGAAACACGCATTTACTGCGTGTTTCGTAAGAAAGAGTAAATTATATAATGTTTAAGCCCCTTCGCCGAAGGCGAATTATTATGGGCTTAAACGTAACTGTTCATGGTTCTGAACAGTTACAGAATATCTATTAATATAAATAGCCCATGTATTTCTCCTATAGTGGAGATGCATGGGTTTCTTGTTTATATAGTTTATCCGTTATTGTTCACACCTATGGTGCTAACAGTAACGGAATCCAGCCTATTTATAATTTGCCTTTGGCAAAAGGCTGGATTCTTGACTGTTCTATGTTCTTGGCACATAGCTTGACAGTAAGTGTCAAGCTTGTGAGTGAACAGTAACGTTTATTCTCAGATAAATAGGACTTTAAGAGATAAGGTATATGTGATAAAATAGAACAAAAAACAGGAGATATTTCAAATGATGAGAAATCCGGAACAAACTATAGGAAACATAGCAGACAAGTCTAATATGGCTTTTATTAGTTATAGTAAACGCATTAAATAAATGCGTTTACTATAATTGCTCCGCAAGGATGTGCATGAATGCACATAGGAAGTATGCCGCTTTGCGGCGTGCATCCAGCACAGGAAACGAATCAAAACGCAAGCATTTTGTTCGTTTCCTATACATAGATAATTAGGGATTCCCTATAACAAAGGCAATGTTAAAACCTAGAGAACGACAAGGAATAAAAGAATTTTGGTTTTCAACAAACACATCATCAAATAAGGTAAAATTTTTTCGTAAAAACCCAAAAGCCAGCATATATTTTGTGGATAAAAGATTTTATCGTGGGGTTAGTTTAATAGGAACCGTTGAGGTTTTGGAAACAGATGAAGCGAAAGAAAGAATATGGCAGGAGGGGGATACCATGTATTATAAAGAAGGAGTAACCGATCCGGATTATTGTGTGTTGAAATCCACTGCTGTCAAAGGAAGATATTATAGTAATTTTAAATCAGAAGATTTTGAAATTTAGATAAGTAAACAAGGAGTGAATATATAGAAAAAGCATAATATGAAGGTAACTATTCAGAACCTGCAAAAGTGATATACAAATTGCATAAATAAATTTATT
>CAMWUK010000033.1 GCA_947177415.1 uncultured Clostridiaceae bacterium
CTCTTGAAATTGTTTTTGAATTTTCAAGGTTGTTTCACTGTTTAATTGTCAAAGTTCTTGTCCGCTTTCTCTTTCGAGACAGCTTATTTATAATAACATATTCATTTTCGTTTGTCAACAACTTTTTTTGATTTTTTTATTTTCTTTAAAACCAAAACGGAGAAGGAGGGATTTGAACCCTCGCACCGCTATTAACGACCTACTCCCTTTCCAGGGGAGCCCCTTCAGCCTCTTGGGTACTTCTCCAAATCTATATTGACAACAAAACTACATTTCTGCCGCCTCTTAAAGCGAAAATAAAACCACCATGACTAAATTGGTGGTTTTATAAGCGGAGAGGGTGGGATTCGAACCCACGTGTCCTTGCGGACAAACGGTTTTCAAGACCGCCTCGTTATGACCACTTCGATACCTCTCCGTAACTTGCTTAGATAGTTTAACATTCTTTTCAGATTATGTCAACACTTTTTTTCAACTTTTTTTATTTTTTTTATAATTTAAACTAAATTATTCGTGTACTATATTACAAATCGTGACTATCACATCCGTAAAATGCTTTTATCCTCACCTGTTTGCAATCTTCATAAAGCAAACCATCTAGCATGACTAAATCTTTCTTTGTAAACCTTTGGCTTACTTAAAAGCATAGTTCATGCTTAAGACCACAAATCATACTGTTTCAATATGATATCTCCTATCTCAAGATCCTCTGGTGTCGTAATTTTAAGATTCGTATAACTTCCTTCCACCACTTTTATTTGATGATGTTTTATAAGTTCCACTACAGCAGCATCATCTGTCGGAATTGGTAATTCATCTTTCCGCTTTATCAATTCTTGGTATGCAGATTTTATTAAACTAAACGAAAATGTTTGTGGTGTTTGTATTTGCCATAAAAAGTTTCTATCTGGAGTTTCTTTTACAAATCTTTGTTGATTTAAAATTTTTATAGTATCTTTTACTGGTACTCCCACCACACAGGCATGAGATTTCTCTACTTCTGCTTGAAGTCTATACAAAATATCTTCTGTCAAAAAAGGTCTGGCTCCATCATGAATATAAACATAATCTGCATTCTCAATTACTTTGATTCCTTCGTATACAGATTGGTATCTCTCTTTTCCTCCTGCAACAATCTTCTTCACTTTTTTAAATCCATATCGATTAACCACTTCTTTATCACAATATCTAATATCATTTTCTCTTGTTACTAATATTACTTCGTCTATAAAACTCTCTTCAAACACTTTTAAAGAATAGTATAAGATTGGATATCCCTTCAACTCCATATATTGTTTTGGGATGTCACTCTTCATTCTGCTTCCTTTTCCTGCTGCTAAAACAATTGCTACCCTTTTCACTTTTCTGGTTTCCTTTCTCAAATAACGATGGAATACTTATATTCTGATTATTGTTTTAAATGATAAAATGCATACTTCACTCTATATCTATCACAATTATCTTTGCCCAATTTTTAAATTAGGAACAGCATTTAAATCCCACCCATGACATGTCCCTTTTATATACTCATAATATCCTGCCACACCAATCATCGCTGCATTGTCTGTGCAGTAAATAGGTGAAGGGTAATATAAAGAAAGATTCCTTTTGTTACATGTTTCTTCCATAGCTGCACGAAGTGCACTATTTGAAGCCACACCACCAGCTAAAGCAATTTTTTTGCTATTATATTTTTTTGCGGCTTGCATTGTCCTATCTACCAAAACATCTACTACTGCTTTTTGAAAAGATGCAGCTATATCTTCTGGAATAATCTGCTCACCTTTCATTTTACAACCATTAATGTGATTCAATACCGCTGATTTTACGCCACTAAAACTAAAGTCCAGAGGTGCCTCTTCTATCTTCGCCTTAGGAAATGAAATTGCTAATGGATTTCCTTCTTTGGCAAGTTTATCAATCTTTGGACCTCCAGGATAACCAAGTCCAATTGCTCTGGCTACTTTATCAAAAGCTTCCCCCACTGCATCATCTCTTGTCCTCCCAATAATTTCATATTTTCCATAATCTACAACCTGCACAAGATGGGTATGTCCTCCTGATACAATTAAACTTAAGAATGGTGGCTCTAAATCCAAATGTTCTATATAATTGGCAGATACATGTCCCTCTATGTGATGTATTCCAACAAGTGGCTTCTTTTTTGCAAAGCATATTGCCTTTGCTTCTGCTACCCCTACCAAAAGTGCACCAACAAGTCCAGGACCATAAGTTACAGCTACTGCATCTATATCATCTAATGTAACATCCGCCTCAAATAATGCTTCTTCTATTACCTGGTTTATTTTTTCTATATGTTTTCGTGATGCTATTTCTGGCACTACACCTCCGTATAGCTTATGTAATTCAATTTGAGATGATATAACATTTGACAACACTTCTCTGCCATTACGCACTACCGCCGCTGCCGTTTCATCACAGGATGATTCAATTCCTAATACCAAAATATCTTCCTCTATATTTTGTTGTAACATAGCTATTGTACCTTACCTTTCTATTCCTGTTTCTCATCTTCACTTCTGACTAATTCCCACCCCAAAATCTTCCACTTATCTTTTTCATCTTTTCGTAGAATAAACTGTTCATAGGTTTTATTATATCCTCTATTCTCTTGGATAAGATATGATACTTCCAATGTTGCATACTCTTTTCCTTCTAGTTTCTTTTCTGTAGTAGAACTTTCTTTATCTATTACATAGTTACTTATGGTCCGTTTTGCCTTTTGATATTCTTTTATTTCTTTCTTTAAATCTTCTAATTGCTGTTCTAAAGAATTGGCTGCTACTAATTCATCATCAAAGAGCATCCGCATTTGTCCTACAATCGCCGATAAATCTTTATCTGACAAATCTTGATTATAGACACAGCTCTGTAAACGGCTATACATCTTTAATACTTCCCTTGGTGTACTTGGATAATCAATATTCAAATCTTTATTTAATAATGTATTCACTTCTTCATTTTTGCTATGAATCATTTTATCTTCTTCCACTTTGTTTCTACCCTGTTCAAGTATTGCCCAAAATCCTATTACTATCGCTATTACAACTGCAAACATAATTACAATAACTGTTGTTGTTTTCTGTTTTGATTTTTTCATAATACCACTCCTTTCTTTTACCTTTTGCTAAAACTCTTCTTGTTATTTCTCACTCTTATCAAACTCTAATGTTACACTACGTTTGTCTTTGGGAATCACTGTATTAGGAAAAATTTTTCTTACTTCTTCACCATACTCTTCAGGCCGCACCAAGGAAGGGCTATAATGAGTAAGCCACATCTGCTCTGGCTGTGCCTCTTTTGCTAATTCTGCTGCTTCATAGAATGTCATGTGTTTATGTTCTACTGCTTTGTCTTGCTTGTCGGGCTCACCATACATACCTTCACATATAAATAAATCGGCATCTTTTGCCTGTTTCGCTATAATTGGAAGTGGTCTGGTATCCGTACAATATGTAACTTTAATTCCCTTCCTTTTTGGTCCAAGTACCATGTCAGGTGTATAGGTTATTCCTTCTGGGGTTTCTACTGTTTCTCCTTTTTGTAATCTTGACCAGTAATTTAATGGAATATTCTGTTCTTTCGCTTTTTCTGCTAAAAATTTGCCTCCACGTTTTACTTTTAAAGTATATCCATAACAAGTTATACTGTGTTTCACCCGGAACGCTTCTATCTGATAACCGTTTTGTTCCATTACCATTTCCGGATCTGTTATTTCTATGTATTCTAAGGAAAAAGGAAGTTCTGGTGCTATCACTCTTAAAGAAGATACCACCTTTTCCAATCCCTTTGGACCAATTAAAGTCACAGGTTTTGTTCGTTCTGCATTTCCCATAGACAGCAACAGCCCTGGAAGTCCGCTGATATGATCTCCATGATAATGTGTAAAACAAATAGTATCTATATCATGAAAACTCCATCCTTTTTCCCGAATGGCAATCTGTGTACCTTCTCCACAATCAATAAGAAGACTGCTACCATTTAATCTTGTCATTAATGCTGTCAGCCATCTTCTTGGAAGGGGCATCATCCCTCCTGTTCCTAATAAACAAATATCCAGCATATTTTCTATCCTCCATACATCTTTATGTTTCTTTGTAACTGTTTAGAATCTACAAAATCACTTGACTTATCTTGAGAAAATAAATGAGAGATCCTAAACAGTTACCAGATAGATTTTCCTGCTGACACATTTTTACAAAACTTCTAACTTATCTTCCCTTTTAACTGGTATCAAGAAATTTGCTATCAATTTATCATAACAATCTTCACACAAATAAAATGTATCTACCTTTAAATCATTTCTGGAAAAGTATCCCCATTCTTTTTTTCCTTCAAATATATCTTCTCTTAATAAACCATTTTCCTCTTTTATTTTTCTTCCACATGCATTACATTGAATATTACGCTTCATGAAATTCCCTCCACTTTATCTGATTGGTTTCCTGCTTCCTTTCTATGCTCTGATTATAAAATGTATATCGACATTTTTCCATAGGAAACCCTTAGTGAGTAAGGAAAATATTGTAATCTATGTCTAAACCTCAATTATTCTTTCCACATAATCATGGCATCCTCTTGGGGCAAATCATAAAAATCCTTTCGTATTCCTACTGAGTGGAATCCCATTTTTTCATACAGATGTAAGGCTGCATGATTACTCACCCTGACCTCTAATGTGTAGGCATCCAGTTTTCTGGATTCTCCTTCTTTTAAAGTATACCTTAATAGGGCAGCCCCGACTCCCCTTCCTTGATATTCTTTCTTCACAGCCACATTAGTAATTTGACCTTCTCCAGCCACACCCCATACACCACAATATCCAAGAATCTGTTCTTTATCTTCTGCTACTAAATATATATTTTCTTTTTTAGATAACGCATCAAGAAAATCTTGTCTGCTCCATGGTCTTGTAAAGAGAGTCTGTTCTATTGCACAAACTTGCTCTAAATCCTCTTTTCTCATATACCGAAGATTCACACCTGCTTCTCCTTCTCTTGTTTGATTCTCTCCATACGTTCTCTCTCTGCCTGTGATAACCGCAGATATTCTGGTTTATGTTCTCTGGCATGCTCTACTCTTCCCTCTTTATAGTAAATTTCTGCCAAAACACCCACTGCAGATGCCCTCTGTCGTGCTAAATGTGCTGGTGCAAGATGAAAAGGAACCTGTAATTGTTTCTCTATCGTCTCCTTATACACTGGAACCCCGTCACCAAGAAAAATAACCTTTTTACCCTCTTTATTAATTTTTTCAATAATTTCTGTTATACTCACTGCATTCTGTGGAATAATATTTATCATTTTACCATTCTCGAAAGTATATAATCCGGTATATACTTGATTCCGTCTGGCATCCATCAATGGACAAATCATAGATTCTACACCATAAAGATTGTACGCCAATCCATCTACAGTAGGCACAGATATAATGGGCTTATCCAAGGCAAGTCCCAATCCCTTTGCTGTTGCCGAACCAATACGAAGCCCTGTAAAAGACCCTGGTCCTGATGCTACAGCAATGGCATCTATAGTACTTAAATCCAGATCTATTTGTTTTGTAATCTCATCTAACATAGGAAGCAGCGTTTGGGAATGTGTTTTTTTATAATTTATAGTATACTCTGCAAGTACGCATTCCTCTTCTACTATAGCTATGGACGCTACCATTCCCGAACTGTCTAATGCTAAAATTCTCATTTTCTAATTCCTTTCTGACTATTGTGCTGACTGAATCCGTATATTCCGGTAATCAAATCCTTTTATTAAATCCTTCTCTATTGTAATGGTTGTGATGTTTTCTGGAAGTATTTCCTCTATTAAGTTGGCCCATTCAATAAGACAAACCCCTTTTCCATAAAAATAATCTTCATAACCAATCTCGTCCATCTCATCAATATCACTAATGCGGTATACATCAAAGTGATAAAAAGGCAGTCTTCCTTCCTCATATTCCTGCACAATAGTAAAAGTAGGGCTGGAAACTGGTTCTTGGATCTGTAATCCTTTGGCAAAACCTTGGGTAAATACTGTCTTACCAACTCCTAAATCCCCCAACAAACAATACACCTCTCCCGGCTGTGCTTGTTCCCCCAATAAATATCCAGTCTGGTAGGTATCTTCTGCTCGTAAACTTTCTATTATTTTTTCCATGTTACTCTCCTACTTTTTTACTTTTTCCTGAATCAATACTTTAATTTGCTGAAGTTCTTCTACAAATTGTTCTTTGGGCAAAATACAGGCATGTACTCTTGATGTAAATAGAAGTATTTGTTTTCGATCTTCTTTTACTCTCACAATATTCTCCCATGATACTTCCGCTTTTTCTTTTCCCTGATAAATCTTTAATCCATTGCTGTCAAATTCATATTCCAGTGCTGCTTTATATGCTTCATTCTTTGTAGTCTGTTGTGCTGCTTTTTGCAACAATAATAATGGCTGAATAACCGTCCACAACAAACCAATAAAAAGAAATATAATATTTGTTCTCATATCATGTTTCCCAAAAGTAGTTATTACGTACATAAGGGATAAAAGGCTAATTATTAAACCAAAAATCCCTCCAAAGCTTTTGTAATTGTATTGAAGCAAAAAATGATACAAATCCCATACACCTAACTTTATCTTGATTTTTATTGTCTTTTCCACATTCTTTCCTCCATAATCCGGCTTTTTTATCTTTTATATAGATTAATTATATCATCTATCTTCTTCAAAGGATATCATAATAATGAAACCATAATTATCTTTTTTATTATAGCAATATTCAACAAAAAAAGCAACGATACAGACATAACTCCATATCGTTGCTCCCATGTGATTGTTACTATTCACACCTACAGTGCTTACAGTAACATGTGATTCATTATGCCGCAGACCGGAATCGAACCGGTACGGGTATCACTACCCACAGGATTTTAAGTCCTGGGCGTCTGCCAGTTCCGCCACTGCGGCGTATTCCTTTCGGAAAATGGATGGAGGTGGATTCGAACCACCGAAGCAATATGCAGCAGATTTACAGTCTGTCCCCTTTGGCCACTCGGGAATCCATCCATGTTGTTATAAAACTCTTGACAAGTTATTATTATAACAGTTTTTTCCAAAAATGCAAGCTTTTTTTCTTATTTTTTTCACTCTTCTTTCTTTCGGATATTCTTTACACTTTTTTCCAACTGCTTTCTGGGTATCATAATCTGATGTCCACATCCTAAACATTTCAACCGGAAGTCAATTCCAATTCGCAACACTTCCCACTCTGCACATCCACATGGATGTTGTTTCTTTAATTTTACAATATCCTGTAATTGTATATCCATTGGCATATTTCTATCATCCCTTCATATATCATATAATGTATGCTAGTACAGTTTTGCCAGAATATACAACATGACTAAAAGTATTATAAATTGGCTGGCAAAATATTCATGTATGGCATTAAGCATATAAAAATATATGTGCAAATTGCTCTCTGTGAGCAAGCTCCCTCATGCAATTTGCACATATACTTTTGCATAGCTGAACTGTTACCTATACATATTATAAATATTTTTCTTCCTCTTGACAACCTAAATATATTGTTGTAGTATAAAATACAA
Source organism: uncultured Clostridiaceae bacterium (assembly GCA_947177415.1). Lineage (GTDB taxonomy): Bacteria > Bacillota > Clostridia > Lachnospirales > Lachnospiraceae > CAG-411. Next base: position 7,616 of record CAMWUK010000033.1, read on the forward strand.
AGCAACGTAGTTTTAAAAACCACATCACATAATTACGATAATTATTTCATGGATTTTATAAGAAAGAGAGGGATTATTATGAGTCGAGTTATGAAAAAACAATTATTTCACCCAAAGGATCCTGGAAGTGCAATTACCCATTTTATTGGTATGGTTTTAGTAGCATTTGCTATGATTCCTTTATTTATCCACACCCTGCACAATAGTAGTGGTCATATTGTCAATGGAGCCTCTATGCTTATTTTTTCTATTAGTATGCTTCTTCTTTACACTGCCAGCACTGTTTATCATACATTTGATTTAGGTAACCGTATCAACTGCATTCTGAAGAAATGCGATCACATGATGATATTTATTATGATTGCAGGCAGCTATACTCCTGTTTGTCTAATTGTTCTTCATAATACAGCAGGATATGCAATGTGTGCCATGGTATGGGCTATGGCTTTTATTGGTATTATTGTAAAAGGTCTTTGGATTACTTGTCCAAAATGGTTTTCTTCTGTGATTTACATTGGAATGGGCTGGACTTGTCTTTTTGCCTTTTCCCAAATTATTCATAATCTTCCATTTTCTGCTTTTATATTATTGCTTGCAGGTGGAATTTTATACACAGTTGGCGGTGTAATCTATGCTCTTAAATTAAAAATATTCAACGAAAGGCATAAGAATTTTGGTTCCCATGAAATCTTTCATATCTTCGTTATGCTTGGTAGTATTTGCCACTATATTATGATGTATGCTTATGTTGCTCACATGTAGTATGGGAATTCTGCAAAATACCCATCAATTATTCATGATTTATAAAAAATATCAAAATAAAACCAGACAGAAAATTGTTTCTGTCTGGTTTTGTTATATAAAGTTACTATTCACAGTCATATAGAGGTATATGTTAGATTCATCAAGCTTGCTTGTAAGAATCTGCATATACCTCTATATGACTGTGAAAGCTGTCACTCCACCACATAAGTAAAACAGAAGCAGTGTTTTCTAACTGCGGCATACAGCAACGCTGGATGGTTTTACGCATGTGTGTGGAGTTGACTGTGAATAGTAACTTTATAAAAGCTTCTTAACTGTTCATGTTTCTGAGTAGTTACAAGATTACTTATTTCAATTCAAAAATGGTATAACCACCAATCTCTTCGTCCACACCAAATACCAAACTCACTTTTCCGTTTTTCCAATAGGAATAACATGCCGGATTTGTATTGTTCTCATCATAATCGCATTCTCTTAAAGCTTCTTTTACTCTTGCTACATCATCATCTTTCTCATTATTTAAATACAATGTATCTAAAACAGCAACCATAGAAACATTTTGATTCTTCGTAGCAATCTTATAGTTTTCATTCATAAGCTTATCTTCTATTTTTGATAAGTCTGCCTTAGAATTTTTCAACCGGTAGCTTTCCCCTGTTTTCATATTGATATTATAAGTATAAGCAAAGCTGGTTGTTTCATTTATTCCCTCATAACGTATACTTCCTTCCATAAGAACAGACAATAATTCGTTATTTTGGGTCATTACTGTGGTTTTCAAGGTATATGCATCTACACCATCATCCTTACTTCCATAATTAGCTGATGCAAATACTTGGTTCCAATATTCCATGGATTTCTTATTTGACCAGCCTTTAATCTGTGGATAAGTCACTTGAAATTTACTATTAGAAGTGACTTCTCCTTTTTTCAATACTACTTTATAAGTTTCTTTGTTAGAATCTGGTTCTTTTGTTTGCTTTTGCTCATTTTCATCTTCTTTCTTTGGTTCTTTTGTATCCTGTGGATCTGGCTGCCCTTTTTCCTCATTTTCTTTTGGTGTCTCTGTTTCTTCTGTCTGCTGTTCCGCTTGATTTGTGGCTATTGGTGTAGCAGCAGCTTCTGTAATCTCTGGTTCTTTTGATTCTTTTTTTTCAACAGTATTACCTTTACAACCTCCAATTGCCATAGCACAAAGCAATGCCATAACCAAAATATTAATTTTTCTTTTCATATTATATTTCTGCCTCTCTTCTTAATTTTTCTTATATATCTCTTATCTCTTGCTTTTTCTCTAAAAATATTTTTCTGGTAACAAAATTCCATACAAGTACAACAGATGTTGCAACAACTTTAGGAACCATGTATGCAAATCTGTAAATAATTGCCGGCCATGTTGCAAACCATTGTACAATTCCTTCCAAACCAACTATAATAAGTACATTTATTCCTAATCCAATAATGCTCAATCCAAGAAAGATTACAAATTCTTTGGTTCTGCTCATATCATCCCGTCTCTCAAATACATATTTCATACTTGCTAAGTAATTTACCACGACAGATACAGAAAAAGAAATAACCGTTGCCACTACTTTCCAGTTTTTCAGTGATATTACACCAGTAAATAGAGAGGTTGCTCCATATAACTCTACCAATAACGCAAAAATTCCCCAATCTACAACAGTTGCAATAATTCCTATGATTCCAAACTTCATAATCTGTTCTATTAGTCTCTTCAATATAAATTCTTCCTCTCATTTATTCTTGCACATGTTCTAATCCCTGACTTAATATAGTATCAATATGTTTGTCTGCCAGCGAGTAAAATATAGTCTTTCCTTCTCTTCGGTATTTCACTAATTTTGCCTGTTTCAATACCCTAAGCTGATGAGAAATTGCTGATTGACTCATTCCCACTACCGTGGAAATATCATACACACATAATTCTGTGCAAGACAAAGCATATAAAATACGTATTCTTGTGGTGTCACTGAATACTTTATATAGGTCTGCAAGATCATAAGCAATCTCATCTGGCGGTATTCTTTCCTCTATCTCTTTACTCATTTCATTTGTTACGTACATAAATTTCTGTTCTTCTCCCATAGAGTGCCTCCTTTTTCTTCTTCTTTTTCATTTCCACTTTCTAGTTTATTGGTATCTGCATTTTTTGTCAAGTCATTGTTATAGTTCATAAGTTTAGACGTAAGGGTTCAGCCGGATTCATTCATAAAGTGCCAGAATATACAAATTGGCTAAAAATATTTTTTCTGGCTGGACACTTTATTTATGAATGGCGTTAAGCACATAAAAATACATGCACAAATTGCCCTCTATGAGCAAGCTCACTTGTGCAATTTGCACATATACTTTTACCCAGCTGAACTGTTACCAAATATCTTGCTAATTTGTTTATTTATGCTATAATAGATTATATAGAAAGTTTTTCTGGTTATGGAAGAAAGAGGGTGAATTTATGATAGCTGCAATACAGGGAAATGGTTCTTTGATGCACCTTTATCCTCAATACAATTCAAAACGGGTGAAACCTGTAAGGGCACTGCAAGGGGATGAACGTACTGCAGAAGACTGGTCCCAAATCACAAAAAAATCTTCCAGTTTGGAAGATACTATCACAGCCAAATACCAGTCAGATCTGGCAGAAAATACGAAGAATAAGGAATATGTGTCTTATGAATCTCACAATCCTTATGACAGAGCAAGACAAACTATAGATGAAAGTCTGTTAGTTGGTATGAATTTGGATGTAAAAGCATAAAAACTAACAAGGGCTGCCGCAAGAATAATTCATAATGCGACAGCCTTTTTTCTATCTAGTTTGCTCCCACTTTTTTTAATAGTAGTAATTTATCCCCTTTTTTTATCTTCGACTCTTCCACCTGATTCAGATTTTCAATTTCCTCAATGGTGGTATGGAACTGCTTTGCAATATCCCACAAGGATTCTCCCTGTTGCACCTGATAACCAACCAGACTTGGAATTTCTTCTAATTTACCAGATGGCAAATCTACTATTTTTGCTTCCTGTATCATGTTATTTTCCCGATTCTCAAACACAAAAACTTCTATTCCAAGATTTGCTTTCACTTCCAATGAATCTCTTCCAAGAAGCATGGTTGCCATCTGCTCCAATTGTGGCAATAATAAATACTCCATATTTGCCGAATTACCTTCCATTTCTATTGTATGAGAAAATGGAATACTGGCTTTTAGTTCACCCATTGGCAACTGGTCATCTTCTCCAATGTAAAGTACGGATGCCTCCACACTTCCTTCTATATAAATTCCATCCTCTTTCCATTCCTGTTCTTCTATCTGTATTTGTCCCCGGCTATGACATATTTGTAAAATACGATGTTTCGTCCCATCAATCGGAATTTGTTGGGTTAAACGCTTTTGCACAGCATTCTTAGATACTAAATTACGATACTTTACTTGATTCATATCCAACTGTAAGTCTTTTCCCAAGGAATAGGCATCCTCCAAATACCGAAGCTCTTCCTGTTTATATACCTTTATATCCAGGTTACAAGATAATTCCGTTTCCATAGTTCTCTCTTCCCCATCTTCATCCGGCTTTATCTGTAAATCTCTGGAAACATTTCCTAATTCTACTTGAAGAATCATATCTTCTGTACAGCCATTACACGCAATTGAGGTATGAAATGGCTGTTCCGCTTCAAAACATGTTAGCTGCTCCCTTTCTTCTGCACTTCGATACATCACAAATAATAAAATTTCGCCTCTTACACTAATCTGGTCTTCCTGTAACCGCATTTCTAATCCCTGTAACCGCAAGTTATAGTATAGTACCTCAAAAATATTAGGTTTTCCTGTAGACAGATGGAAGCTTTCCTTAATTCTTAATATATCCTTCTTATCAATTGCTAATTCTGTTACTGACATATTCCCATAACGACATGCTATAGAATCAGTTTCCTCAATGTCAGTTGCTATTTCTGTATCATATAATTCACTAACACTACATTCCAGATAGATAAGGGACTTTACACTTATCTTTCTCGAATTAATAAGACTAATATTCAAATCTTCTATCCGGTATGATACCTTTACCTGATCGTCCATTTGCAGATGTTCCAGATTCACCATCTCATCAAAATCAATTTTTCCTTGAATATTATGTACTACCTGCTCTCCTTCATGACTAATATAAATCATTCCAAAAGAGAGAATTCCTTTTACCATACATTTTCCATTCAAAAGATTGTTTTCTGTGATTTCTATTGTTCCCTCAGATGTAATAATTTTCTCAATATCTGGTTTTGTATCTGGTACATTAAAATCATCTTCCAAAGTCACCTGTAGAGTTCCTTTTGCTTTTTGTCTGCTCATGTGTATATTTTTCTTCCTAATTTCCATAAAAAAACCTCCCGTCCTGCATATATAAAATAAGATGTATCCTTATTAAAAATATATGCAGAACGGAAGTTATTTATGCTGCTGGGAATATAAACTTTTCTAAAATATATGCGATACCGTCTTCATCATTGGAAGGTGCTATACAATCCGCATGTTTCTTTACACCATCTTCGCCATTTTCCATGGCAACACCTAATCCGGCATAACGTATCATAGATAGATCATTGTATCCATCTCCACAAGCAATTAAATTCTCACTGGTCATATACAATTTCTTAAGAAGTCTATCTAGTGATTCCGCCTTATCTATATTCTGTGGCACCAATTCAAGGAAAAATGGCTGGGAACGATAAACATTAATACGGTTCCCCATTATTTGTTTTACTTTCTTTTCTACCTGCTCTAAATAAGAAGGCTCTGCTGTCATAAGACATTTATTAACTGGACCGGTTAATTCTGCAGTCAAATTCTCTACCTGTCTAAGAGGCATCCCTGTAATGCGGTACTCCTCATTCACATAAGGTTCCTTTGCATCTAGTGTGTAAATATAATCACCTTGGTAGGTCATAATATTAGTTTGAAATTCTTTTGTCAAATCTTCTAATTCTTTCACTATGCTTATTTCTAATGTTTTATCATACATAATCTCTTTTGTTTTACAATTGATAATTCTTCCACCATTAAATGCAAGAATATATCCTCCATATTCAGCTAATTCCAATTCTTCTGCTAATGGTACAATTCCCTGTGTTGGTCTTCCTGATGCCAATACAATTCTTCCACCTTGTTCCTGATATTCAAACAAAGCTTCCTTTGTCCTTGGTGTAATTATTTTATCCGAATTTGTCAATGTTCCATCTAAATCCAGTGCAATTACTTTGTATTTCATCTAAAAGCCTCCTAGCTATCATCCTTGGTTTACAGCTTCCTAATCTCAATATATTCATTATAGCTGAAAGCTTTTTATCTGTAAATCCCTTTCCTATTTTTCATCAAGATAGACAATTTCTTTGTCTATTTGTTCCATTTTTACAACAATATAGGGATAAGTTTCTGCACTGGTCTTCTCTTGTTCTTTGGGACCAATTAATGTTGTACCAAAAGATATGGTATTTTCTGTCTCATACAATTGGTCTACTGTAATACTATATCCCCCTCCAACTTGTTTTCCATATCCTATGCATAAGTATAAATATCCTGCATCTGCATAAGAAAGCCGGAAAGGCTCACTTTTCTTTTCCTCCAGTATTTCTGTCAGCTCTTTTGGTAACTCTTGTGGCTCTACCACTGTATAATCACAATCTTTTGTTTTTTCAGTCTGGTTAGTGGACATACTACAGCCGGACACATATACGGACATAACAAGAAGTATACAGCTAATAAGTAAAAAAATACTATTTTTCTTCATAAACTTTCCTCTTCTCAAAATACCATCTATGTAATATATTATTGCTGAGCGAAGAAATATATGTCTCGAAACTGTCTCATTTTTCATCTCATTACCCCCTTTTCTCTTAATCCTATTATACAAAGTCAAATGCCTTTTTTATATGTTTTGTTGTACCTACTTCATTTATTGTTACTGTTCACACCTACGGTGCTAACAGTAACGGAATCCAGCCTATCTACAATTCGCCTTCGGCGAAGGGCTGGATTCTTGGTTGTTCTACGTTTTGGCACATAGCTTGACAGCAAGTGTCAAGCTTGTGAGTAAACAGTAATCATTTATTACAATTTTATTAAATTTATATTAAAAATAAGTTGACAAACTATTTTATATATGTTAATATAATATCAGAACAAAGGTTGTTCATAACCAGATACTCTTCCCCCTCTCGAGTGTTTGGTTGACATATATCCCGTAATTTATATATACTCTCCCCCCCTCAAGAAGCTGGTTTGTAATCAGCTTCTTTTTTTCTATGTATTCACTCTTTTAGGTAGAACCTTGCACTCTGCTGTAAGGTTCGTAAAGCACCAAGTGCTGCTTTTGCACTTGTGTGCATCCTCATATATTCTTCTATGTGGCAGTGAAAGCTGTCACTCCACCACATAAGTAAAACATAAGCCGTGTTTTTTACTGCGGCATACAGCAAAGCTGGATGGTTTTACGCATGTGTGTGGAATTGACCTTGAATAGTAACTGCATAAGACTTAGTTCATGCTTAAGGCCGTGAATAATCTCGACAAAATAATATACACACTTTGATAATCAGGCTATACTCAAAAAACGAATCAAAAGGATCGATCCTTTTGATTCGTTTTTGTTATAATACCATTTCGATATTCTCTTTCTTTGTTGCATCTTGCCAATGCTTTTCCATGAGATATACTAGTTCTAATTCACTTTGATATTTTATTATACTTCCTGTTCCAAGACAAATGAAATGTCCCTGCAAACTTCCATGTTTTCTACTTGTAATATAAAGCATATATGTTACTGCTTTTTCATAAGATTTGTCCATTTGCTCCTTAGTACGCCAAAGTTTTCCGCATTCTGCATTTTTTTTTGAAACTGCTTTTTCCTTTAAGGTCCGATTCCTATACATGGCGTTAGGGAATCCCCTCTCTTCTGATATTTCATCTAATAGAAGCAACAATTCCACAACATCATGAAAAATATTATCTTCTTTATGATAAGGGGTATGCACTGTCCCCAAAAAAACATCTTTATCTATCTTTTCTATGCATATTCCAATGGCTGCTTTTCCATAATCATAATCCATCTCACTCATGCTCTTCACTTCTTTCTAGATTAAGCAATATTTACATTAGTTCTTCTTTCTTCTAAACATTTTCCACACCATTATCTTCTGGTCCTACCACATCTTGTATCATGTGCATCAGTTCTAATGCACTCCGAAAACATTGCGTTTCATTTTTATCTGCCCAAGTCACCATTCCTTGCCAACTTTTATTTTGAGTTTGTAATATTTTTACAATAAATGTATTCGCCTTGCCACCTGTTTCTTCCATCCCTAAAACCGCCTCCTATCATATCCCATCGTATTTCTATTCTTTCAGTGGATTTTTTTTGTTTTTTATTGTAAAATAGTAATAATCTGAAATTATTTAAGCCTAGTAGTTCTTATATTGCATAGTTATATTGCCTTTCATAGATTATAAACTATTCAGGTTACACTTATGTTACAGAATTATAAATCCAACATGTTACAGTTCACACCTACGGTGCAAACTGTAACGGAATCCAGCCCATTTATAATTTGCCTTCGGCAAAAGGCTGGATTCTTAGCTGTTTTATGTTCTTGGCACATAGCTTGACAGCAAGTGTCAAGCTTGTGAGTTAACAGTAACTTCAACATAACTATTCAGGTAGAAACACGCATTTACTGTGTGTTTTGTAAGAAAAAGTAAATTTTGATTGTTCTAAGCTCTTCGACGAAGGCGAATTATTATGGGCTTAAACGTAACTGTTCATGGTTCTGAACAGTTACAATTCAACAAGATATCTATAAATACAAAGTTGTACAAAAGGAGGTCAATTCATGGAGAATGAAACCACTAATAAAATAAAAATATCTCTTTTAGGAAATTTCGAAATTCAAAATGGCAATGCCAAAATCGAAGAAACTATTAACCGTTCAAAAAAAATGTGGAATCTGCTTGGATTTATTCTTACATACCGCCACAAACATATTTCGCAAGCAGAGTACATTGAAATGCTTTGGCCGGATGAAAACAGCAGTAACCCAACTAATGCTTTAAAAACTTTATTATCAAGACTAAGAACTTTATTGGAACCTGTAGCGATAAATAATGAAAATTTTATTTTATCTTCTCAAAGTTCATACCAATGGAACAACAATTTATCTTGTATTATTGATACAGAAGTATTTGAAGAATTAGTAAAAAAAGGCAACAATGAAGATTTTCCTGATGATGAACGTATTTCCTATTATATGGATGCCTTAAATTTATACAAAGGTGATTTTCTAACAAAGCACTCCACAGAACTTTGGGTAATTCCAGTTGCCACATATTTTCACAATCTGTATCTTGATACAGTGAAATCTTTGTTAAAGCTTTTACAACAGCAAAATGACTATGATAATATGGAATACTATTGCACCAAAGCTTTACAGATTGAGCGTTTTGACGAAACCTTACATTCTATTCTTATTCGGACATTTTTAGGACAAGGAAATACCATTGCTGCTATGAATCATTATGAACGGACAACCGAGCTATTGTATCAAAACCTAGGAGTCAAACCTTCCAAGGAACTTCGTGCATTGTATATGGATATTATCCGTACACAGAAAACTTTAGAAACAGATTTGAATATAATTCAAAATGATTTAAAAGAAGTCGAATATAAAAAAGGTCCTTTTGTTTGTGAATATTGTATTTTTCAAGAAACTTACCGGTTAATTGCACGACAGGCTGCCAGAGAAGGACGTTCTGTGTATCTTTGTTTGATAACTATTTCTGACAGAAATGGCAATATTCCATCCCTAAACAAATTGGATGCTGCTATGAAACGGCTGTTAGATGCAATTAATCTGAGTCTTAGAAGAGGTGATGTGGTTTCCCAATACAGCGGTGCCCAATATGTCATTTTACTTCCTTCTATTACTTATGAAGACTCGAATATGGTTTTGGAACGCATTGTAAAACAATATTATCATAATAACCGGCGAAGTGTATTACACTTAAAGTATAAACTGGAACAAATGCTTTTAATAAATGAATAATTTATCTAATACCTAATGAAAGAGACCCTTCCTGCCAGAAATCCAGCGGAAAGGTCTCTTCTATTATGGTATAGATATACTATCTGTTTACCATCACTTTTTATGCTTTTCCTACAGAACCAAATAATTCCATTTTTTCTTTTACAGTAGCTTTGATTGCTTCTGTACCAGGTGCTAATAACTTACGAGGGTCAAAACCTTTACCCTGCTGATCTTTACCTGCTTCAATGTACTCACGGGTTGCTGCGGCAAAAGATAACTGACATTCTGTGTTTACGTTAATCTTTGCTACACCTAAAGAAATTGCTTTCTTAATCATGTCTGCAGGGATACCTGTACCACCATGTAATACTAATGGCATATCTCCTGTTTTCTGCTGAATTGCATCTAATGTTTCAAAGCTAAGTCCAGCCCAGTTTTCTGGATATTTACCATGAATATTACCGATACCTGCTGCAAGCATAGTTACTCCTAAATCTGCAACCTGTTTACATTCTTCTGGATCTGCACATTCACCTTGTCCAATTACACCATCTTCTTCTCCACCGATAGAACCAACTTCTGCTTCGATAGATAATCCTTTACTTTCACAGATTCCAACTAATTCTTTTGTTTTTGCAACATTTTCATCAATTGGATAATGAGAACCATCGAACATTACAGAAGAAAATCCAGCTTCGATACAAGCTTTAGCTCCTTCATAACTACCATGATCCAGGTGTAATGCTACTGGAACTGTAATGTTTAATTCTTCTAACATTCCATTTACCATTCCAACAACGGTCTTATATCCACACATATACTTTCCTGCACCTTCAGATACACCAAGGATTACTGGGGATTTTAATTCTTCTGCAGTTAAAAGAATTGCTTTTGTCCACTCTAAGTTATTGATGTTGAACTGTCCTACTGCATATTTTCCTGCTTTTGCTTTTGTAAGCATGTCTTTTGCTGATACTAATGCCATCTCTTATTCCTCCGTTTACTATTATTTTATTTGGCTGAAAACAACCATTGGTTTTATGATGGTACAAGCCCATTACAAAACACTATTATCTTTATTATAACCTAATCCAAAATAAAATGAAATACTTTTCTATGAAAAATGGTAAATTTATCATAAAAGTATTATTACTGATTATTTAAAAATGCCGAAACTACTTGTGCTGGTGTTCCCTGTTGTCCCGGAATCACCATAATGTGCTGTTCCATCATTTTCCCTAAAATCTCTTGACCTATACCGCCGCAAAGAAGAATATCAATATTTTCTTGTTTACACAAATCTGTCATCTCTTGATTTTTATAGGAAATTTCTCCTGCCTGGCTTACTGCCTGTTGTTCTACTGCAAATACACTAAGATTACAAATATCTTTAAATTTTGCAGCTACTTGTCCATCCTCCTGTGTAGCAACAGCAATTTTCATAGAACCAACAGCTTCCTCGTTTCTATCAATTGGACAAACTTCCTCAATAAAATCTGCTGTCTCCTGAAGCCAGTCACCTTCTATGGATTCTACCTGTCCTTTGTCTACCATTGTTGCTATAGAGGAATCTAACGGTAAATTCCCTAATACTTTCATCCCAAAGTCTTTTGCTACCTCTTCTACATGACTATCGCCAAAGACACTCATCTTTTCTCCACAACAGTTGCAGGTAACATAACTATAGTTTTCTATTATACCTAAAATCGGAATATCCATAGCATTTGCCATATTGACTGCCTTTTTTACAATCATGGATACCAATTCTTGAGGAGATGTCACTATAATAATACCATCTAACGGAATGGACTGAAATACTGTTAATGGTACATCACCTGTTCCTGGTGGCATATCCACAAACATATAATCTACATTTCCCCATACCACTTCTGTCCAAAACTGTTTTACTGTTGCAGCAATTACCGGTCCTCTCCACACAACTGGTGTTTCTTCGTTATCAATCAATAGATTGACCGACATAATGCCCGTTCCATTATTGCTATATTCTGGAAAAATACCAAGTTCATTTCCCTTCGCTTTTTTTTGGATACCAAAGGATTTTGGAATAGATGGTCCTGTAACATCGGCATCTAAAATAGCCGTCTGATAACCTTTTCGATTCATATTTACAGACAGATATGATGTAACAAAAGATTTGCCCACTCCCCCTTTTCCACTAACTATTCCAATTACCCTGCGAATTCTACTGTGCTTATTGGCAGGCTCCAGCAGCTCTTCTTTACTTGGTTTTCTGGATGAACAATTAGCCGAACATGAGCTACAACTTCCTGTACATTCTTCTTGATTATTCTCTTCATTTTTAATTTCTTCTTGATTCATTTTATGGAAACCTCCTCAATATTTCCCCTAAATTATTTGCTTCTCTATGTTTATAGAACAAACTTTCTTATAAAATAGAGAAGCAAATATTGGGGTTTATTGTTACTGTTTGCACCGTAGGTGTGAACAGTAACGGTTTATTATATAGTATAACAAAGTTTTTCTTTTTTTCTAGCTTTTTTAGCAAACTTGTGATACAATATTTTTAAGTGACTTTTTATAGTAGGAAAGTTTACCCATTTCCTACATACCCTTACATATCTGGTTCTATATGATGTATATGTCTTCATAGGTCTCCAGATAGTGTATATACATGGAGGATGAGTATGAACGAAACAGTAAATACTTTTGAAGAGAAATTAAAAGAGCTTCTTATATTTGCCAAAAAAAACAATGATGTCATTGAAATTGAAAAGGTAAATGACTTCTTCAAGGAGCTTAATCTTGATGTTAGCCAGATTGACAAAATCTATGAGTATTTAGAGGCTCAAAATATTGTAGTTTTAAACTTGTCTGCTGATGAAGGACCAGATGATTCTGATATTATGGAGATTGAACAAGAGGATGATCTTTCCCTGACAGATGATGATGCTTCTACAGTTGCCATCATGTCTGATGACCCTGTGAAACTTTATTTAAAAGAAATTGGTGGATATCCCCTTCTTACTATTGAACAAGAGATCCAACTTGCAAAAGAGATAGAACAAGGTAATGAAACTGCCAAGAAAAGTCTTGCAGAATCCAATCTTCGTCTTGTTGTAAGTATTGCCAAACGTTATGTGGGCCGTGGACTTTCTTTCCTTGATCTGATTCAGGAGGGAAACCTTGGATTAATTAAAGCAGTTGATAAGTTTGATTATACCAAAGGGTACAAGTTTAGTACCTATGCTACTTGGTGGATTCGTCAGGCAATTACCCGTTCCATTGCAGATCAATCTAGAACAATTCGTATTCCTGTACATATGTCAGAGGTAATTAATAAAACCTATCGGATTTCCAGAGCGTTACTACAAGAATTAGGAAGAGAACCAACTGAACAGGAATTATCAGATGCTATGGGACTTCCAATTGAAAAAGTACGTGAAATTCTAAAGGTTTCTGCTGATCCAATTTCTTTAGATACTCCAATTGGAGAAGAAGATGATAGTCACCTAGGTGATTTTATCAAGGATGATACCATTGTAGGTCCAGAAGAAGCTGCTGCTTACTCGGTTTTACAGGATCAAATTTCTAAATTGTTGGAAACTCTTACTGAACGTGAACAACGGGTACTTACACTTCGTTTTGGATTAAATGATGGAAGAACCCGTACCTTAGAGGAAGTTGGCAAAGAATTCAATGTTACCAGAGAACGTATTCGTCAGATTGAAGCCAAAGCTCTTAGAAAACTTCGTCATCCAAGTCGTGCAAGAATGTTAAAAGGATATGATGTAATGTAATGATTCTCTTTATCAGCTAAACATCATAATTCATAAATAAAAAGGTCAAATCTTAATTCCATTATATTGGGATTAAGACTCGAACCTTTTCTTTTTTTCTATTCAATTATTTTAATCCAGCCTTCTGGTGCTTCCATTCTTCCCATCTGAATTCCGGTTAAGGTATCATATAATTTCTGAATGATTGGTCCCATTTGTGTATTTCCATTTGCCATAACAATTTCTTTGCCATGATCTACAATCTTTCCAACTGGCGAAATAACTGCTGCAGTTCCACAAAGTCCACATTCTACAAAATCTTTTACTTCTTCAAAGTATACTTCTCTTTCTTCCACTTCCAGACCTAAATATTCTTTTGCTACATACATAAGGGAACGACGGGTAATAGAAGGAAGAATACTATCTGATTTCGGTGTAACTACTTTATTATCCTTTGTTACGAATAAGAAATTCGCTCCACCTGTTTCCTCAACCTTAGTTCTAGTTGCTGCATCCAAATACATATTTTCATCATAACCGTCATTGTGTGCAGTTACAATGGCATGTAAACTCATGGCATAATTTAATCCAGCCTTGATATTACCTGTTCCATGAGGTGCCGCACGGTCATAATCACTGACACAAATAGTAATCGGCTTAGCACCACCACTAAAGTATGGTCCTACTGGTGTGGAAAATACACGGAATTGATATTCATCTGCAGGTTTTACACCAATAACCGGGCTACTGCCAAACATGTAAGGTCTTATATATAATGTTCCACCTGAACCATATGGTGGTACAAAATCCTTATTGGCTTGCACTACCTTGGTTACTGCTTCCACAAATCTATCTTTTGGAAATACCGGCATCTCCAAACGTTTTGCGGAATCTTCCATTCTCTGGGCATTCAAGTCAGGACGAAATGTTACAATATGACCATCTTCTGTTCTATATGCCTTTAATCCTTCAAAACAAGCTTGACAATACTGTAATACACCAGCACACTCACTTATGGTAACCATGTCATCGGTAGTCATACAGCCTTCATCCCATGCACCATTCTTAAAATTTGATACATATCTTTCATTGGTTTTACGATAGGCAAACCCTAAGTTTCCCCAGTCTAAATTATTATCCATTTTCAATCTTCCTTTCTCTAAACATTCGCCCTTCGCACACATATCCCTTTTGCGTCTGTTCAAAGTATATGTTGCTGGTTATTCTGTCCTCCTAAAACATGTAACAGTTCAGACGGGGTCTGACCTGTTACATGTTTTAATCGTTTATACGGTCTACACAGCGGAGTGTGCAGACCTACCTGAACTGTTACTAAAACATAACATTTAAGATTGGCGATTATGTATATTCTCTGTACTGCAATCTTTGTAACAGTTCAGCAGGGGGGCTGACCTGTTACGGAACCCTGCAAGCTTCGCATGTAAATTGCCCAATTCCAATCCTGTTTTAGTCTTTTTTACGGTCTGCACAGCGGAGTGTGCAGACCTACCTGAACTGTTACCAGTCTTTTACAATACATATCCTCAATTATTCACGACACATATTGCAGACTGCATATCATATTTAGTTTACTACTTGCCTTTTCCTACGTCAAGTATTTCCTTCTAAGCTTGCAGCAATTCCAATCCTGTTTTTGTCTTTTTTATGTTCTGCACAGCGGAGTGTGCAGACCTACCTGAACTGTTACCAGTAACTTCCGCCTACAAATGTTGAAAATCTAATTTATCAAACCGATGATAAGTAGCACCAAATTCATCAAATTCCAAACAATATACATAAGGATCTATGGTTTCATCCTCAAAATATAATATTCTTCCAAGCCCATCATGTATACCATCCTTTTCCACTACATTTGTAGAATATTTATAAAATACTTTTTTGATTTCTTCCAAGGTACATCCCGGCATTGTAATTTTTTCTATAAAATCCTTCAAAAAGGGACTTGATGAAATCTGTTCATGTACATAAGCCGTTCCTTCTTTTGGAATTTGCAGACAAATTCTATCTTTTTGGTTGCTTACAACTACTTTTCCCAAAGTATCTGCATTTTTCTCCAAAAATATGTCCAGCTTTTTTAATAATTCTGACAAAGATATATTCTCGGGAAGTTCCATCAACCGTTTTAAAGAACTCGATGGATAGTATAATCCCATACTCTCCTTCTGATAACCAATTTTTATCTGCCACTCTTTTATCGTATCGTATATATTTTGTAATAAAATTTGCCCTTTCATAAAAGCCCCTTTCTACAAAGATAAAATCTGCACATTAGCTTGAATAATAATCTCGGATAATTACATTCTATCACAACAAAAAAAGGGTGTCAAAAGTCTCACTTTCACACCCTATACTCTGCTATGAATTACCTTCTACAATTTTATGATAAGTTCTGGCTGTCAAGCTATATACCATTCCGTAAACCACTACAAATATTATTACGGTTCCAATTGTACAGTTTATAAATAATGGAGTATTGTCATAATGCATCGCAAGCAACAGTTTTTTTATAATGTCAAAAGCAACTACAATGTGTATGACAGCAAGAAGTATTGGCAAAAAGAATACCAAAAGAATCTGATTTTGTATAACATGTTTGGTTTCTACCTTGCTCATTCCCACTTTCTGCATAATCTGAAAACGTCTTCGATCATCATATCCTTCTGAAATTTGTTTGTAATAGATTATCAGTACAGTGGTCAACAAAAACATTACTCCAATGAAAATTCCAATAAAAAATAAACTTCCGTAAATGCCCAAAAATTCCTGGCGAGGAGTAAAAATATCCTCTACAATTGCAAGTCTTGCAATGCCCGTTTGATTAATAGCATCTCTTAATCCTTTGCAAAATGCCTCCTTTTGATTATAATTTCCTGTCAAATCAAAACATAGATTATAATATATATTTGTTTTTTCTATTTCATTATTTTCTTCTCTATTTATTATATCTACCATATTCTGCATATCCTGTAAACTTGGCACAATTATGGTAATTACCGGCACTCCCTTATTTTTTTCTATCCAATTTTCAATTTTATTTTTCTCTTTTATTCCTTTTGCAAAATTTACTTCCTCTTTAATTTTGTAAGACTGCTTACCAATGCAAAAAGTTTTCTCTAAAATATTATGTTCCGTCCAGTTACTTATTAAAATTTCTCCTTTTTGTAAAGTAACATTCTTCCCAAAATCTGTATTATAATCAGACAGCAGACGCACTCGGATCATCTGCATCTTGTTACTGTCCATAATGTCCATATCCTGCACAAATGTATTGTTTATCATCTTTCCGCATGTATTATAATCAAAATATGCATTATAATTTTTTATCCGGACATTTTTCTTTTCCGCTCTCTTTTCCAATGCTATTTTTACTTTTTGAAAATTATAATGGTTTTCTTTTGTGATTTCTTCCTTATCCTCATAAATGTAAGAAGTCAAAACATCTTGTGGATATCGATTACGAAAAATATTGTTCATTCCCATATAAAGAGAGACAACTGTAGAAAGCACCACCAACACTCCTGTGGAAAGAATACAAATATTCGCTAATCCAACTGCATTTTGTTTCATACGATACATCATGCTCGAGACAGAAATAAAATGAGTTTTGTGATAATAGAAATTTTTATTTTTCTTTAACATCTTCAACAAAACAGTACTTCCACTCAAAAAAAGCAAATAGGTTCCTGCAATAACACATAACACTGCTATAAAGAAAATTGACAATGCTGCCAATACATTTTTTGTAGTCAGGGAAATATAGTATCCTATGCCAAGAAACAGAACACCAAGAATTGCTATAAACCATTTTGCCTTTGGCTCCTTTTCTCCTTCCTGGCTGCTTCTCATCAAATCTATTGGTTTTAAACAATATACTTGAATAGTATTCAGAATGATCATAACTCCAAACAAAACCATAAACAAAATAATGGTTATCTTTATAGAATTAGGATAAATGACAAAATCATAATCTGTTTTCAACTGTAACATACGAAGCAGAATCAAAAACATCAGCCTGGATAATAGCATCCCAAAGAAAAGAGCCAATAAAATACTCCCCGTTCCAATATAAGCGATTTCCCAAAATATTACTTTTGCAATATGTTTTTTCTCCATACCAAGTATGTTATATAAACCAAATTCTTTGGATCTTTGTTTTATAAGAAAAGCGTTGGTATAAAATAACACAAATACAGAAAATATACCCATAATAATAGTACCAAATTTTAATATATCACGCATGTGGTTTGCTCCATAAAATACCCTTTCATTGGTCTGCATCTGTATCCCATGCATCATATAAAACATGGCTATCATAGCAACACATGCCACAACAAATGGAAAAAATATATTTTTATTTTTCTGAATGTTCTGCCAGGCAAGCTTTCTATATAAACGATTGTTCATCTTTTCCACCTCCTGCAAGTAAAATATTGAGACTATCGGAAATCTTTTTATACATTTCCTTATCTGTCAGGTTTCCTTTATAAAGCTGATGATAAATTTCTCCATCCTTAATAAATAATACACGACTGGCACAGGCTGCTGCACGGACACTATGTGTTACCATTAAAATAGTCTGTCCTTCTTTATGTAGCTGTTCAAATACACCTAACAAATCTCCTGTAGATTTAGAATCTAAGGCCCCTGTTGGCTCATCTGCGAGAAGAATATCTGGATTTGTAATCATTGCTCTGGCAATGGCTACTCTTTGTTTTTGTCCTCCTGATACCTCATAAGGGTATTTTTTTATTAGTTCTGCAATTCCAAGCTTTTGTGTAATTTTCATTAACAATGGTTCCATTTCCTTATGTTTTTTTCCAGCTAATACCAATGGAAGATAAATATTATCTTCTAAAGAAAAGGTATCCAGCAAATTAAAATCTTGGAATACAAATCCCAGATGTTCTCTACGGAACTTTGCTAACTCTTTCTCCTTAATGGATGTAGTTTCTTTACCATTTAATAAAATATACCCAGACGTAGGACGGTCTACTGCTGCCATTAAATTTAACAAGGTGGTTTTTCCACTTCCAGATTCCCCCATTATCGCCACATATTCTCCTTTTTCTACAGAGAAGGATATATCTTTTAATGCCTCCACTTTGTTTCCGCCAAAACGTGTAGTATATACTTTTTGTAAATTCTTCACTTGCAATATCTCCATATTTTTCCCCTCCATTTTTGTTTATTCTCTTATTCCTTTATGAAATTTATTATAAAACAAAAAAAAATGTATTGCCTTAATTTAGCCTTACATTTCTTTCTGAAACCTTACAGTATTGTAAGGTTGGGGGAAGTTTTTATAGATTTTGTTTCTTTTCAGAAGTTGTTGTATGTTCTTAGATGCCTGTATTTTGGGCGGTTTGAGAGAATTGTTTTTACTATATGAGAATGATACTGCCATAAAATCCAACTGATATTTTTCAAGTAATGTTTTATATTCATTCATCATTCGTTTCAAAGGCTTCATCTCGACCATTTTGCAACACCTCTTCAAATTCTTACTTTGGAAGAATAAAAATCTGGCATTTCTACATAAGATGCAACTGCATCAAACGTCTTTCGCATTACCATTTCACTATCACCACTGTCACCCACCCTATATTACGATTCCGTTGCAATGGTCAATTTCATGCTGAATAATCTGTGCAGTCCATCCGGAATACTTCCCATGCTGCCTCTTAAAATTTTCATCATAATAATCCACTTCTATTTCCTGATATCTCGTGCATGGTCTTACTCCTTCCAAAGAAAGACATCCTTCCTCAGTCTGATATGTTCCCGATTTCTTTGTAATGACCGGGTTTACCATTACAAACTGAAACGGTCCTGCTACCACAACAATAATATTCTTTTTCACACCAATCATATTAGCAGCCATTCCAACGCAACGGTCTAAATTTGCCCTAAGTGTGTCAAGCAAATCTGTTACCACCTGCTTGTCTGCTTCTGTTGCATCCACCGATTTCTGTGCAAGAAATAGTGGATCTCGCATTATCTTCTTTACCATTAATTCCATCCCTTCCACACATCTGGCTGATATCCAAGTGTTGATTGCTTTCCATTTCTGACAACCGGTGTTTTTATTACCTGTGGATTCTCAAGTATCTTTTCAAGCTTGTCTTCGTCAGCTATATATTTAATCAATGCAAGTGTATCTTTATCCTTGCCTTCCCAGTTAATCATATTTTCAATGCCACCGTTTGACTGAGCAACTGAATTAAATTCTCCCTTACTCATGCCTTTTTCTTTCATATCAATGAACTGAAACTTAATGCCACGCTCTTTGAAAAAACGCTCTGCTTTCTTAGTGTCATTGCATTTCTTGGTTCCAAAAATCTGTATATTCATCTTTCTCACCTTTCCAATGCCATCAATACAAGCTTCTCAAAGGATTTCGCAAATCTTTCATCATCCTCATCTGTTCGTTTCCTTGGTCCTTTCATATGATTCTTATGAGAACCTTGTCTTACCTTCTTGTTCAGATGTCTTTCCATAAGCATCCGGTCTATGTTCTCATTAGTATACCATTTGCTGGACTGATGGATTGCATAAGCACCCTTGCCAAGTGCCATAGCAGCCACTCCATAATCTTGTGAAACGACAATATCTCCCTTATGACACATGCTGATTAATTTGTAATCTACTGCATCTGCACCAGCTCCAACAATAATCACTTCGCTGTAATCGGAACTCAAAATATGATTCGTATCACAAAGTAATGTCACTGGAACATTATGCTTTTGTGCTATATTCTCCACTATGCCGACAACCGGGCAGGCATCAGCATCTACAAAAATCTGCATATTATCACCTTTATCTCCAATATTTCTTATAGGCTTCCATAACCGCTCTCTGTATTTCATCCCTGAAATATTTCGGAGCAATTACCTCACACTGGCTGCCATGAGCCAATACCCACTCACGCATTGCTGATGGAATACATTTAATCCTAACCAATACTTTTTCATAATCAGACTTTATTACAGTCAAATCATTTCCAAATGTCTCCGCCAATACTTTCCATAAGCTCTTGTCACATTCTATGTCATAACGCTCTACATTCTCTCCGTTCTGATAAATATAACGCTCCGCATACTGGCTTGGATTAATGCCACCAAATATCATATCGACATTTCGCTCTAAAATCGCAATATCTTTCAAATAATCAATTCTGTAATGAGTCAGTTCTTCTCCATCTTCCAGTTTTGCTAGTATGTAATAATTTCCCAAAACCCACATGGTAGCATAAGGACTAATCACAATAGGACTGTCCATACTTTCCATTAACTCGATATTCATATTGTATTCCAATAAGTGAACTTCTACTTTGCATCCCTGATTAATTGCAATGTTTAAAGTGTCAATATTATAAAACAACTGCTTATTCCATACTTTTCGCTTATTCTTTACAAATACGGTTTTCTGAAGCATTCTTCCCTGAAAGACACTTTGTGTATCAATCAGTCTACCTATAATCTCCTTACTGTTTTCTTCTTTTATCATGTCAGATGCTGCCACTGCGTCACATAGTAATCTGATTTCAGATGGCTCAAATGTCCTATCTATCAGATAGTATCCCTCTCTGTTATCGGTATACCCCTCAATATCAATCCCCATACTTCTTAAGGCATCTATATTTCTGTAAATCGCTCTTCGCTCCATGTCCACATCATAGATTACCTTCAATTTCTCCCTGATTTTCCCAGCAGAAATAATATGGTTTTCATCAGAATACTTCTTTAATACTTCATATACACAAAGTATGGTTGCTTTCTGGCTGACCATCAAATTCCTCCAATCATTACTTCGTTATCACTATTATACTTGGCACAAATAGAAATAGCAACCATCCGGTGTACCATTTTCAGCACAGCATCAGGCACACATTTTGCCGTTCCTATATGCTATAGTAATCACATCAAAACAAAAGGAGGATGCAAAATATGCACATACCACACTTAGAACAGGCTTATGAAAACATTAAAAAAACTTGTGACAGTAAGCTAAAACAAATATATCCAATTCAAATACCGGAGCTGGTAAATGCTCGATACCAAAAAGAGCTGGAGTACTTAAAAACATCAGATTATCTGGATGACTTTGAAATCTACCGATGTCTGAATATGGAAGCCACCAAATGTTTGCAGGTGCTGCTGATGAGAGGAACAACCACAAGCTCATATATTATCTATCTTCTTGGTAATTCATTGCTTAATCCACTTCCTACTCATTATTACTGTCCAAAATGCGGACACTATGAAACTGTTGATACAAAACTATTTGGTATTGATCTGCCGGCTGACAAATGTCCAACATGCCAAACCAACCTAATTGCAGATGGATTTAATCTCCCATTAGAAGTTGCCTGGGGACTTGACGGAAAAAAGACCTTATCTTTTGATTACAATATATCAGAAGAATTCCTTCCATTTGCCAAAAGAGTATTACAGAACTTATACCCAAGACATGTAATTGCCCCACTTGGACTCTGCAACAGACCAAGAGCAAGTCAAGCCATTGAGATGAAGCATTCTGGTTTTCTGATTCTTCCTGAAGGCAGAAATATAGAGGACTACCCTGAAATGACTGGTTTCTTGGAAGATGGTGAATTATGTCTGTCCGGAAATATTCTGGATATAGAAAATAATTATATACACAGGATTTTATTATTACAAAACAGATGCTTAGAACAGATGATTGCAATGCAGCGAAAAACCGGCATTTATGCAAATGAAATAACGCTTCACGAACTACACACTCTTAACTGGAATGATATAAATAATTCATCAGCTTTGACAGATGCAGAATCCTATTTATTCCATACAATAAAGCCAAAAACTTTTTATGATATGGTTTGCTTAAATTCCGCCAGCCATAATACATACAGTAATAAAGAATGTTCCCCACATGAGGGTAACTACTATTCTCTACCAACCATTTTTGAAAAAAGCAATTTTAAAAAATATCCATGTTACACTCGTGAAGATTTTTTTGATGAACTGTTAAAAATGGGGATTGACTTAGAAAAAGCATATGAAATAGCAGAATTTATTAGAAAAGGCAAGCAGAACTCCGCCAAGCAGAAATTTGCTGACCAGTTTGCTTCATTTGAACTTCCGGAAGAATTCAAATCAGTGGCTAAAGAATATCTGTATCTGTTTCCTCGCTCTCACTGTGCAGAATATATGTTAATGTATGCAAAGCTTGCTTTCTACGCAAAGAAAGACAGTCGTGCGTTTAGCAAAATTGCGTTTAAACGATAATAAAAGTTATAAATCTATAAGCCGGTTTTTGGATAATCAACTTGACGGCTTATAGATTTATATACCCTAACGTATCATTTAAGTTAGTTGTGGGTGAAGATACTATTGTTGATAAAATTTGAACAGTGTGTGAGATGGTGTTTGTAGAGATGAGTATACTATGTGATGGTATTAAAAATACTATTAAATTTTTGAAGCATATGCATAAAAGAAGAAATACTTCTACATTTTTAATCAGTATGCCTCTTTACAATGAAGCATTTTTGGAAAAGTTTGTAATCTCTTTTCCTTGTCTTTCATATAAATTCATATCAAAAAACTGAGCAGAACCGCTCTTGACCAATTATTTTCCAGCATTTTTTGAACATAAAAAATTGCTTTATTATAATTGCCTTTACATTTATCTATAATTGCCTTATTGTGTCCCCAAGGAATCATAAATATTTTTTCCGTTTCAAGTTTTGCATCAGCTTCAAGCAAGTTTTTATCCTCTGTACTTTTTGCCCCATTCTGGGGCAAAATTGTAATATCGTCAATTGACCTATTAAGCATGAATAATCTCAATTAATTTTTATTTTAACATAAAAAGGAAATTGAATAAAGGCAAATCTGAACCGCTGTAATGGAAGTTTAAATTTTCCTCCCATTTCATACCGATTATTGGCACTATGAAATATAACACATTTGATAAAAATCTGCATATAATATCTGAAAATACAATAAGTCTAATACCTTTATTCATGATGTTTCACACAACTCCACCGTCCGCTTCACGACCTTTTCAAAATCGTCCCTCAATCTATAATATCATTTTTCACCCTTCTGGTTAAAACAACATCATACTCTTTCAGCCTTGTACCTACTTTCTAATGCATCAAATTCTTCATCAATGTCATAAATAGCATTTTCTTGAACATCCTTCAGCCCTTCGTATACAAAACTACGGATTTCCTGTCTCGCCTGCTCTTCTGGTGAATATAAAATTTTTACTGCGGCTTCCATAGGATGCACCTCCAATCTGTTCTATCATTAAATATAGTATAAGTGATTTTTCATATAATAACAAGCCTAACTTAAATTTCCTCTGGCACATCAATTTCAACCTTTGTCATTGTCATAGCAATCATCTCATCATTTTTTTGATTATTTTACTAACCATATTATATACATATCATTTTATCCTTACAATAGAAAAATTAATCAATTCTTAATTAGTGTGCCAAAAGCGTTACTGTTAGCACCGTAGGTGAGAACAGTAACCAATTACCATATATGTTCTCCTGCCCTTCGACGTTCATCCATCCATGCTCCCAAAATATTCTGTTGCCAATAAACATCCATTTCCTTAGATTCCTGATAAAATGTCTTGTCAGTATCACCAAACAATTCCGCAAGCTTTGGAACAACTTCTTCTTCAAAAAGCTTAAGATAAAGGGCATATCCATCAAATACTAGATTTCTCTTAATATCACTGGGATCTGTTATAAAACTTCTCATACTAATGTGATCAAATAGATGAAAGTTATCTCCATAACAACTAATTCTCATATAGTTATTACAATCATTTTCAAGACAAAGATTATTTTGTTCTATAGGCTTAACTACCAACTCCACATAAAGCCAAAAATTGTGTACTAACTGCCTGCACCAACCATGATCATCCCAAGGCCGGATATCATGAGACACCAAATTCTGTTCCTTAAGAAACTTTTTCTGCAATGTCTTTATACCAGGTGTCTTTATATCTTTCTGCATGGAACCTTTTTTATTTTCTATAAATTCTCTCAGTTTACAGATGGTTTCCTGACACCATAAATTGTACCACTCCTGCATCCTCTTTGTCTGTTGGATAAGATATTCTCTATTCTTCCACGGAGGAACAGATATAGTATAAATTTTTGTATAAGTCTGTTTGTGGGTTCCAAAAACCTTCTGAAATTCTTCAACAATAGCCAATGCCTCTTTACGAGAAAACTTTTCTGTAATTTCAATCAGTATCCTAAGTTCTGGTTTCATGTCAAAACCCTTTTCCAAGAATATACTATTGCTCTGGTAGAACATGGCACGAATAAAAAAAGAACCTGCATATATCTGCCCTGGTAAAAATTCATTATCTGGATAATTCTGCACTTCCTGCCAATCTATAGCTGGATCTGTATTACATTCTTTGTTCCATCGAATACCATCTAAAACAATATTCGTCTGAAAAAAAGAACATGGTTTTGGTATTTTGGCTGCCATATTTTTCAGAAAATCTCTGGTAATCTCCTTATTCTCTGGCATAAACACAACTTTTCCATCCATATATCCTGGAAAATTGCTAAAGTACTCTGCTTTTTGTTCTTTGTTCTTCTTTGCAGAATGCCAATAAGATGCCATCTGCGGAAATGCCTTGCACATCATTGCATGAGGTGTACGATTCTCAGTTTTTGCATCATTGAGATCTTCCATAAAAAAGAGCCTTCTCTCTTCTACCCACTGATTTTCCTCCATAATTTTATATATCATAGGCAGTATATCAGAAAATTTTTGTTTTACTACAATCACTACATTTAAAAACCGACGCATATTTTACCTCCTGTCTGATATAAAACTTATCTCCACTCTGGTTCCTTGATTAAGAGATGATTGAATAGTTATGGAATGGCTTAAGTTGTCTAAGATTTTTTTACTTAAAAACAAACCTAATCCTGATGCTTTTTTATCTTTTCTACCATTATAACCAGTATACCCTCTTTCAAATAATCGTGGTATATCTTCTGGTGCAATACCCATCCCAGTATCTTGAATTACTAATGTCTTTTCCCGTTCTACAAAGATAGAAATCTTTCCTTTATTCGTATATTTTAGTGCATTAGAAATAATCTGCTTTAATACAAATACCAACCATTTTTCATCCGTTACAACATGAACTCCTTCTGGTATATCCACTTTTATCCCAATACCTTTTCGAATAAAAATGCGGGCAAAATATTTTATTGATTGGTTTACCATTCCAGAAAGTGTATAAGCTTTTAAAACATAATCATTTCCTCCACCTTCTAAACGCAGATACTGTAACATCATATCTTGATACTGTTCGATTTCAAAAAGGCGGGTATAGCATTCCCCTCTTTGTGGTTCCACAAGTTCTCCCGCCACAAGCTGCAAAGCTGTCAATGGCGTTTTTATTTGATGTGTCCATAGTGTCACATATTCTGTATTTTCTTCTAAATGTGTCTTCAAATTGTTAATGGTTTCATTTTTTTTAAGCATCATTTCCTGTAACAATTCCTGATATACTGCTTCTACTCCACCTATTGGTTCTGGCAAATTTTCAAGGGTAATCTCAACATGATTTTTCATACAGATAAGCTGTAAGTATCTTTTCTTATATCTTCTATAGTCCCATATACCATATCCAACAAAAAAAACTAGGTTAAGCAATGTTGGATACCAGATATATTTTATTGATACGTCATATAAAGCAAATAATACTCCAAATATCCCTATCCAAACCAGAGCGTGTAGATACCCCCTCATTCTTTCTTTAAAAAAGTTTATCCTTATCTTTCTATTCTGCATACCAACCTCCCAGAAACTTTTATAGTTACTGTTCACACCTACGGTGCTAACAGTAACGGAATCCAGCCTATTAAGAGTTCGCTTTCAGCGAAAGGCTGGATTCTTCTCTACCACTACTTATTCTTACGTACTTTGCAGCAAGTGCAAAGTACTACCTGTGAACAGTAACCTTTTATACTGTTATTCTCAATTATCTATCAAATATCCTATTCCTTTTTTTGTCTTTATAAAATCTACCACTCCAATTTCTTTTAATTTCTTTCGTATTCTGGTTATGTTCACTGTAAGCGTATTATCATCAATAAAATTTTCGTTGTCCCACAATTGCATTATAATGGTATCTCTACTTACAATACTTCCCTTATTTTCCATAAGTAATGCTAAGATTAAAAATTCGTTTTTAGAAAACTCTGCTTTCTTCCCCTGATATGTGATGGTAGCATCTAAAAGATTCAGTATTACATTTTTATGCTCTAAAACATTTATCTGCCCAGCATAAGAATAACTTCTTCGGATAATTGCCCCTATTTTTGCGGTTAACACAGTTAAGTCAAAAGGTTTTACAATAAAATCATCTCCTCCCATATCCATTGCCATAACAATATTCATATTGTCACTGGCAGAGGAAATGAATACAATTGGTATTTTAAATAACTTTCGGATTTCACTACACCAGTAGAATCCATTATAATATGGTAATGTAATATCCATAATAATCAAATGTGGCTGTAATTCGATTATCTCCCCCAAAATATTCCGAAAATCTTTCACAATTTCTACCTGATATACCCATCTTTCTAAGTGTTGCTGTATCTTTTTTGCTATATCCCCATCATCCTCTACCAAATATATTTTATACTTCTTTTCTTCCATCACTTCTCCCTCCTTATTTCTGCATTACAAAAAGAAATAGGGCAGATTCCTCTGCCCCATCACTAATCTCACACAATCTTTTGCAACTGCCTGCTATGTTCCTCTACAACACTCTTTAAAGAATCTACATCCGTCTCCAGTTGTTCCATTCTATCTACACCATCCCTATAACGATTAAAAGTAGATAAATAACATCCTTCAATATTTTGTAGTCTAGGTTGAAAATCATTTTCTAATAGCAATTTAACACTCTGGATACCATCACTATGTACCATCAAGATGTCACCGTCTTCTTTTAAGGTATATTTTATATCCCCTATATCTTCACTGTGCTTCTTTAAGATGTCACTGTGTTCTTTTAAGGTATATTTTATATCCCCTATATCTTCACTGTGCTTCTTTAAGATG
>CAMWUK010000034.1 GCA_947177415.1 uncultured Clostridiaceae bacterium
CTATTACTACAGACTACTTTTCTGGAGACCAGATATACGAAATATTACAACTTATTAATTATGTAGAAAAATATTATGGAAAAACTAAAATCCCTCTATACGTTTCGTTAGGGAAAACTACTTTTGCTGATAAGCTTGTATACATAATTTTAGAAAATATATGTTGGTATATGATTTTTAAGAAAAGACAAGATTTTAGAATATACTTTATCCCTGAGTACACAATATGGTCAGAGGGTATTTCATTTTCACCTTTAGGATACACTAATACCCCTCAAATCTTTAAAACTAAATATTTAAAAGATTTGTCTGGCAGACACTACCGAAAAATTATCACCAAAACAACAGAAGAAAATAGCATATATTTATCAAATCTAATGCAGGAAATTCGTTGCTTTCTTGAAAATAATATGGTCGAACAAAATACATGTAATGAATTATCAGAAGTATTAGTAGAATTAGTTGGGAATGCAGGAGAACATACAGGAACAGAATGTCTGATTGATATTGATATAACTGAGACTTGGCATGGCAGAGATGATAGTACAGCAAAATATTACGGAATGAATGCTGTTATACTAAATTATTCTCCTATTTTGTTTTTTGAACCACTAAAGAAGAAATTAGAAGGTAATATAAATTTAAGTGATAGATACAATCTTATTCTACAAGCCAAAAAACTTCATTTTAATCAACCTCATAAAAAGTATGATCAAAATGATTTTTACACAGTTTCATCATTTCAGCATAAAATATCTGGTAGCGAAAAGAAACAAAAACTTGGAGGAACTGGATTAACAAGCTTAATAAAATCATTAGAGGAAAAATCTGATAGTAATTTATGTTATATGTTAAGTGGTCATCGCATATTATTTTTCTTTCATGAATATCTTAAATATGATAATAATAATTTTATTGGTTTTAATGAACAAGGGGACTTTTTATCTTATATTCCAGATGAAAGTATTTTCTCATCTATAATAACTAATATCCCTGGAACTGCATACAATTTGAATTTTGCAATAAAAAAGGAGGAATAGAATTATGAATGAAAATAGAATAGTTTTAAAATTTGATAACACATTAACAAATTTAGCAGGATATGATTATGGTGTTTCTGTATATGAAAAACAAATAAAAGGTAATTTAGATTTATCTCAAGAGTTTGTTTTGGTTTTTCCTTTGCAAATCAAAGGAGTTGCAGCATCATTTGTACAAGGCATTTTTTCGGAAATAGTAGATGAAATTGGTTTGTTAGAAACTGAAAAACGTGTAAAAATTGAAGCACAAAACACAAATTTAGCTCAAGCCATTATTGAAAAGCTTATGTGAGGTGATATATAATTATATGAATAAACTAGAAACTACTTTATCTATCTTAGCAATAATAATATCTATACTCTCAATAATAATATCATTTATTCAAAACAGAAAGATGAACAATGTCAATATAAAAGCTCATTATTTTGAAAAAATTTTTGATGAATATATGATATCTCAGATCCCTAAAGCAAGAAAGTATATAAGATTTTCTAATGGAAAACTATCTGATTTTGAAGAGTTAGGAAATGTACTGAACAGAATGATTGCTAATGCGATTTTTTTCAAATTTGACAATATCAAATTTTACAAGGAACTAAAAATATGTGTACAAAATCTAGAAGATTATATGTACGAATGTAGTACCAAAACATATGAGGATGAAGAGCAATCTAATATATACAAAGAAATTCAAATACATTTAGAAAAAATATATCATTGTATTAACAAATATTATTCTGGTAAAAAGTCATAATTCGCAATAATTAAAAGACCTCCTAGTAAAAAACTTAGAGGTCTTTTTTGTGGAAATATTTATTACAATTATTTTTATTTTTTATAGTTCATTTACTTTTTTACTATCTTGCAATCTTACCTACTCCTTTTCCACTTTGTCTTTCAATACATCAATAGTATTCATCAACACATCTGGTATTGGTAAGCCCATAAGCCCTGCATTTTCCAAAATAGAAATACCCTCCGACGCAATGAATGCTATTGTCACTGTATCTTTTATGTAACTTGCCCCGATAAGTAAATCTAGTCTGTAGGCTACTGCCACCAATACCAATGTCATGATTTTTCTAAATATACCTTTCCAGCAAGCTCCACTCTCTAAAGCACCTGTTTCTGTCTTCTTTGATGCCTTGAATACTGCTGCTACGATTAAGCCAGATATGTAATCTATAACCATAAATCCTATCAATGTGTTAATAGATGTACTCCAGCCACCAAAAAAAGAAGCTATAAAGCTTCCTGCAACACCAGTAAATCCACATACTATTTGTTTTATCTGTATCATACTTCCAGCCTCCTCTCTATAGTTCCTCAAGCTTTTTTAATGAAATCCACTGATACTTGCCATTTTCACTCTTTTCTTTTAGCCTTCCCCAGTTGACTACTACTTTCGCGATTCTCACAACTGTTCCTTTTTTGGCGGTACCAATCTTGTTTTCAGCAGTTACTTTTCCAGACGAGCGTATAGCAGCTTTTTTCGTGACTTTAGCCTTGAATTGATAGCCATTTACTAAGAAGCTATGGAATCTTTTCCATTTTTCGTTATTAGCACCTGCCATTGGTGCAGGGCATTTTTTTCCATTTACATCCCAGTGTCGGATAATGGTCTTAGCATTTGGACATTTCTTTTGGATATACTGTACAAGCTGCCTTGTTGCTTTCATCTGTTCCCAGTTCGTATCTTCCAGACAATCACACAACTCTATTGATATACTGTTTGTATTTGTACATTTTTGATAGTATGATCCTGCATCATCATTTTTACCATAGAATCCTCCAACTGCCCAAGCAATTCTATCTATATTGATAGACTTCCAGATTTCTCCCTGCTTGTCCACAAAGAAATGTGCCCCTGCAGCTCTTGTGTTACCATTTGCAAAGTAGGCAGCGTTGTTCTTTGCAGTATCTCCTTTGTTTCCTGTATAGTGAATCACTATATATTTCACAAGTGACAAGTCTCTTTTGTTTCCATAACTAACAGACTTTGCTAATCTTTCATTGATTTTAATTGCCATAAAAATTCCTCCAATCTAAAAGGAGCCTTGCACCTTACAAAGCCCCTTTCTTTTCTTTACTCCTCTTTTTTCTTTTCCATTTACATTCTTTGCAAAGAGATATACTCTCAAGACTACACCAGTTTCTGCATTCAGAACATAGCCTATATGCTTTACAATCCGCTTTACATGCTGCCATTGTGACATCACAAAAGGATATTCTCTTATGAATGCATACAAAATTGTTTGTGTCTTCCACATCATCACCCCTCAAAAGAAACTATTCTACAATTACCCAATCCTCCGCTAACATATCCGTTTGACTTGCTAACCAGCCAAAAACTACTGTGTCTTGAGCTGTTTTCATACAAATTACATCAACACATTTCTCATTAATACCGGTACATGACTGAATATCTTTTCCATGTGCCAAAAACAGATACATTCCTTTTCCGTTCCATCCTTCACGAGCAACTTTAAATCCTTTTTTCAACAGTTCTACTGCAATACCAAAGGTCATACCATCACACATTTTGAATGTTTCTTCAAAGTGTTTTTTAGGAAGCCAATTTACATGTCCATCTGAATACTTTGCAAGGTAGCCTTCATCTGCTGGATTCTCATTTTCTGGTATCTTCCAGCCCCTATAATCATTGTAATCTCCTCTTGTCATTTCTCTTGCTTCAATAAATTTTGTTCCCACATAATTCTTCATAAATCATCCTTCTTTCTTATTTTTTGTATTAAAAAAGACACTCTGTTGAATGCCTTAATTATCTGTTTTGGTTGCACTGGTGCAACTTCTACAATTTATTTTGTTTAGTTTATAAGTTTGTAATTACATCACCCTTTACTTAAATACAACTTTTATAATATGGTCATTGATTCTGTTTATTACTCGGTAACCGTTTTCGCTATTTGTAGCGATTCCTCCATCTGTAACCGTACAAAATCCATTTACTTTACAACTTCCATCATCTCTTACTCTCAGCACACCAAGCATACCAACAGCATCCCATTCCGGTCTATTTGCTCTATGGGTATACTCCCTTTCGGGATCATATTCCGTATTTTCTTCTGGCACTGTGAGATGCTCAACTACTTCATCAAACTCCATTCCTTCTTGTTCAATATTCGTTGGCACTTTTCTGGTAATTTCAATCTCTTTCATTACAGGACAACCAAATTCATCTAACACTAATCTCCCCGTCCACTCTTCGTCCGAATTTCCAATCACAGACGGATTGCCTGATACAATTCCCAGGATGTAATCACCAGCATTTGCCTTTTTTATTTTGTCTCCATCCATAGTAACAAAATAACCTCTTCTGTCTTCGTTGCCAGTATTACCATCCAGCCACTCAAAGTACTCTGCATAGTCAGCACCTGATGAATGATAAGTTCCATTTATATAAAACTCCCCATTATAATAAAGAGTAAGAATATTTTTTAATACACCTCCACTAGCATCCCAATAACCATTCCCAACCTGCAATGCTACATCTTCATTATTAACATCTGTTGATTTTCTATTGTTAAACTTGCCAAATGCTGTCTCAAATTTGTTTGCACGTGCTACATAACCATGTGCAAATGAAGACTCTCCTAATGCAGAGCTTTCTGCTCCCCCAGCATGGGAATAGTTACCAGATGCTGTGTTTTTATAACATTCTACATGAGAATTGCTACCAGATGCTGTGTTGTTGTAACCTTCTGCATGGGAGCAGCTACCAGATGCTGTGTTGCTACTACCTTCTGTATGGGAATAGCCACCAGATGATGTGTTGTTGTAACCTTCTGAATGGGAACAGTCATTAGATGCTGTGTTGTTGCTGCCTTCTGCAGTAGAGCTGCCTCCAATTGATGTTCCAGCCTTTCTGCCAGAAGCCACGTAATCGTTATCCCACTTGGCAGTGCCATCGCCATTATATCTTAGTATCTGGTTTGTACTGCCTCCGCTTGGAACATGTTTGAACCCTGATGTTGCCGGATGAGTATATATGCTATCTGTAAATTTTGCATTGACAGGCACATCACTTTGTACAGTATGCCCATTCACTTTTAATGCATTTTCGGCATCCCCTCCAGGTGAAGAACTTCTGGCATAGTTGTGTGTATGTTCCTTATCTGCTTTCTTATCTATCTGTTCCTTAACTACAAGAGTATTTTCATAAAGCTGCTTTGTTGGTTCATTGAAGTTGTCTGCATGGTCTGTGTCTGTAGTTTCTAATATAGAAACACTTGTTGAAAACACTGGAGAATCCGTTTTATAAGTTTTCATGATATACACCTCCTAAAAACAGTCCACGATTTCAAATTTCATTTCAAAATCATTATCTTTCCCTTTAGGCATACAGTTTTTGATTGCTACTAAGTCCCCATCTGCATCATAAAGAGCCATCTCGCTTATACTTTCACCTGCTAATTCCTCATTTTCCAATGTACACTCATACTTGCACTTTGTTTCTGAAATCATAGTATAACTGTCTATAGCTTTTCTAAGCAGTTCAGAATGGAGTGTTTCTTGGTCTTCGGATGGAGTGAGTACATTTCCTGAACTATCTACCCCACCATCCCCAAAGGCAAAGCCTGTGATTTTGGGCAGTGCTATTTCTCCTGCTCTTGCCCGAAGCATTTTATTTCTTGCTATTTTTGTTACTACTGCATCAGCCATTTATAGTACCTCCTTTTTTATTTCAGAATTCAATTGTTTACTTCCATCAAGCAATCGAGAACCATCAAGGTATCTCACATTTTTCATAGTTGTTACACTTGCTTCGATTGATTCTGTAAAAGTTACTTCTGTTCTCAAAGTCTGTGATGTGGCAATCTCTTCTGTCTTATCATGAAATGATGTAGACAAGCATATAAGTGATTGTTTCACTTCCTCTTTTATCACATGATGTGACCGCATTGCACATGACACCATGTTTGTTATATTGTTCGTTACTGGTATTACTCCACATTTTACGCCACACTCTAATCGCTGTATTGCTGCATTATCTTTATTAAACTTCCAGAACGGAAATGACGTCCGCAAGTTTAATCTACGAAGTTGAATCTGTTCCAATTCTTTATGATCCACAATAACAATTACCATTTCACCAATTGTATAAACAGTATGTGATTGCTTTATTTTATTGAGCAGTTCCCTGGCAGCTTTTGTATCAAGAGTTCCTTCTCCTATAAAAATAACTTTAAAAATATTTGGATGTTCCGGAATAAATCCATATTCTCCGGCATCATGACAATCTAATACATGCACATCAAACCCTGTTACATTTTTTAAGTAAATTTCCATCTTGTAAGGTGTCATTGGAGCTTTAAAATCTCTTCTTTGATATATCAGCCTCCTTCTTTCTTCGTAGCTTAAATTCTGCCTTACTGGCAATTGCCATTTCTGTTCATGAAACATAAGTCCCCATGTGGCCGTTTCAATAAAGAATTGTTGCGGTAATTCTTCTATGATAATTCTTTTTGCCTCATCCCACTCTAGCCCCATCACTTGCAGCAACCACTTCATGACATAAGACTTCTCATAGAAATCTTCCGAAATGGAATGAAGCATATTTTTCGCTGATTCACTGGTTGGGAATTTTTCAATATCAAACTTATCCAAATAAATCCCTCCCTTAGTCGAAATCACAAGAGCCAGTTTCTGGATATTCTTCACTCTTTAGTTGAATATTGGATATTGCCCCATTAACCAGAAACTCCTCGAAATCTTTTACTCCGTCTATAGAGCTAATCAGAGGACGAACGCTGTTATATCGTAAAACTCCATCACTCTTTGCACTTACATACAATGTTTTCAGTGCTTTTTCAAACTGCTTTTTAATTTCTTCAATGGATGTTGTTTCATCATACTGCAATCCATGACATTCATAATTTACCAGCACAGTCTTAGCTGATACGCAAATCAGTTCTGCACATGCTGTAGGTAACAGTCTTTCTTTTCTATCATCTGGAGACACAATGTAGTTATATACATCTTCCAGCAGTTTCTCAGTTGCTGGCTGTCCGTTCTGGTCTACAAGTACTAACTTCACGGTACCTGGACCCTCTGCTGCTGCATCCACAATGCAATCTCCCGCCCCTGCCTCCTGTGCCCATCTAATATAGTCTGCATCACTTCCAAGAAATGTCCGGCTGTTTTCATACTCTGTTGCTATCCTGTCGTAGTAATCATCATCACTTTCAGTTGCTGTACCACCAGAGGTAGCCTCTGGATTTGTGATACCTGTAACCTCATCTAATGGTTCTTCCATGATGGATATGGATCCTGCTTTTACATTAGAATCTGCTCCCGATTCCAAAGCAGTTATACCCACTAGAACAACACCAGATTCACCGATTATGCAGTCTTCATCTGTTTTAAATTCAATTGCCGGAGAATCCTCTGTTGCAGGCACCAGAAATACAGTGCCTTTCTCAATTTCTGTATCTGGTTCTCCTTCGATTTGCAGAGTACCTGTGGCATATTTTCCTTCATGTCTTGTGATGTGGACTTGCTGACCATGCATATCCAGCCACTCGTCCCAGGCGAACTGAGGAAAAGCAATCATCAATGCCCTTACTAAGTGAAACTCAATAAGTTCTGATTTCTCAATTGCAGATGGCATGGTCATATCATAGGGGAAACCGCCCGGGGTATCGTCAATATCCTCTGGGAGATTTGCCATCATTCTTTCATGAATGTCCTCGGTTGAATTGCCCTCAACAAAATCTGGTGGTGTAAAATCCATCTGTGGCACGTCTACCACCTCCTCAAAAAAATTTAACCCCTCGAATCCGAGGAGTTTAAAAGTAACATAATCATAAAGCTAAATACTAATCTGTACTGTTTCGTCCCAATCCACTGCGAACACTTGAAATGTGCAGTTTACCTCATCACCTTCCCAATTAAAGGAAAAGTTTGATACAGATTCTGTCCGGGGATTCACCATAAGGGCATCTGTGTAGCCTCTCTGTAACATAGATTCTACAGTTTCCCTGTCATCCTCCTGTTCTATCCCATCCATGTCAACACCTAAATCGTTACCTGTAATTTCTTCTATGTATGATGTATGTGCATCACGCACGGTCTGTACCATCTTGTAGCACCAGATTGCATAAGCCTCATAACCATCACATTCTACGATTCGATTTGAGGAATCACGAACAAAATCTCCAAGTTCTGGATTCCATTTCATACTCCTTTTGTATTCTGTATCAAATTCCTCCCCGCTCTCTTCGTCAGCTTCCTCTTCGTCTAAGTCATACTCTGGAAAAAGTTTATTATCCATCTGGCACCACCTCCTCACCAGCAAGAACCCCCACAACTACAGCATCATCTTCTACCCATGCTACTAACACCCTCGCACTGGTTCCATCTTTTATATCACTTTTACAATGTTCAAGGATACAGTAATCGCCTCTCTGTAAGTTAGCTGGAAATGTATTTGTCTGCAAAGTTCCATTCTTTTTGATTGTTCCAAAATCCAGATTTGGAGGCTGTTCTGTCTGTTTATGTATTCTTCCAGTCAATACATTTGCTAAATCACTAACGCCTTTATTTGTATTACTCAAAACACCAACCTCCTAACTAAAAGTACCTTCATCCACCCAGCCATATACGTTACTCTTCTTGTTTGTATGGATAAGATGGTATGGATGTTTTGCATTATTTACTATCCTTGTTATCTTCGCATTTCCTGCTTTTGCAGAAAAACCTTTATTTCCGCTAGATGATACATAATGTTTTCCGCCTTTAAAATTAACTACCTCACCAACCTTATAGTTTCCTGATTTCGTTTGTTTATTTTTTGACACCTTGCTTTTGTCTGAAAGCTCAATATCCATACTCATACTAAACGTAGATGCATCATGCTGTATCCCAAGCACAACATAATATCCTTTTAAAGCACCTGCATTCATATAAACAAAGTCTCCTTTCCTGATATAAGGCACGTCTGGGCTCTGCACAGTGACTTCCTTCTTGATTACGCCACTATCATTTAGAATCTCTTGTGCTGCTTTCTTAGCTTCCTTCACAGATTCGTCAGAGCTTCTTGTGTAGATCCTCTGTCTTACTCCATATTGGGTCAGCCCATTTAAAGTAGCAACCACTTTATTTTTGCCACCTTCTTTTGATTTTCCTATTACTTTCACACGAGTAACAAGGTCTGCTGTGCTTTTGTTTCTGGAGATAACTTTTGTATTATTTCCTTGGAAAACATAAACATCTGAGTTAGATCCTTGTGAGATAATAGACACTTTCCCTTTTTCCATGCGGATTACAGATTTTTTACCGCCTTTCTTTACTGCATCATCCAGAATACCCAGTAAAATATCAGATAAATACTGGTTCTGGCATTTCTTCTTTCCGTGTTTCTTGTTAGGACCATCATATTTTCCAATTGGTATTTTCCATTTAGTAAATACCCTTTTGATTCTTGACTTTGTACTTGTCCCGGATTTAAAGAAAAAGTTATCCTGGCTTTTCTGGAGATTGTATAACTGGTCATAACATGTACATTTAAAATTGCGTGAACTACTTTGTTTTACAGGATTCCACGAAACAACCTCTCCTCTTGCCACTTCTCTGTACTTTTGATTTCCATGTTTTGCATAAACCAAAACAAGACATCCAAGTTTTATCATTGCTGATAAGTACCCTTTTGACGTCTTGTCGTTTCTTGTATCGAATGTAATTCTTGATGAAATTTCATTCTCATTTTCTTCCCATGATAAGCTCTGGATATAATCTGTGATGTTATATCTTTTCTTCTTGCTGTCTACGATTACGACTTTGTACTTTAATGTTGCTATATCAACCACAATCTCACCCGCCTTCTTAAATAACATAAAAGACCTCATAATAAATATGAGGTCTTGCATAATAGCTTCTATCATCTTTCATACCCTGCAGGTACTATTGAAAAATTCTTTACAATTAAAAGAAACTGTGTTATATTAAATTTAAAGAAGCAACCGCCACAAAGTGGTTAGCCTCGTGTAGTTTTTACCTACCCTGTACCGGCTAAAGTAGCAGGGTAGGTGTTTTTTATTTCCGCTTGTCTATGTAGGCAAGCAGTGCAATGATAAATGTCGCAAATGTAAGCATTAAATAAATACTTTCAAATGTACTCATATGCACCACCTCCCATCTTATGTAAAATGAGAGGCTAACCATCCCTGTACACGGTTGCTATGTTCCTATATTATCACACATTTCTTTGTATTTCAACAAAATCAACGATATTGTTTCCCTTGTCCAATCGCCGTACCGTATTCCATAAGTTCAGCAGTTGCCATTCCATATTCCTTCAGTTCAGCAGTTGCCAACTGTCCACCTGGAATCTTTAACTTTGTTCCAGGATATATCCAATGTCCATGATCAGAATCTTTTCTTCCTCTTTGTCTTGCAACCTTTTCTATGACTGTTTTGTTTTTGTTATAAATATCCTGCCATTTACAGCCTTTCTTCTTAGCAATTTTTATCAGTGTATCTCCTTTTACCACAACATACACTGAACTATCATTTTTCTTCTTGCTTCTGGAGGTTGTTTTTTTCTTCTTTCCCAGTTTTGACTCTTTTGTTGTACGGATTTTCAGCTCTTTTACTTTAGAAAAAACAATGGAATACTTTACATTTCCATAAGCTCCATAAGGAGTTGCTTCAAAAGATGCAATAGTAACATCTATATTAAGCCACGTACCAGAAACAATCAAAGTAAGTTCTGTGCCTTTATTCATCCATGATTTGAGTGTTTTTACACAACTATTGGGAGATTTCCAAGCTGAGGTCCTCACAATTGCCTCCTTTTTCTTTGTTGCTCCAAAAAACTCACCATTCCACGAAATTTCTGCTACATCTGTACCCTTAGGAACCTTTACGGTTCCCTTGGATAAGATATCAAAACTTTGATACTTTGCAGCATACTTTACCTGTATCTGTTCAGGAAGAATTGAAAAAACAAATCCTTTGTCACTAGCAGGTTTTAATGAAATCTTCATATCTTATGCTCCCTTCAATGGCATATTTGAGAATAATTCTCTTAACACATCTGCAATTTCTCCTCCGACCTCATCTGCGATTTCTCCAATATGCCTCTTAATTACTTCAACAACCTGTTCTTCGCTTTGTCCCTCTGAACCATTGATGTTGAATTCTGGATTCATTTGTACGGTCACACTTACATTTGGAGTGACTGCTTTGTTATTCTCTCTTTCTGTATTTCCGCTTGAGTAGTTTGGAGTATCTTCTGGATAATATCCCTCTGTAACTTCATTATAACCAACAGGAACATTACTTTTGTTCTCTTTGATAAAATTTAAGGCTGTTGCATTTTCTTTTGAATATGCCCCTAAATTTGCTGTCGTGTAGTCTCTTCCAACAAAACCTCCTGCCGCATGCTGTCCAACTCCTAATGCTCTTCCTGCCTGTTCATACAACTCTAATGCTCTTCCTCTCCTAGATGGATTGGTTGGTATTATGTACTCTCCGTAGCCTTCCTCAGCAAGCCAGGATAACTGCTTGTGTGCTGCGTAACCACCTGCGGCATTGTATTTAGGAGACGGAGATGGTCCTACAACTGTTTGGCTGCTGGAACTGCTCTTTGAATTTCCACCTTCAAACAACGGTGAATAATCGTAAGATTTCACTTTAACATTTGGTGCAATTGTTATATCAACGGTAAATGGAGCAGATGTTGCATCAATAACTGTGTCATCCACTGCCTTTCTTATTTCATCTGAACTTTTTATTATACTTTCTGTCACACCGTCGATTAGGTTATCACCCGTTTTACTTCCAGCATTTTTCACAGTTTCTGCGGTCGAAGTGTCAATATCAGATACTGCACTGTTCATATATTCAGTCATAAAATCTTGTATTTCTTTTGGGTTCATGTCTTGCTGCAAGTATTTATGAATGTGTTCCGAGAGAGTTTTTGTTTGCTCTTTAATCTCCTCTTCTGACAAGCCAGCAGCGAGTACACTTTTAGATGCTTGAATAGGATTGTTTGGAATTTGGAAAGAATCATCATCCTTTGCGAACTTAGCATAATCACTCCATGTCATTTTGGAAAAGTCAACCTTTTCCATGATTTCTTCCACGCTTGGAATAATATCTTTAAAATCTCTTGACATCTTTGCTTTTTCGCTATCTTTTACAGTCTGTGCTGTTGATTGAAGCATTTGAAAAATCTCTCCTTGCAATTCTCCCTCTAGTGACTCCAAACCAAACCATTCAATGACATCATTTATTTCCCATTTTACAGCATCAGGCTCTATTGCAAAAGCTTTACTCATTGCCTCCTTTAATCGTTGTTGTGTTGTTCCTTCGAGTTCTGGCAAAATATTGTCTAATTCATCACTATAGCTGCTGACAATCATGTCTAACTGAGGCGTTAAAGACCTGTCACTTAATGAAGACATATTATTATAATACGCATCTTCTATTTTCTTTTCTCTCTTTTTATATTTTTTGCTGTTTGGATCAAGTCCTGACGTTCTGAGAGCAACCAGACTTGACTGCATAGCATCAAAGTATTCCTGTGCAGCAGTGGCATTGTCTGCTTCAAGTTCCTCTTGAAAGCTGGCAAAAGATGATGCATCCATTTTTTCATTGCCATACTTGATTTTGAGAGCATCTAAAGAAGCCTGCTTTTCTGCATCAGAAATCTTGCTTGTTACATTCTGTATCTTTTTCTGTAAGGCTCTGATTGCCTTCTCTTCCTTCGCACTGATAACACCATCTTCTAATGATTTTTCGACTTTTTTCGTTAATTTTTCCCCTAACTTATCCAGTTGAGATTCTAATCCAGTGTAAGTCTTGTCAACATCTTTTATTATGCCAGCACTGCCTTTTTTACCCAGCGTAAGTTCAAGTGCCATTTTTGCTTCGTAATGTTGGTTATTTACATAATCTTTTGCATTCTGCACATAAGATTCAATTGTTGTTTTGTAGCTGTCTTTCTCGCTAGTATCCAGCTTCAATCCAAGACCGACTCTCCAATTCGCCTTCCTTAAATCTATCATACTGTTTTCCAGTACGGAGAAGGAAGCAGTTGCTTTTTCAGCAGCAACCGCATAATTATTCAGTTTGGTTGCCTGATTTGCAAATACTACATCATCTGCCAGTTTTTTTATCTCTTTGAGAGACAATGACACATTTCCAAAATGTTTCTCAAGATTTTTTGCAACTTTCTCTTGATACATTTGTGTAAACTCTTCTGCACTTACTTCTGTATCTTTTATTGCCTTGTTCAATTCTTTTGACTTAAATTTTACGTTGTCAATATCAATCCCTGTTGCTTTGTAAATTTCCCTAGCCTTTTCCGCAGCTTTCTGGGCTTCTTCGGTTTCCTTTTGTGCTTCTTCAAATTCTTTCTCATAACTTTCTTTCACTTTGTTGCCAGCAAAATAACCAGCAACACCTCCAACGCCTGCACCAACCAAACCACCTAAAGCAGTTCCTATAACAGGAACAGCACTTCCGATTGTCGCTCCAGCTATTGCTCCAGCTATTATTCCACCACCCTTTAACGCACCAGATGCACCATAAGTTTTTGAACCTTCTACGTCATCCGATTTCGCCGCTTTGTAAAAATCCATTGCACCACTGATTAGTGATGCTCCTGCTGCAACTGTTCCTGCAACTCCTGCCGCACCAACTGCGGCGGCTGCTCCTCCCGACATTGCGGTACCAGCACCAAAATATCCTCCTGCGGTCGCTGAACCACCTGTCAAGGCATATCCTGCATTTGCAAGTAAATTAAGTAATCCTGTCCCTTGCATCATTTGGTTGCCTGTCGTACCCAGAAGTGAACCTAAGCCAGTACCAATTACCTTACCTACTTTCCCTGTTCCAAGGCCGAAACCAATTATCGGCTTTGCTATTTTTGCCAGCAATGCCATAGATAACCAAGAAGACAAATCCGCACTTTCACCACCTGGCAGTAACTTGGATGCATTACCAAGGATGTTCTTGAATCCATCCCATAGCTTGCTTGATACTGCCTCAAAATCAAATCCCTCAGCGAATCCTTTCGCAAAGGATGCACCAACACTGACCGCCTCGTTTGTGGTATCTCCTAAGTCAATTCCAAGTAAGGTCATGATACCGAATTTCAAGCCAGACCCAATACCATGTCCAACATCTTTTGCAATTTCCGCAAATCTTAACTTGCCTGTTGTATTCCACCAGTCTACGAATGGCTCTGCTATAAATTCATCCCAGGCAATTTTAACCTTTCCGAAGAAATCTGCATTCTGCCACTTATCTGTCTTTGTAAGTTCATCAAACTTTGCTTGCATTCTGCCCACTTTTCTGTCCACAGAATCCATCAACTCTTCTAGTGCTTGTTCAATTTCTGGCATCTGGTCTGTCAGCCATTCTGCCAGTCCTTTCAGATAAGGGGATAATCTTTTACCAAAGGAAAGTTTTACACCATCCAATGCACTATTCAAAATGGTTATGGAACCTTCCAAATTATCCAGCATGGTAGCTGCCATATCCGCTGCAGCACCATCTGCGTTATTGATTGCTTTTGCCAGCTTGTTATAATCTTTTTCGCTGGCATTTACAATAGCAAGCATACCAGACATTGCTTCTTTACCAAATATATTCTTCGTTGCTGCTGCTTGTTCTGCTTCCGATAATTTACCAAGACTACCCCTGATATTGTCAAGCACTTCTTTGAAAGACTTCATTTGTCCTTTGCCATCTGTAAGACTGATTTTATATTTATCCATTGCAGATTTCATTTTCTTTGTTGGTGCTGACATATTAGCTATTGCTGTTTTTAAAGAAGTACCTGCCATAGAGCTTTTCACACTTGCATTCGCCATTAAGCCCAGTGCAAGGGACACATCTTCTACGCTGTATTTCATGGCTCCTGCTACTGGTGCTACATACTTGAAACTTTCTCCAAGCATACTAACATTTGTATTTGCATTTGAGGAAGCCTGAGCCAGTACATCCGCAAAATGTGTAGAATCCTTCGCCTGCAAGCCAAAAGCGGTCAAAGCATCTGTTACAATATCAGAAGTAGTTCCTAAGTCTTCACCGGATGCAGCAGCTAAGCTAAGTATTCCTTCAATACCATCTAACATGTCGTTAGTCTTCCAACCAGCCATAGCCATGTAGTTAAATCCTTCCGCCGCCTCTTTTGCAGTAAACTTAGTAGTTGAGCCCATTTCTTTTGCTTTCTGTGTCAACTTGTCCAGTTCAGAACCTGTTGCCCCACTAACAGCAGAAACCTGCGACATAGCAGCCTCGAAATCCTTGTATGTATCGACTGTATTTTTTAGTCCAATACTAACTCCGAGGACTGCACCTACTTGGAAGAGAGGATTCCTCAAGAGCCTTAATACACCCCTGATTGGAGCTGTAACAAAGTCTTTCGCTTTCATCGTAACATGCCAGGCTCTTCTGGACAGTGATTTTAGCCCAGTTCCAAGTGTTCTAAGCACTGGTGTGATACGTTCTTTTGCTTCCAGCAGAATCTGATATTTTTCTTTTGTCCACTTCGCCAAACTTCGTTGCGTTTTTTCAGAAGTTTGATCAAATTTAGAAACTTTTTGTCTCGCTTTTTCTGTAGAATTTCCTGCCTCTTTCGCTGCTTTACCCATTTTGCCTAACTTGTTTATAAGGTTAGATAACTCTGGTTCTGTATCATCAATGGTCTCAATAGGGATTTCTATCCGGATTGTTTCAGCTGCCATCTTCCTCTCCTCCTTTCAGTGATTCTAGGTAAATCCTCATAGAAGCAAGCATAAACGCCTGTATGTTTGGTGGTTTTTGGTAAAAAATATCTGGTGTCATACCTGTCCGCTGGTAAATATGGTGCAGCAGACAGGTTTTTCCACCAGCTTTAATTAGTTTTTTATGGTTTCTTCTAAATCTTCTACTTCTTCCAGATTGTCATCATAACCGCTCAAATGGTCAATAATTTCAATTACGTTGTCTTTTTCGCCTGCTTTTAGGCATGCTTCAATAAGATCCAAACCATTCATAATCTGCTTACCTTTGCTTCTAAGTGCTTCCCATGCATCCTTGTTGTCCCAAAGTTTTTTACGGTCTTCTGGAACAGTAGCTTCATAAATGATATTTGCCCTGTATTTCACAGAATCTGTATCCTCTGGCATTTTCACACCAAGAGCTTTGTTTCGCACATATTTGGTATGTTTTTTCTTGCATTTGTTGTACTCACTTTCTGATAAGGCTCTGACACGAAAACAGAACAATACCTTCTTTTCTCCTGTCTTTCTGTCTGGACGGACAATTTCAATGTTCGCTGTCTGTTCTTCGTCTTCTGTATATTCTGCTGCTTCTACTAATCCCTGAAGAAAATCCTCTTCGTTCATTCTTAATTGATTTGTTGTTTCCTCTTCGGAAAACTCTCTGTTTTCAACCTCAGAAACAACCTCTTCCTGTTTCTCTGTGGATACACCAATTGTTACACCTTTTTTTACTTCATTATTTGCCATAATATTTTTCCTCCAATCTTTTATATAACGAAAAAGAGGAAAGCGGCTGCTCTCCTCTAATCTAATTTATTTTCTTTTAACCCCTGCTAACGCTAAGTAAATCTGTAAGTTTAGGAGCCCTGTTTACAAAGAAGTTCCAATTTCGCTTAATCACATCACCCACTGAAACATTCTGAATATCAATCTGTCCGGAAGGAACACACTCATAATAAGCAACCCTCTCTTCTGAACCGTCTCTTCCAAGCAAGGAACCTTGAAAATTCCAGGAT
Organism: uncultured Clostridiaceae bacterium; assembly: GCA_947177415.1. Taxonomy (GTDB): domain Bacteria; phylum Bacillota; class Clostridia; order Lachnospirales; family Lachnospiraceae; genus CAG-411. The sequence continues at coordinate 16,796 of CAMWUK010000034.1, forward strand.
GGCATTACCTGCGTGTCTAATGCCTCCATTAACTCTATAAAAAAAGCATCATCTTCCACAACCACTTGGGACATAGTAAGATTTACAGAGTATGTATTTGCTGTTTCGTGCTCCTGTGCATCCCCAAGAACGGAATACTTTGCGTTGTTAAATGTTACATTAGATGTAAAAGATTCTACTGTTGCCAGTAAAACTCCATCTTTATTGTAAAACGCTCCATCCTTTCCGGTTCTTCCGTGTCTCGCATCGCCTGCGGCCTGTGTATTTCTCATTTACCATGCACCTCCTATACTTCTTTTGTGCTGAACTGGAATCCATACGAGGTATAAATATGCTCAGCAGAGTCTTTATCAATGACATCAATAATAAACCAGGCAGAATCCCCATCTGCTTCATAACTTGAATCTTCCATAATGGAGTAGGAAATAATCTTTCCTTCCTTTCTCATGTTAAAGCAGACATCATCTAACTGTGCCTTGATAGTCAAACGTCCATTGCTATCATTATCTACTTTTCCAACTAAATCATCTGTTATGTCGTTACATCTTCTAAGTAATTCAAATCTGGTCTTCACCCTGCGAATTTTCTTCCATCCCTTATCCTTATTGTCTGGCGGGGTAATCAGGGTATTGATTGCACTGTCAATCCACACTTGGTCTTTGTTATTCATTGTTAAAACAATACAACCCATTGTTTCCGCCTTTGTAATCTCTGTAGGGGTAAGACGTTCCAGTGTGTCTGTAAATTCATTGATTACCGTATGGGTCAAGGAAGAATTAGAGGCTACTGCTGCAATCATGCCCGCTAATCTGGCAGCCGTCTGGTAACCATCTAAAATTCCATAGGTAGTCTCCACTTTTGCATTCAGCACATAATTCATCTTCTCGTCATTATAGGCTGCTGCTCTCTTTTCTCTTGTTTCAAGTCCTACGGAACTCTTCTCTGCAATCACCGCCTGTGTCAGGGAACCATTGTCGAAAATACGATTGATAAATGCATACAGTAAAGAATGCACTGCTGTTTCCTCTGTATCCACACAAATAGTATTGAATATATATGGCTCTACAAGCATAAATGCTTTTGAGTAATCCTCAACTGTAATAGTTGGATCTTCTCCACCAGAAAACGGGCTTTGCAAAACATTATCAAGAACCGCTTTTTCTTTTCCCTCTGCAATCACTGCCTCGAAGTTCTTTGAGACAGCAAGGACATCCACAAGAGCCTGTGCCTCTCCTTCACCAGCCAAAAAGGATACAGTTTCAAACTCTTTGGTACCAGAATATATAATACATTCTCTTACTGTTGGATCCGTAATTTTCTCACGAATGGTAACTGAAAAATCTTTTGCCCCAGGTTGTTTGGTTGTTATGGTTACTGCATCCTCACCTGAATCATCTTGCAGTGTCAAACTTGAAAGCTTTCCTCCATCTCCAAGACGTACAGCAATAATTGTATTTGCCCCACCCTTAAATGCTTCCCTAAGGGCATCTGTTGTTCCTCCTGTTCCGTAAGTGCTTTCATAGCCTTCATCTTTATTTAGTGTCACTGCTTTACCAATCGGTCCAAAATCCGACCGAAAAATAACTGCTACTACCCCATTTACAACAGCTACTTCTGAATCATCACCATTTTTCTTAATACGGAAGTAACTACCTGGCCTAACTTTTTCTTCTCCAAGAACAAATATTCCTGACATTTTTATCTAACCTCCTTTTTCATAAACCCTTCTACAATCTTTTGTGCTTCGGACTTTGTACATTTCTCTATACCCTTTTCCATCAGTGCAGCTCTCACACACTCTGGTTTTCTTTGGAAAAGAGTTTCTGCATTTGTTACAAACTCCTTAGCAAAATAAACAGCTTCTCCCTGTTTCTTTTTTATTTTGGGAGAAACTTTTTCAGCAACATTTTTTGTTTCCTGTTTTGTTTCTGCATTTTCCTTTGTTGGCATTTGTTTTACACCTCCTGTTTATAAAAATATGTATTAAAAAAGAACGCCTAAAAAGACGTTCTATTTTTATTGTTATTGTATAGATTATATTTTTGTTTTTTAGTTATACACAATTCTAAAACTTTTTGATTTATCTTTACTCACTTCAGACTGCCTCTAGATTCATCTGTGCATTACAATTCTTAATCTGAATCATCAAATTGGTGTCTGGTGCCCACATATCAATGTAACTCAATGCTCCCTCGAATTTAGAAGCTAGTGTGTTGGCTCTTGCATTGATACGGAAATAGTCACAATAATCTCTATTAAAGCGGCTGTATACCTTTCCTCTTAAATGTTTATCTTGATATGCATTGCTTTCATGCCCACCCAGAACCGAAACTATTTTTTGATTTACTCTATTTTTGATAGTCTGGAGCATTTCATGAGTTACTGTCATGTTGTTTTCCAGCTTTTCTATGCGTTCCTCTACTTGAGTAACACGCTTGTCTACTACGATTACTGCTTTCAGTTCGGTAGATAAGTTATCAAGAGGATTCGCTTTGTATTTCTTTTCAATCTGAATAAAGTATCTTCTTACCTGTTTGCCTTTCTCGTTACGCTCCAACATTGCCATTTCTTTGGCAGTGTCAAGTTTGATAAGGTATTCTGTCTGAGGTCTGCCACCTTTTACTAAAATTTTAGTAAAAGTCTCAAAGTCTTCATTTTCTAAGGCTTCACAATCGTTTAGTCTATTACGAACCCAGTCATTGAATCGGCTTTTGACTTCTAATACATTATGAAGTTCTGACCCATAAACAACCTTTTCGCCTTCGCTAGTTTCATAGACTGGTACTAATTCATTCTCAATTACTCTTAAATCAGCCATTTACGACACCTTCTTTCTATCCATGTGCATATCATTGAAAATCTGGAACGCAATCTGGAAACCATCTTTAAATCCCTTCCGCTCACGCTGCTCACCGTAATCGCACACAGCATCTGTCAGAGCATTAACAGCTTCAACATCTTCCTTAGCCATCTGTTCAAATATTTCATCACACTTATCGAAAGCAACTTGGATTTCCTCTGCATCTGGGATGTCGCATCCTTCTGCAAGATACCAGTCAAAAATCCTGTCTAATCCTTTACTTGTTTCATTTGCCATAATAAAATCTCCTTTCAAAATCCTGTTGCCACAATTCCGAAAGTAGGATATAATAGTTTTATCAATACTTTGGTATTGTGGTTTTCTGAAACACTCGTGTGTCTTGGTAGGATTGGCGAGTGTTTCTTATTTTTTTAGTCTTTGATAGACTTCATCTATCCCCATGCGAAGAACATCTGATTCGGACATATTTAACACTTTACAGCACTCTTTTAATTTTTCTACATCTTTCTCTGACATTCTTGCTCTTTTAACAATCGTTTTGGGATTATCAGTTGGTCTACCCAATTTCTTTTTTTCTATTGAAATCACCTCTTGACCTTGCCTTTTTTCCCAAAATATGATACATTTTATTTGGGTGCTGGTGGTGGCAAGTACCACCAGCTTTTGAGGTTGGCTCTGTTATTTCAGAGCCTTTTTTAATCTTCCAAGGTCTTTTGCAAATTCTCAATGACCTTATTCAATTTCTCTTCTCTTTTTTCGTTCTCTTTTTCCTCTTTGATTTCTTTGAGGTCATCAAGTACAAATCGTACAAAGCCATTGAATTGCTTGTCTGTCATTCCCATATCTGCCATTTTTTCCTCCTCTCTGGCTATTTGCCTGCCTTACTTGTTAAGATTTTCTTAACTGTAATTTTATTATAACTTATGTAGCTACAAAAATCAAGAGGTTTTTGAAAATTTTTCCGCCCTACCTACGGAATCAAAAAAGGACATAGCCTTTCGCTATATCCTGCTAAACTTTTGGGGAGGTTGGGAGCATGTCTCAACAGGAGTTCTCCCCATATTCAATTAACTTCATAATATTCCTTTCTTAAAAATAAGTATAAAAATACCACTTACTCAAAAAGGTAAGTGGTATTTTATTCCCATTCAATTTAGCACAACTCTAAAACAACGTATAACATCCGCTTTAGAAAGTCCTAATTTTATTCCCATTCAATTTAACACAACTCTAAAACACGCAGGATACATGGCTACCATTCTGCTGGGTTTTAGAGCTATGGGGCTATACTTGTTTAAATAGGACAACTCTAAAATATTACTGGATGTCGATATATTCTGCAAAGAAAACAGGTATAGTAACAGAACTGTTTAGTACGGTAGTGTAAGTTGTTTCTCCACCTAATTTTCCGTACATTGTCACTATATCATCTTCTAATATTTTTTTTGAAGACGAAGGAGCCTCATAATAAACCATAATCGTATCAGTATATCCCCAACTAGTTCGTGTGACATCAACTCTTAAAATATAGTCATCTTCATCTCTCATTACTTGAATAACTTCGCCAGTGAATTTAGCATATTTTCCATCGTACTTATCAGGCTCTCTGGCTATGCTGTCATATGAATAAGATTTACACTGTTCTTTATATAGTTTCTTAATTTCTTTTGCTGACAATGTATATTTCTTAGTTTCTATCAATTCACCACATTTGGAACAATGTAGCTCTTTAATTCCTGCGGAATTAAAAGTAGCTTTTTTAGTTATCTTCCATTTGCCTTTTTTATGTTCCAGCTTATCTATTGACTTGCTATCTTTTTCTCCACAAACGGTACATTTGGCTACTTGAATCCCTTCTGCACTACAGGTGGCTTCCTTTTCAACAATATATTCTTCAAAATTATGCCCTAATGCATCCCCTTCCGTTGTGTTGCATCTCTGACATGTTTTAGGTGTTGTACAAGTGGCATCATTCCATTCATGCCCTAATGCATCTCCACTCGTTTCTTCACATGTTGAACATCTTTTTGGTTCCGTACAAGTAGCATCAGTCCACTCATGACTATGGCAACTTGATAGTATGCTCACTATTCCTCCGATTACCAATCCCATAAAAGCAATTTTGTTCTTTTTCATACTCATATCCCCCTATTATTATATTTTTTGTTGGAAACTGCAACAATACATTTGCATTGCTACAGTTCCATTTTATTCCATAGTTGTTAAAATTTCAACAATTATTTCCTTTATATTTGAAAATTATTGCTAAAATGCTTTTTTAATACAGGGATTTTAAATTAGTACGTCTAAAACATTAACATTCTATATTTATTTTTCTAATAGTATGCGGCTCACTCTTATATCTAAGTATTCCATATCGCCCAGTGACAAAAATCTGACCGTCTTTCAAATAATCAGACTTATAATTTGCCTGCAACCTTTTGATGAACATTGGCGAATAATCCAGCATAATGATTTCTCCATCTAACGACATCTTTTGGGCAATTGCTGCTCCGATTTTCATTCTTACTTCACTATCCGGGCACAAAATATGGATGGCAATCTTACCATCCATCCAAGCGACTGTGTTCGTTTCTTCTGCTTTATCTGTTGACACCAAGCGACAATATATTACTGGCTGTTCCGCTGTTGCCTCTGTTATCTCCTGCATCTTGTCCAATCCTATCACTACACAATCAGGATATAACTTCTTGATATATTGATTGGTTGCTACTATTGGGTCAGGGTCTGTTGTCTCTTGATTCGTGTATTCTAATATGTCAAACCTTATGTCACTGCCAATTAACAAGCCTACCTTTTTATCTTTTATTTCAAAAGCATCTGTTCTGTTCCATGCAAAAGCATATAATTTTTCATCATCTGTATACAACAATACATCTTTGAGACATTGCCTCACTTCGGGTTCAATAACTTCCGGCATCATCTCTTCTACGTTTTGACAATATAGAGATACCGACAAAGTACCAGCACTGTGTCTTTCCTCGTTTGCCTGTAAATCAAAGTTATAAACCACTCTTGGATATTGAGTGTTATCACCCCAACCATCCTGCTTGCTGTCTGGTGCTTCCGGACTAAAAATGGCAGGAATTCCATCATATCGTGCAAGATGTTTTATAAGACTCTCTGAACTAACAAATCTCTTATGAATCAATTCCTCCAGTATCATTATTATCCTCACCCCCTTCCATTTCACCACTTTCTTCTATTTCATTGGATTCTGGTTGGTCATTGTCTTCCTTTACAACATACTTCTGTATCTGTGCCATATCAGCTGACCATCTGATTTCCCATTGTCCTTCTATGACCTCATTTATAGGAATAATAAAATGATTTGTTACATTTCCTATCCTGGGATGATATTGTACAATCAACTGATTCTCTGTTACTGCGGTCACAAACCCAGCTTTTCCTTCACTCCATGTAGAATGTTTTGCCCAAAGCAAGTAACCACATTCAATTTGGGTTAAGTCAAAAGATTTTACTGGCTTTTCTGTTACTAGTGCCATTTTTCTCCACCTCCTAGTTATAAGGTTCTTTAAGAATCTTTTCTATTTCTGGTTTAGCCTTCTCTTTTATTTTCTCAACAAATGGACGGGGAGCCATATTTTCAGTACCATTCTCCAGATATCCTGCGTACTCTTCTTGACTTTCCAACTCTGCTACAATAGAAACTCCTCCTCTGGAGGCATTTTTACTTTTTACCTGTCCATGCCAATGTAAACGGAGGTTTCCTGTTCGTCTAGCTGGTGGCTCTCCTGGTGCAGATGGTCTATATCTTCTTTTTGTTCCTGGTTTTTTACGTAACACCTTTCCGTTTCTTTTACCTTTCAGCACTTCAAGTTCTGCATTTCTTATTGCATTCACTACACGAACGCCTCTTGACAAAACTTGCCTATTTATATCAGCTGTCATTTCTTTTACAGTCGCACGTATCTGTCTTCCTGCACTATTAAATCCATCACCGTCTATCCAGAGTTTCATTTCACATCATCTCTTTCCTCAACATAATACAATGTAGATATTCCTAGACTACCTGTATCATCTACCGCAACAACATAAAATACCCGGTTTCCCAGCACTAACTTATCGCCTTTTTTTGCCACCGGCATTCCTTTTTGGACTATCGTATGTGTAACCTTATGCTCTTCTGTGGACAAATTCAATGCTTTCGTGGTATCTGCATCACTTAAGCAGCCCTTCAAACTTCTTATGCCGTCTCCTTCACGTTTGTCCACTACTCGCCCTGTAGATGTTACTTTCTGTTTATTATCTTCAATTATAAACTCTTTGAATAGGTTGCCTGGTCTCATATACATCATTCTTGCATTCATCATATATTTCTAGTCCTTTCGTTCTGTTGCATACCTGCATAGAAATATGGAGGTTTATTATGTATTCCATTATTAGACATGGCTACACTACATGATTCAGCAGAAACTTCTTTTTTTAGTGTCTGGTAATCTTCATGCCAGAGCTTTGCCCTTTCTCCAAAAGACAATGCGAGAGGACCCGTTTTTGTATCTACTTCATAAGAGAATCTTCTACAAAGACTTTCCAGCAACATCAATTTTGCACGTTTCCATTTTTTAGGATATGTGTCTATGGCAGCCTGTATCTCTTCATCTGTTAATGCTGTAGTATCTGAACCACCCTCCACCATAGTGTCACCCAGTTCAAATCTCATACGGTCTTTGCCTAACTCTTTGACATTCGCTGGTTCATAAGTGTATGTTCCCTTTGCCATTAGGTATCAACTCCCTCCACAGAGAATAGATTGTCTGCCCGTTCTTTTGCCGCATTTTTGATTGTTTTGCGGCTATCAGCTGCATGTAGAAGTATTAGAACATTCTCACTCTGGACTTCTGTAATAGCTTTTGCTCCTTCTTCAGCGTTTAGCTGCATAATGGAGAATACCTGTTGTATCTCCTGTGGTGTTGCAGGAACTGCTGTAACCTGTTCATTTTCTCCGTCGGATTCTCGGTTTACTGTAATTAAAACCGTTTCAGGTACATCCACGGATTCCATCTCTACCAATTCTGCCTTTACTGCCTGCATAGATTCCCTTGACTTTTCCAGCTCTGCTGCCACTGCCTCAGTAATCATAGCATCAACTTGTTCTCCGGTAAATAATCCCCCCTGTCCAGAAAACACTCCCCGTGATACTTCTGCATTCATCTCTGAAATATATCCATTGTTTATCAGCTTTCCACTTCGTTCCGGTAAAATAACACCATCCGGGATAATCTCTCCCGGATAGTATGTTGTTCCACCTGCGGTAAGCTGTTTTGCACATAAATACTGCATATTACCGCCTCCTTACTTACACACATTTTTTCAAATAGCAGGCAAGGTCATCACAAGTCTTTCTCATGTCAGTAGAAATCAAACCTTCCATAAACTCTGAATGAGTACCGCCTTCACCTTCAAATGTATCAGTTGCCATGAAGTTGCCATTACCTAACATGTCCCAAGTAAAGATGTAACCAGCGGATGGCTCGTCAAGTTTTGGATTTGGAGTAGTGTAAGATAATAATGCTCCATCTGGTTCACAAATAAACTGCATGTCATCAGGCTGTCCTTCTTCTGCTGCATTGTATGTGGCATCAAGAACCTTTACTTCATCTACTCCAAACAATTCCGCAAGAACTCTTTCATTAACTTTTGCCGGGTTTGCAGTGCTTCCTGTGAATTTCACACGTTCAAGTAAATCTGGATGCTCTTTCAATGCATTAAATGTATCATATCCTAATGTGAGTTTGTTCGGCATTCTTCTACCATCAAGTTTAATCTGACGTTTGCGGTCATCAAGTAATCTGATAGGATCGGAGTTAGCGTCAGAAAATTTAATAAACTGGCTGCCACTTGGAGTAGTTCCGGATGCAATACCTTCAAACTCATGTTCCCACACACCACTTTTGAAGAAATTGTCCGCAAACATAATATCCAGATGAAGTAGCTGCTGGTCTACAATAAAACGGTTCTTTGTTCTCTTTGGGTCTATTGATGGAGGTACATTGGCACGCTGATAGTTTAATGTACCAATCTGGTCAATTCCTACAATAACCTGGTCAACCTCACAGCGGTATGATCCATCTGTGTGACCCAACTGTGCCGGTGGCACTTTGCCGAATTTTGGTTTTCTCTGGACATTATCCCTCGCTAAATCCCCTTTATTAAATGTGTAATAAAATCCTGTAGAGAAATCCACTGGACAAATCGGGAAAATCTTTGTTGCTACATAATCTTCTGCACTTGCAAAAAATGCCATACTCATATTTGTCAAAAAGCGGCTAGGTTTCCACCCTTTTGCAATTCGTGCCATTAAGTCACTGGTACTTCCTACTACTCTTCCTGTTCCATTCATTCTTAATTACCCCCTTCTGTATTCGGTGTACTTGTACTGGTTGCAGGTTTATAACCTGCTTTAACAATCTGTACTTTAATCCATGTTCCTGCCTCTGCTGCGTTGCTAAGTGCCACACCTACAATAAAGTCACCAGCCTTTGCAGCTACTGCCTTACCCTCAGCATTAGTAGCCAGTTCTGTACCTACAACAATCTCTTCCCCGGCTACCCATTTGCCAATATCTTTTATTTGAATATCAACATCTATGCCCTTCTCTACTGTTTCGTCAGTCTCGATAAGAGAAAGACCAATCACATGGGCTCCTGCTGTTGGTTTTACTACTGCCCCGTCTTTGATTGCTAATGCAATCCCCCTGGCATTTTCCAGCTTTTCCCCAGCCGGCAATACAATAGTTGGGCTTTCATTAATACTTGATCCAATATAAGTTGCCATATTAGTCCTCCTTCTCACATCTTGCAGCTAATTCAGGATTTGCCACAAACACTTCATCCAATGCTTGAGCGTTAGATAATCCTGTTCTTGATTTCATGATTTCTGCCGCTTTTGCATTGGCTTCTGCCCATGCACCACCTTCTGTACTGCCATAACCGCCAGACTTTCCAATTTCAGAAAATGCACCAGACTTCTCAACTGTTTCTACTGCCTGGTCAAGCACAGCAATCATATCGTTGTATGCGGTGCCTCCTGCGGCCCTAAGGCTCTTGAATAAAGGTACCAGTTCCTCTTCTTTTTTGCCAATAATTGCATATTTCTTTGCAACATCAGCAAGTTCTTTTTCTTCTGCTATCTGTCTGAATTTCTTAAACTCTTCCAACTCTGCTGCTACTGCTGGATGTAACCCCTTGTAAATGTCATCTGGTTCGCTAGGTGTACTAATCTGCTGTATGGTTGGTTCCTGTATCTGTGGTTGTGTTGCAGATTTCGTTACTGTTGGCTCTGCTGGTGTTGGTGGTTCTGGTGCTGGCGGTTCTACTGGAGGATTACCTCCCTCTTCTTCTCCACAACGTTTTTCAATATCTTCCAAAAACGCTCTTTCTGCAGGTGTCAATTTACTTTTGTCAATCTTCATATCCTTTTCGTCTCCTTTCAGATTTTCGTTATTTTCTGGTTCAACTATCTTTCCAGATGTTGTTGCTGCCTTTTTAATAGATTTGTTTAATCTCTCTACTGCTGATTTCATTATCTCTAAGTCAGTTTCTGATACCTCTTCATCCTTCTTTACAATGTTGGCAGTTTTGCCACTGGACCATTTTGTAATGGAATCCTGCACTGCTGTATGAAATTCGTCAAGGCTTTCCTGCATTGCGTTTGCTGTGCTGGTACTGTCAAGCTTTTCGTCATTTAAAATAGAATAAAGCGAAGATTGTAGTGCATAGCATACATCCCATATTTCATCAGCTATTTTTCGGTTCTTTGCCTCATTAATCTTCTCATTGAAACTTACCGAATCACCTTTCTGGATTTCCTCTATAGCACTGTCGATTTCATCTTGTTTCATTCCTGCGGCCTTTCCAATAAAAGAAAACAAACGTTTTAATACACTAGTACCTTTTTCTTTGTTATCTTCTTTTGATGTATCTTCTACATCCTTTCTTTTAAACAACTTAATATCAGCATCTGGGTTGGCTCCTTCATCCACGAAGTCAACCTTCTTAACTCTGAGATTCTTTAGTTTTGTTGCCACTTCACTTCCTCCTTTCTGACAAAATCTTTATAATACAAACAGGACATCTCAATAGATGCCCTGCCGATTATCGTTATTCATTTGATTCCTCATCGTCTACATACTCCCATTCTTTATCAGAATGCTTTCTAATGTATTGAACTAAGATGACTATTAAGCAAAGCAAAAGAAGTATTTTCAATGCTTCTTGGGCAATATACAAAAAATATAATATATTAAGTAACGTCATCTTCTACCTCCACTCTTTGGGCTTCTCCTTCAATTGAAAACATACTATAAGTACCATCCTTGACTTTTTCCCAGACATCTTCGTCCAGTACTTTAAAACCAATCCACCAGCCGACTGGAAGGGTGTTTTCAGGAATACCCATTACTTTCATCTTCTCTTCTGTAAACACTACGCTTTCAATAAGGACAGCAGCACCGCCCCTTTCATGCATTTCGCCACCTTCACGATACAACTCCACAAAGCTGTAAGCTGCATTCTCTAATTCTTCTGGTTCGACAATATCTTTCTGCCAGTCCTCAATTACCTCACCATCCGCACGCATTGAAACGTTTGCCCAGCCAAAAGCAAGCATCTTGTCATTATCTGATTTCATAATTTTAAATTTTCTTTTTGCGATATCAGGTTGTTTTGTGCTAGTGGATTCTTTTTTTGCTACACCTGACTTTTTTATTAAGTCTGAAAACTTTTTCAAGGTTATCACCTGCTCTCTTGATTTTTTGTATAAAAAAAGACACCCTATTGGATGCCTTAAATATTTGTTTCGGTTGTATTGGTGCGACTTGATTCCTATTCAACTTACATGACTCTTAAACTTTTCTACATATATTTAGCTTTCCTCCAAAACTTCCTTTATCTTTGCTCTATACTTCTCCTGTATTTTGGCAAGAGCCGTTGAATCTGATCCATCAAGATGGGAATTATCTTTTTGACCCGATTCATTTTCAAGATATGGTTTCGCCTCTTCAAGCCATTCCTGTTTTAATACCTCTATTTTCTGCTCTTTAGTTAAAATTTTCTCGGACATAGCTTACAAATCCTTCCCTGTCTAAAATTTCAAATACTTTGTGCTGAATATCAAAATCCATATCAAATATATCAGCTTCCTCTAGTGCTTTCCTGTAATAATCGCTATATGATACCTTACTTATGTCACTCAAGACCTGTACTGTATATGTATATAATTCGTTTACTGCAATCAGTTTTCTGATATCCTGATTTTCTTGTAAAAATATAAAATCATCTTTTCCAAAGGATACAATACCATTTGAAGAAGGGTGGTTGTGTGTAACTGTAGCTCCTGATAAAGTTATCCCGCTAAAACCTACGCTGTCTTTGTCTCCTTCAGAATAATACACCTTGCCATTCCTGTCAATAGCAATAAGCTTCTCTTTTTCATCATATCTTATCTGCTCATTGTAATATGCTATTGCCGAATCAGTATTTTCAACATTTATTTCACCCAATTCCTGAATATTGGATTCGGGTACATCATACGAAGAACCTGCTCCTAAATGCGAACTTCCAAAAGGCTTTTCTACTTCAATGTACTCAACTGCACATGCACATCTTGGATGGGCTGGTGGCAGCATATGGTGTCCTTCAAAAAGCACCTTCCCTTTGAAATCGAAATCTGCATCCATTTCAATTTCAACACCCTCCAAAGCTGAACAAATCGAGCAAACGGCATCATCACCAGATGTACTCCAACGCTTTTTCACAATGCCTAAGAGATTTTGTGATTGTGCCTGTCTTATTCCTTCGTCTGCACCTCTATTATATGCAAAGGCACTTTCTGTCTGTGCTATCGTCATTGCTCTTTGTCTGTGCTGTCGTTCTGCGTACTTAGCTGCTGCATCCCTTGCTTTCTTCCGAATACTCTCCGGTTTCATGCGTGGATGTTCTTTTCTAAGGTTTGTAACGATACTATCATAATACCTTACATTAGCTTTTGCCTGTCCCTCAGTCAATCCAATACACGGGCGAATCATCCTTGCAAGTTCATCTACTGTGTGACTTTCCCGCATCTTCTTTGTTAATAGGGCAGCAATAGCGTTTTTCTGCTCTTGGGTACTTGCTGTAACAAATTCTGCACCACGTTCATTAATCCATTTTGTGATACCAGGCGTTTGCATATCAAACTTAAAATTAAGACCTTCCAGTAATGGTTGTTTCGCTGCCCCTGCTTCAAATGCATTTGTCCATATTGGGCTAAGCTGATTTGCAACTAATATAGAATAATCCTGTTGCCACAATCTTATAGTTTCTTTACTTATAGCACCATCAATGACCGCCTGTCGTAACTCCTGATATGTAATTACAGTCTGTTGGTCTTTCCAGAATCCACAAAGTATCTGAATGGGTTCCCCTGTTACTTTGCTGCTTTCTAAATATTCCTTTAGTTTATCAAGCACTTTTTGGGCATTCTCTGATTTCTTCTTTTTTATCTTTTTAGCCGGTATCCAACGAAACGCCATAACTTCCGCTCCTTCCTAGCCGTTCTTTAGCCTTCTGCATTTTTTCTTCTGGTATTTCTTCCTCTTCTTTGTTGGATTCAGTACCTGCGGCAGTTTCTGGCTCAGGTGGCTGATTCTGCTCCTGCTGTTCCTGCCTTGTGCGGTCAAGCTCTCTGGTATCTATAGTTCTCTCTGGCAAATGTCCTTTCTGTCGAACATAATCTTCCAGGCTGTCATCAGGAACCAGAACACCAATTCCTGTCATGTCTTTAATAAATGCTGATACTTTCGTAATGTCTTCATCTTCAATATCTCCGTGGGTCATCTTGGGATATTCTGTGATACCAGCAAAGTGCTTGCCATTTATATCAATTAATGATGGTATGCCTTGGCTATTAAATGTCTCACAAATAATATCAAGAAATGCTCCAATAGCAACAGCGAACAACTCTGTTTTATCAGAACTTAATGCCCAGCTGCCTGTTTTATCATGTCCCAAAAAAATAAAATCCGCCAGCACTGTCATAGCTATTCGAGTGTCATAGCGGTTTATAATTGCATTTGTATCAAATTGTCTGTTTCCGCCAGAACTTAACAGTTCCAATTGAAATCCAAACGGGAGAACAACTCCTTCCATCTCATCCCGACGGATATTTTTAACCAAGTTTTCTAAATAAGCTCTAGCCTTAACAGCTTCTGGATCATCTTCACTCCAAATATCCCTTTCTTCGTCTGCATGTATTACTGGAAGCCCTGCCAAGTCTCTTTCTATTCCAATTCCTTCAATTTCTTGGATTCTTCTTTTAAAATACCAGGAGCGGTAAGCATTCCTTAAAATGCTTCTCCCTTCTGGGTTGTTCTTTCTGCTTTTTGTGCGGAATAATAAGGCTTTTTCCATCGGAATTGTAAACATGCCGTAATCCGGTGGCGGCATCTGTGTCATACCAAGCAAATTGTCCTCATTGTCATATTCCCATTGATAAAGCGTTTCCTGTGCTCTTATAGGTAGTTTTTTCCAGCCTATCAGTCCATCATTATATTTACTCTTTGTTCGTGGGTCTTTTGTATTACCCATTCTTCGTTTATAAACAATTTCATGAAAGCTCCAGCCAAAGGTAAGAAATGACAGGATTTCAGAAATAGTGTCTATCCAAGTATCCTGCATGTCATCCATACAGGTCTTAACAAACTCCGCTGCCTCTTTATCCTTCACTGTGTCTCCACCTGGTTCCACATTCCAGTCACATTGTCTTACAAGCATTTCAATGGCAAATAGAATAGCACCTATCACATCGTCATTCTCTGACATTTCCCGATAAGTTTCTATTCCTCTTTTTCCTCTTAATTCATGTAAGAACTCCTCATAGAGAGTTCCACCGTAACGTCTCTGACCGATGCGACCAATCTCTTTACTGTTAGCCATCTATTCTCACCTCACATTCGTTCCATTCAAAATAACATAACTGTAAAATTTCTTACTAACTTCTCCAATAACTGCTCTTTCCTAAAGAAGTCTTTTCTGGTACAGATATATTGTTTAACTTTCTAATCACTGTATAGCAGAAATACCTTACTGCATCCATGGCGTGGTCATGTTGTTTGGTTGGCTTATCTTCCCCACGCTCGCTTGCCTTTGCATCCCAAATATAAGAATTAAATTCGAGAATTGTATTTTCACAGCTTTCATGTACTGCTATTTTTTCCTGATTCAGAAGTGATGCCACAAACCTGATACCATCAAGCACATCATTCTCTGCCTGTTTAATTGGATACCCTCTCTTCCTTAGTTCTGCAATGAAAGAAGCTGCCGATGGGTCAATAATTATCTTGTATGGTTTGATGCCTCTAAGCCATTCTTTCAAATCATCTGCATACTCTGTATCTGTCTTTTGTACATCTTCATCACGACCACTGTAGTAATATTCCTTTGTCACTACCCAGCGGCCATCATTGTTTTTTGCCCATAAAAGAAAAACGGTAGCATTCTGCGTACCGTAATCACAACTGACATAGTATTTTGTTTTTATAATTCCATTCAAATTATTTAAAATATGTTTTGTTTTATCAAACATATCATAAATTATGCCTTCTGCGACAACCCACAACCCTCTTATATACCTATCAAAAAAGACACCACTGTACATAGAACGGTACCTTGCTTTGATTTTCTCAGAAAGACTTAGGTTATCATCCATAGTAAAATGGAGATAAAGCAAGTTTTTATCCGAGATTTTATCTATCCAGTTTACTTTGAACCAATGATATGGTCCATCTGGATTACAATTAAACCAGAACTTGGAACCATCTACTGAACAACGTCCTGTTGCCTGGTTGACAAAGCTCTCTGGCATAAGTGCCACTTCATCAAAGAAACATCCTGCCAGTGTGATTCCCTGTATCAAATCCTGTGAGCGTTCGTCTTTTCCACCAAAAATATAAAAATTGTTCTCTACATTTCCTCTGGATACAACTACAAGATTATCTGCCCGATGGTCAGTTACTTTATATCCTCTGGACTTTAGCATAAGTTTCATCCAAAACAGTACATTTCTACGAAATGAACCAATTGTTTTACCGCACATACCAAAGTTTTGACCATCAAATGTGGACATTGCCCACAACACATACGATAACGACATAGATACTGTTTTACCAGAACGTATTGCTCCATCTGCTATAATTCCATCTTTATCTTTTACTGGACTGTCAGGACACCACCAATTTAATACTTTTCTTTGCTTTTTGCTGAATGGTTTGAATTTAAACGGTGATATTTTCTTATTCTTCATCCGACCAATCATCCCTTGCTGTTCCATTTAATGCTTCCAGGAAACCATCATCTGCAATCTCTTCTGGATCATCGTTGTTCGTCTTTGCTTTAAGTGCAGCAATTCTTGCTTTCTGCTCTTCGGTAGCAAGTTCCCAATTCTTATGCAACATTTCATCATATTGTTTTATAAGTGACCTCAATTCCCCCTGTGCTCTTGCCTGTGCCTGCATAAATTTTGACTGCTTATCTATGGCCGTCTGCACCAAATAATCTTCCCCAATTACATTACCATTTTTATATCCTGACTTAATAATTGTATTGTCCTTGTTGTTTTTTACATAACTGATACGCTGTGCCCTTACAATAGCAGCATAAGCAATTTCTATATTCTCCCATAGGATATCCAGTGGATCTTTTTTACTTATCTCTTGTATAATAGAAAAAGTTTCTTCTGGAAGATACTTCGAGAAGAAACCATGTGTTTCAGCATTTTTATTTTTTACAGGGACACTTGGAGCGTGCCCAACAGCATTTTTATTTCCCTTCGGTGCCCCTTTAGATTTCCGAGCGTTCGGTTTTCTTTTATCCGAGCGTTCGGTTTCTTTTTTTTTACCCTGCTCGTTTTTACCCGCATCCCATTTTTGAGTAGATTTCCACCTGCGGACAGTGCTATCTGGAACACCAATTTTCTTTGCAATATCAACCAATTTCATGCCTTCACGATATAGTTTCTCTGCTTCAATACTACCTAGACTTCTTGCTCTTGCCATTCATCACCACCTCACTATTTGTTTTGTTTTGGAAAAAATTAACCCCCTCGAATCCGAGGAGGTTATTCCTATTCAACAACGCAAATAAAAAAAGATATATTCCTATATAACAATGCCCTTATACTTAAATATATCATATTTTAATATGTTATTGACTTTTTGATATATAATATCATTCTATTTATAGTTTTTAATTAGCAGTTCTTTATATTTTGGCTTTTTCTCTCCTTGTACCAGATTATGTGACCGTTCTACTGAAATAATATTATAATTACTGTATAATTCCCTAACATATTCACAGTCGTTATAAGATAAAAGGAACTTTCCTTTAATTCCACTTAATGTATCCCTCAAACGTATATGGTCCTCAAGTGTGAACCTATCTAAGTAGTACTTCTCTGTTTCATAATATGGAGGGCATTATTATTATAGAATAATGATTAAGCATTTTTTACATCAAAGGTTACACATAAATACATCAGTCCTTTTATTTGGTGCTCTTGACATGATCCTTCACTTCCTTCCGTTTTGTTTAGGAAATAAAAAGAGCCCTGGTTAGGACTCTAATCTTTAAAAATAATATTTTGATGATTTTTTATCATAATATTTCACCTTTTTTTCAATATTCTTTTTTATTTTTTGTTCTTCTAATGAAAAGTCATCTATTTCTGATATTTTTATTGTTCTTATCATTATTACCACTACCACAAAAATAAAAAGTGATTTTATAAGATTAATTACACATTCTTTTAGTGACCCTCCAGAGCTGCTAGTAAAAATTTCAAGCAACAATAAACTAACAGAAATAAACACCATAATCACTGATAATGCCAAGAGAAAACTCATTAAAAACAACCCAATAATTTCAAAACACTTAGAAATATTATCTGTTAATTTCCAGTTTTCATTTTCACTATTAGGATAGTTTTGTATATAATCCACTATCAAAACCTTATGTAATTTTTCTTTGTCTTTTTCTTCTGCTAAATAAGGTATGTATTTAGGAATATAAAGTTTATTCTCTTTACTATTTTCCTTCAATTGTTTATTAATAATTTTTACAGTATCTAAATCTCTCTTATTCTTCCACTTTTTCACATAAGGATTTAGCATCTCAATAAAATACTGTTCTAAAT
>CAMWUK010000035.1 GCA_947177415.1 uncultured Clostridiaceae bacterium
ACATGAGGATTTTTACCAGCCATTATGGAAAATTATTAGATATTATGTATATTCTAGAAAAATCCGAATGAGGTTTTCTGAACAGTTACAATTTTTATAGCAAAAGAGAGAACCAATATATGATTCTCTCTCTTTATACAGATTATTTTCTTAATCCTAACTTTTCAATCAATGCACGATATCCCTCTAAGTCTTTTTTCTTCAAATAAGCAAGTAATCCTCTTCTCTGACCTACCATCTTCAAAAGACCTCTTCTGGAATGATGATCCTTTTGGTTTACTTTTAAATGCTCTGTTAACTCTTTGATTCTTTCTGTCAACAATGCAATCTGAACTTCAGGTGAACCTGTGTCTCCTGCTGTTCTTCCATAAGTTGCAATAATTTCTGCTTTCTTTTCTTTACTAATCATAATATATCCTCCTAATCATAATCACCAGCTACTAAGGTATAGGTCGGATAATCCAACACCTGAGTAACGGCTTATTTCCATACCTTGGTATATTAACACATTTTAAGCCTCTTGTAAAGAGATTTTTGCATATTCCATGTCCCGATGCATCTGTGCTTTCAATTCCTCCAACGAAGAAAACTTCTGTTCACTTCTTACAAATTCATATAAAGAAACTTTAACCGTTTTCCCATACAAATCCCCCTCATATCCAAGGATATGGGTTTCCACACCAAGCTGTTGTTCTCCGCTTACAGTAGGCTTATTTCCAATATTAGTAATTCCCCTGTATTCTCCTTCTGGCAGATATACTTTGGATACATATACTCCTTTGGGTGGAATAATCTTTGCTTCTGGGACTTCCTGATTGATAGTAGGCATTCCTATCGTTCGCCCTAATTGTTTTCCATGAACAACTTCTCCTATAATGGAATATGGCTCTCCAAGAAGGCTGGTTACCTTTTCCATATTACCAGCTTTAATTTCATTACGTATCCGGGTACTGCTTATCACATGGTTATCCTCTTGTATTTTTTCTAAAGAAACCACTTTATAACCACATTCCTTTGCATACTTCCGAAGAAGAGTAATATTCCCTTTTCTCTGGTAACCAAAATGAAAATCCTTCCCCACTACAATCACTTTTGCACCAAGTTTTTTTACTAATACCTCTTTAATAAAATCTTCTGGTTTCATTGCTGCAGTCTCTTTTGTAAATGGATAAGAAACCAACACATCTACTCCAAGTCTTTCGAGCTTTTCAATTTTTTCTTTTGTGGTATCTATTAATTTTGCCTCTCCTCTGGAAAATAACGTATATGGATGTAAGGCAAAGGTAAATACCACAGCTTGTAACTTCTGTTTTTTGTACTTTTGAATCTCTTCTATAAGCAAACGATGACCTTTATGAATACCATCAAATTTGCCCAGACACACAGCAGAAGCCTCCAAACAGAACTCTTCTGTGTTCAATATTTGTCTCATAAAGTCCTCCATTATAAAAACATCTTTACTGGTTTATAAATCTCTTCTTTTTCTTCCAGCTTATATATTCCTATGAATATACCCTTACTGTCATACACGCGAATCCAATCACCTGTTCCTGTTTCCTGCGTTTGAATATTTCTTTTCTGGAAAGAATTTCCATTATAGATTCTTTTGTCTGCATCTTCCTTCATATAAACCGCTGGGTTATTTATAAAAAATTTATCTACAGCCATTATTTTTTCCTCTATCTGGTTTTCCTTTGCCAATGCTTCTATTTCTGTTAAAGATAAACTTTCCTCTATTTGGAATCTGCTCACCCTTGTACGCACTAGGGATTTCATTGCACCACCACATCCAAGTTTTTTCCCAATATCATGACAAAGGGTTCTTATATAAGTTCCTTTGGAACAGGTAACCTCAAATTCTACTTCCTTTTGTTCCCAATTGACATCCCATATTTTTATATCATATATCTTCACTTGTCTTGGTTTTCGTTCTACTACTTTTCCTTCTCTTGCAAGTTCATACAGCTTTTTGCCATTTACTTTTAGTGCAGAATACATTGGTGGAATCTGCTGATAATCCCCTAAAAAAGAATATAATGCCTGTTCCATCTCTTCCCTGCTGCATTCCACAGGCAATTCTTCTAAAATCTTTCCTGTCAAGTCCTGAGTATCTGTTACCACACCAAGTTTTAAAACTGCCTTATAAGTCTTATCTTTATCTGTCAATAAGTCACAAAGCTTTGTAGCATTTCCAAGACAGACCGGAAGGACACCTGTTGCATCCGGATCCAGCGTTCCGGTATGTCCAATCTTTTTTTGATGCAGGATACCTCGAAGCTTTGCTACCACATCATGAGAAGTAAACCCCTTTTCCTTATATACATTTATAATTCCATTCATGGTATCTATTCTCCTTTATAATGCCAGCCAATTCACAAAATTTTTAGCCATAATTATATTCTAGGTAACAGTTCAGGTAGGTCTGCACAGTTACTATTCTGGCAAAATATAAATGGCATGGCTAAACTGCTACTTCATTTGTATTTCACAGTATCCTAATAAAGTGTTCACTATATCATGGAAAGTTCCTGTCATTGTACAGCCTGCTGCACGGACATGACCTCCTCCTCCAAATTTCAATGCTATGTCACTTACATTTACTTCTTTTACTGACCGCATACTGACCTTATAGGTAAGGACACCTGTTTCCACTAATAAGATAGCCACTTCCACGCCTTTTGTCAAACGCATCTGTTCTATGATGCCATCTAAATCTGCAGGAGTTGCTCCAAAGAATTCCATCATTCTTTGTGTTACACAGGAAACAATCCCTTTTCCTTCTAATACCATCATACTTTCCAATAACACTCGTCCTAAAATTTGATTCTGCACATAAGTTTTTTGATAGAAAGTTTCATCAATTACTTTTGCGGTATTTACCCCTTTTTCCATTAACACTCCAGCTATTTCCATTGTCTTTCTTGAAGTGTTTTCATATTTAAAAACACCACTATCATGTATAATACCAAGATAAAGTCCTGTAGCAATTTCACAATCAATCTGCTCTTCTTCCAGCAATTGATAAATTACTTCTGCTGTAGAACTTGCATTTACTTCTACGATATTCAAATCTGCATAATTCAAATTACTGATATGATGATCTACACAAATGGTTCTTTTGGCATTTTGAAAATATACTCCAGCCTCTCCCAGTCTTTCCTTATCACTGGAATCTACCGCAATAAACAAATCGTATCTTTTTCCATCACTACATTCCGTTTTTCTTTCTTGTATTTTTTTTAGAAATTCAAATTTTTCTGGTACGCTTTCAAAATATACATTTGTTTCCTTTTGGGGAAACTCTTTAGAAAAATACTGATACAGTGCCATACAAGATCCTGTACAATCTCCATCTGGTCTTATATGTCCTGCTATCATAATAGAATTTGCCGCAGTAACTTCCTGCCAGAACTGTTCTTTTAATTGATTCATATATCATTCTCCATTCTTCCCTAATCTAATATCAATCATCCTTTATTTATGATAATACATTCAAAAGATAGTATAAGTATTTTCTTATAGCCCCACGAACAAAGAAACCCTGTTCCAGTATTCACCCAGAACAGGGCAATTATTGCAGTTTGTAACTGTTCAGAACCATGAACAGTTACTGCAGTTTTTCTATTCTGTATCTTCCCTTACAATATCTTTATTTACATCATCAATTAATTTTGACATATTTACACCATATTCGATTGATTCATCCATTAAGAATGTCAATTCTGGCGTATTTCGTAAATTAATGGTACTCGCCAGATGTCTGCGAATAAATGGTGCCGCACTACGAAGTCCCTCTAATGTAGCCATTTTCTTTTCCTCATTACCATATACACTAATATATACCTTCGCATGCTTTAAATCAGGAGATACCTCTACATCAATAACAGATGTCATTGGATCAATTCTAGGATCTTTAATCTCCTGACTAATTACCTTACTTAATTCCTTCTGTACTTCTCCATTGATCCGGGTATTTTTTATACTATTCTTTCTCATATTTACACCTCCTGGTTCCTTTATTCCATATAATTCTTTTTATCTTGGGACCTCTTCCATAACATAAATCTCAACTTGGTCTTCTTCTTTAATATCATTATATTTCTCAAAGACTAAACCACATTCATAACCTGCATTTACTTCCTTCACATCATCTTTAAAACGTTTCAAGGATGCCAGTTCTCCCTCATGAATCAATTCTCCATCACGACGGATTCTCACTTTGGAATTACGGACAATTTTTCCATCTAACACATAAGAACCAGCAATTACACCTACTCCTGATGCCTTAAATGTCTGTCGTACTTCTGCATGACCAATTACTTTTTCTTCAAATATTGGATCTAGCATACCCTTCATAGCAGCTTCTACATCTTCAATTGCATTGTAGATTACTTTATACAAACGTAAATCTACATTTTCGGTATCTGCCATATCTTTTGCAGTTGCATCTGGTCTTACATTAAATCCAATTATAATTGCATTTGATGCACTAGCCAAAGAAACATCTGACTCATTAATAGCACCTACACCACCATGGATAATACGAATGGCAACTTCTTCATTAGAAAGTTTTAACAGGCTTTGTTTTACCGCTTCCACAGAACCTTGCACATCTGCTTTGACAATTAAATTCAATTCCTTGATATTACCTGCCTGGATCTGGGAGAACAAACCATCCAAGGACAATCTTGCTTTTGTATCTGCAAGCAATTTTTCTCTTCCCTGTTTAATAAAGGCTTCTGCAATATTTCTAGCCTCTTTATCATTTTCAGTATTAATAAAGATTTCTCCTGCTTCCGGCACCTCATTTAATCCAAGAATCTCTACTGGAGTAGAAGGGGTTGCTTCCTTCACTCTTCTTCCCTTGTCATCAATCATAGCTCTTACTTTACCATGTGCCTTACCAACCGCAATAGAATCTCCCACATGAAGCGTACCTTTTTGTACCAATACAGTAGCAACTGGTCCTCTTCCCTTATCAAGCTGTGCTTCAATTACAATACCTCTGGCTGCACGGTTTGGATTTGCTTTTAACTCCATAACTTCTGCTGTAAGAAGAATCATTTCCAGCAATTCCTCAATTCCCTGTCCACTACGGGCAGAAACTGGTACAAACGCTGTGGTTCCTCCCCAATCTTCTGCAATTAATTCATGCTCCACAAGTTCTTGTTTTACTCTCTCAATATTAGCACTTTCTTTATCAATCTTATTTACTGCAACAATAATTTCTACTCCTGCTGCCTTTGCATGACTAATTGCTTCCACAGTCTGTGGCATTACACCATCATCAGCAGCAACAACAAGAATCGCAATATCTGTAGACTGTGCACCCCGCATACGCATGGAGGTAAATGCTTCATGTCCTGGTGTATCAAGGAAGGTAATCTTTTCTCCATTTACAGATACCATGTAAGCTCCAATATGCTGGGTAATTCCACCTGCTTCTCTCTCTGTAACATTGGTTTTACGAATGGCATCAAGTAAAGAAGTTTTACCATGATCTACATGCCCCATAACACATATAACTGGTGGACGTTTTTTCATCTTGCTTTCGTCCTCTTCTTCTTCTTTTAGCAATTCCTCTATTATATCAACTTGTTCTTCTAATTCTGCAATATAATTATATTCTAATGCAATTTCTTCTGCTTCTTCAAAAGTAACCTCTTGATTAATTGTAACAATCTTACCTTGCAAGAATAATTTTTTTACAATATTAGCAGGCTGTACTTTCATTTTATCTGCTAATTCTTTTATTGTCATACTCTCTGGTAAAATAACTGTCTTGATTGTGTTTTCATCTTCTTGTTCTACCACTACAGGCTTAGGCATAATAAACGCACCCTTTCTGTTTGGATCTTTCTTTGGCTTCTCCATTGGTAATTCATCATCAATATCTCTACGGTTATTTTTCTTCTTATTATTGTATCCATTTCCATTACGTTGAGCATTATTTCTTCCACCAGATTTTTCTGTAGGTTTATCAAATACCACAGACATAAATGGATCGGAATGGAATCCATCCCGGTTATTTCCATTTCTATTATTTCCATTACGGTCATTATTCCGTTTAAATCCATTACGATCGTTTCTGTTATCCCTTTGGTTGTTATCGTTTCTCCGGTTATTGTTTCTGTCATTATTATTTCTGTCAAAATTCCGGTTTCCTCCACTACGGTTGTTCCGATCTCCTCCACGGTTATTCCGGTCTCCGTCCCGGTTATTTCTGTCATTGCGATCAGTTCCCTGACGATTTCCATTTCTATTCCGATTATCGTTATTATTTCTTGTCTGATGATTATTATCTCGTCTCTGTCCATTATTCTGGTCATTTCTCTGCTCATTTTTGCGTTCTTTTGATTCATTTTGATTATTTTGTTTTCTGTTCTCTTGGTTTTTATTTTCTTGATTGCCTTTGTTCATTTTTTCTTTTTTCATTTCTTTCTTTTCTTCTGTTTTCTCCTGTTTATTTACTTGTTCCTGTTTATTTTTCTCTACTTTTTCTTCTGGAACCTCATCCTTTTTCTTTTCCTCTTTTTCAGCATTTTGTTTCACATCTTGAACTTTTTGCTCAGTGTGTTCTTTCTCTTGCTTTACTTCTTGCACCATTTCTTTTTCCTTTTTCTTATCTGGTTCCTTTATATCTTTTTCAGGCTGTTCTTTTACAACCTTTGTTTCTACGTTTTCCTTTACTTCTTCTTCGTTTTCTTTCAAAGGATTAAAATTCTTTAATATAAAAGCAATTGCCGCATCTTCAATATTACTGTTGTGGCTTTTCACTTCAAAACCATTCTCGTTTAAAGCCTTCACCAAATCTTTACTCGGTCTGTTTAAGCTTTTCGCTATTTCGTATACCTTCATCTTTGTTGCCATAAACTACTACCTCTTTCTTTCTACATTTTGCCGTTGCTCTCCATCTATATAAACCGTTATCCAATTTTCCTCATCTGTTACCTTTGATTCTAATTGTTAAACTGTTTTTTTATTGCATCTGCCAACCCCTTATCCAAAACTGCAAGAGAGGCTCTGAATTGTTTTCCAATCCCATGTCCTAAACTGTCTTTATCACTCATGGTATACATAGGAACATGGTAAAAATCACACATATTTCGAAACATCTTCTTGGTATTGTCTGATGCATCTTCCGCAACTATAACCAGCTTAGCTTTCCCCTCTTTTACCGACTTTTCTGTCATAAACTCTCCACTTGCAAGTTTACCTGCTTTTGTAGCAAGCCCCAGATAGGATAGAATCTTTGCTTCATTCAAGATCATTCAGCTCCTTTTCCAACTCCTCATAAACTTCTGTAGGAATTGCTATTTTTAAACTTCTTTCCAGTGCTTTAGATTTTACCGCCTTCTGGAAGCATTCTGCGGAATGACAAAGATAAGCACCTCTACCATTTTTTTTGCCAGTGAAATCTAACACGATGGTACCCTCAGGTGTCTTTATCACTCTTAGCATTTGTCTTTTTTCTTTCATCTCTCCACAACCTACACACTGTCTGGAAGGAATCTTTTTCTTTGTCATACTGCCGACTTCCTCTCTGTCTTTATCCGACTAAAAATCTGTAACAGTTCAGCCGAGAGCTGAACTATTACAAAAATCTCCAAGCAAAATATTATTCAGTGGGAATCTCTGGTTCTGTTGGTGTCAATCCCATCTGCGATTCACTTTTAATATCAATCTTATAATTTGTCAAACGAGCCGCTAATCTTGCATTCTGTCCCTCCTTACCAATCGCAAGAGATAACTGGTAATCAGGTACTACAACTTCTGCACTTTTTTCTTCTTCATTTACAGTTACAGAAACTACTTTTGCAGGACTCAAAGCATTTTCAATCAATACCGCCGGATCTTCATTCCATGTTATAATGTCAATTTTCTCTCCACGAAGTTCCTCTACTATCGCATTTACTCTGGCACCATTCATACCTACACATGCTCCAACTGGATCTACATCTTCTTCTTCTGTCCACACTGCCATCTTCGTCCGGGAACCTGCTTCTCTTGCAATACTTTTTATTTCTACTGTTCCGTCCTTAACTTCTGCAACCTCTGACTCAAATAATCTCTTTACCAATTCCGGATGTGTTCTGGAAACAGTAATCTTTGGTCCTTTTGTTGTATCCTTTACTTCTACAATATATAATTTAATTCTTTCTGTAGGTTTGAATCTTTCGCCACGTACCTGCTCATTTTCTGTAAGAATTGCATCAACTTTACCTAAATTAATACTTACATTATTTCCCACGTATCTTTGTACAATTCCCGTTACCACTTCTTTTTCCATGCTATAATACTGATCATATAATACTTTTCTTTCTTCTTCACGAATCTTTTGAACTACAACCTGTTTTGCCTTCTGTGCTGCAATACGTCCAAAATCTTTTGGAGTTACTTCAATCTGCACAATATCTCCAATTTCTTTTTTAGGGAATTTCACTTTTGCCTCTATGGCATCAATCTGTGTTGCCGGATCTTCAACAACTTCTACAATTTCTCTTTCTGCATAAACGCTAACCATACCATTTTCCCTGTTAATATTTACCTTAATATTATCACATTTACCATAATGGTTCTTACATGCAGCCAGCAAAGAATTCTCAATTGCCTCTAGTAAAATCTCCTTACTAATGCTCTTTTCTTTCTCAATTTGATTTAATGCCTCAATTAATTCATTGTTACCTTTCATGATATTATCCTCCTAAACTGTTTATCGGTATACATTTGTATAAATCCCCTTATATCATTGCACAATCCATTATATGTTACTATTCACAGCCAACTCTACACACATGCATAAAACTATCCAGCTTTACCGTATGCCACATTAATGGTTTTTGTTTATTAAAAATGTATTGCTAAACGTATAATTGCAATATCCTTTCTTGTGATCTCTAACTTCTCTTCTCCTAAATCTAAAGTGATGGTTTCTTTATCATAGGCTTCTAAATATCCAAAAACTTCTTTCACTTTAACCTTTTTGCCTTTCTCATTCAAAAGTTCTATTCCTTTATAGAGTTTTACTTCTACTTCTTCACCAAGGCTTCTCTTAAAATCTTTCTCTTTTTTTAACTGTCTTCCCAATCCTGGTGAACTTACTTCTAATATATAAGCATCTGGTATAAAATCTTCTTTATCCAGTAAATCACTCAGTTCCCGGCTGACAATTTCACAATCATCAACTGTAATTCCCCCTTCTTTATCAATATAAGCTCTCAAATACCAGTTAGCTCCTTCTTTCACATATTCCACATCCACTAATTCAAAGGAATTCTTTTCTACTAACGGTGTAATCAATTGTTCTGTACGAAGTTCGTATTCTTCTCTAACGCTCATAATAACCTCCCTTTTATTACTCTAATTCTATCACAATCTATCCTTAAATATGTCATTAGGATTTTTGTTACAAATATGTCTTGGTATTCTGCTTTTATACGCAAAGCAAAACAGCAAAAGAGTGGACATCTGTCCACTCTTGCCACAAAACATCTTCACGTAAATCTTCTGGTAACTACTGTACCAATTCAAGCGGGTGATGGGAATCGAACCCACGTATCTAGCTTGGAAGGCTAGTGTTCTACCATTGAACTACACCCGCAGAACAATAATTGTTCATTCGGGTTGGGCTGTTCTTTCAAACAGTCAACAGCTCGTAGGGGAATCGAACCCCTGTTTCCGCCGTGAGAGGGCGGCGTCTTAGCCGCTTGACCAACGAGCCTTAAGCACATTCAGAATTATAACATGCTCAATTAAAAATTGCAAGTGTTTTTTTCAATTTTTTTTATTTTTTTGTCACAGTGTGTAACTGTTCATGGTTCTGAACAGTTACTATTCTGGCACTTTATGAATGAACCCGGCTGAACTGTTACATTTTTTTATTTCCGTTTTTTAAAATAAGTTTTTCCTATGTGTGCCAGTACCATAAGGATAATACTTCCTGCTGCAAGTGGCCAGTCATATACACAACGCCCCATAATAGCTAAAGCTATGCAAAAAATACTCATTACACTTAAGAAAACAATACGAATCTTTTTACTTTCCACTGCTAAGAGCCATGTAATTCCAATGATTATTATAGATATATCAAACCAATGCCATACACAGAAGTCACCACTTGTCATCTGTGTCCAATAATTTGGCTGTGCTGTTGGAACTATAGCAGGTGTTGCTTCCACAGATGGCAAAGTATATCCAATGGCACACATAGCAGATCCATTCACTGAAGTTGTCATAGTCTCTAAATAATTATCCTCATCTTCTGTTATGCTATATTCTCCATTTTTTATTTGAATCAAATAATACTCTTTCGCCTCAGAAATTTGAGAAATCTTTGGTATATCAATATATATATTAATATCATTATTTAGTTTTTTAATCTTTTCCCATTTTCCTTTTTCATCTTTCTTTGTTATATTTAGCTTAATATAACTGCCAATCCGAAATCCCTTATATAGCTTTGTATATTCTTCTGTTGCCTGTTCCATAAGCTCGTATTGTTTATCTGTCAATCCTTCTGCTACCATCTGCTTCATAACAACACGTATTTCCTTATTCATTCCAGCTTCTAATTCAGCTTTTTCTGATTCTGATAAACAAGCATCTAACAACTGCTGGCTGGAAACAATTCCTGAATTATTCATCGAAGTTGCTATTGCTCCATTTGTTGTTACATCTAAATCTTCTTTTACCAGCTCTACAGAAAGACATCCATTTCCATAAGAATAATAAGAACTATATAAAATCTCTTCATCTTTAAATTCTGTTGTATATCCTGATTCTTCTGTACCTTGTGTCCCTTCTATATCCCCACCTTGCCATTCTGTATCCATGCCAGAACCAGTTGATTCCGGTGTAGTATATTGTGTCAATCCTATTGGTTCTTTTACATAAAGTTTGTCATTCTGATTCATTGTTTCTGCACCCTGGCCTAACAGTGCAAAAAAAAGTGCTGTGGTTATTACAACAGTCTTTGCTTTATTTATCCTGTTCTTCATCTGTATATCTCTCCTTTTTTCTTATCTTTTTCTTATTATAGTCTGTCCAATCTAATATTATAACATATTTTATATATTTTACTCAAGTGCTTTGTTTTTTTATGATTGGCATTTTTATAAATTACATGCTATACTGTTACTGTTCACACCTACGGTGTTAACAGTAACTGAATCCAGCCTATTTATAATTCGCCTTCGGCGAAAGGCTGGATTCTCGACTGTTCTACGTTTTTGGCACATAGCTTGACAGCAAGTGTCAAGCTTGTGAGTGAACAGTAACGCTATACTTACTGTTACAATAAACTTTATAAGGAGAGAAGAATATTATGAAATACCAATCTGTAGATTCTTTAGACCATTTTTCTTTTAATCAAGCTGCTATTTTTGATGTAGATTACACTTCTTCACATCTCAAATTACAACTGGCTAATGTCACCATTTTATCTTCTAATGAACACAACCAGGATATTATGGACATGCGTACCAATGATCTAATTTTAACTTTTGAAGAACCAGCTATTCTTAATATCACAGAAGAAGGCTATAAGGTATACGATGCTAATGAACAATTGCTAGAGGAAATTCCTGATAGAATCCTTTCTCAACAAGAATATATTTCAATAATACAGGAACTTCCAGAATCCTTTATTTATTCTATTGATGTTATTTCTGCAAATCATTGCAATATAAACATTGATTCATCGAATGATAAAAATGGATATTGTATAGAACTAACCTTTCAGCACTCTGTTGCTCAATGGGATCGTTTCTTAAAAAAAGAATCTGTATAACTACTTTTGCAGGTTCTGAAGAGTTACAAAACTCCCATGCCTCGCACAATTAGACATCACCATAAATATATTCCGCATGGGAGTTTCGTAAACGATGATGCACACAAGTGCAAAAGCAGCACTTGGCACTTATACGAACCTTGCAGCAGAGTGCAAGGTTCTACCTAGAAAGAGTGAATATATAGAAATTATAATACCAAAAACGTAACAGTTCAGCTGGATTCTTGGCTATTCTATGTTCTTGGCACATAGCTTGACAGCAAGTGTCAAGCTTGTGAGTGAACACTGACCCAGAATATACAAATTGGCTAAAAATATTCTTTTTGGCTGGACACTTTATTCATGAATGGCGTTAAGCACATATACTTTTACCCGGCTGGACTGTTACCAAAAAAACCATGATTTTGAAATTTTCAACAAAATCATGGTTTATTCTTTAATATACAGTTAATTTTACACTAGCTTTTACTTTTCCAATATAAGCTGTTATGGTTACTTTTCCTTTTTTCTTAGCAGAAACTTTTCCTTTGCTTGATACTGTAGCAATCTTTTTGTTTGATGTTTTCCATTTAACTGTTCCACTTATATAACTTGTTTTAGCAGTTAAAGTTTTTGTCTTTCCTTTTTTTATCTTTTTATTTCCTGCCAAAATACTAATCTTTGCTCCCTTCACATAAATATCAATTTCATCTTCTACTTTATATTCATCTGCCTGATAAGTAATATGCAAAGTAGTTTCCCCAACCCCACTTGCTGTTATAATTCCATTAGAAGAAATTCTTGCAACTGAGCAGTCCTCCATCCAATAAGTTATCTTAAATTTTCCACGAATAGCTTCGTCACAATAGTATAAAAGCTGTGTAGAATTATTCTTATTTCCACCATAAATCAAATTCACTTCATTCATAGTAGGAACAATTTCCTGAAGCATTTCATTCGTATTTTTTAGCATTGATTGAGTAGATATACCATCTTCTTTTCCTTCTGTCTTGTTTTCTGTGGTTGTTGTGTCAGGTGCATTCGAAGGAGTTAAAACAGGCTCTTCTGTCTGCTCTACAATTGGTGCTTCTATTGTGGCAGAATTCATTTCTCCATTGCCTTTTTCTACAATAACCGGCAATTGGTAAGAAACACTTACACCACGAAAAGATAAAATAACCTTAATCTTTACTCTTCCTTCTGCCACTCCGGTTACCACTCCATACTTATCAACCACAGCAATTCCCTCGTTGGCACTTTCAAATTGATAGTCTAAATCTGAAATTGTAAATTCTTTATTCCATATAGCCTTTTTTTCTCCTGCCACATATTCCTGACAAGTAACAGATTGCATCTTTCCAGCCATTGCATTTAAATATTTCTCTTCTTTGTCCATAATCAAATGTGTATTAGAAAAACGATCTATAGTTAAATCAAAATAACAATGTCCTGTACATCCAGTATCATTCGAAAACTTTCCATTCACATACTTATTATCTGAGTCCCATGTACAATCATAAATAACCCATCTTCCATTTACATAAGATTCGTTCCATGCATGGTTGCTCTGGTTTGAAGACAAAATATCCTTTGTCCACACTTCACTGGTTCCTACACCCATGGCATATCCACTTGTCACTTTTGTCGGAATTCCCAGAGAGCGTAGAAAAGCTGCTGCCAAATCTGCAAATCCCTGACATACGCTTTTCTTAGATTGTAATACGTCAGATGCAACATATTCAATTGGTGATTTTTGATATAATCCATCATAATCATACCATATATTGTTTGCTATCCAATCATGTACTGCTTTCACTTTTTGATAATCATCTGTAATTCCTTTTGTAATTTCTAGTGCTTTCTTTTTAATCACCGGATTATCACAATCTACAAAATTATCTGGCTCTAAATAATATTCTAATGCCTGGCTGCTGCTGGCACGTCCTCCATAAATCTCCAAATTGTTTTGATAAGTTTCTGGTTGCATAATAACTATCTTATTTCCAATTTTCTTAATCTTAATTCCATTTTTCTTCAACCAATAACTCTTAAATTTTGTTCCGCTGCTATCCAGATAATATAATTGCACATAATATATGCCATCGGCAACGCCTGACAAGCTATATGTTGTTTTGGAACTGACTTTCAACTGTTTCTTATTTATTGTCTCCCCATTACTATCCCCATACAAAGATACCAGAATCATTTTTTGAAATCCAGTTTCATCTGGCAAATCTTCAAAAACAATACTCTCATTTTTTATAGATAGAGTAATATTTGTTGCTTTATCGTAAGATGTTGATATACTAATATCACTTCCTACTTCTGCTGCATATATCAGGTTGTTTTCTCCTATATTTACTGTGTTGGCTACCAAAGAAAACGCTAATGCAGCAGTTACCACTCTTCTCCATATCTTCTTCATAAAACATCCCTGCCTTTATAATTTTAGAGTATAATTTTAGAGGTAACCTTTTTTATTCCCTCTTTTTCAACTAGTATATCACACCTTTATTTGTTTATGCAACACAAAAGTTACAATTTGTGTATTTTTTTACAGAGTACACAAAAAATGTAACCGCAATTTAAAAAAGATGGTAACTATTCAGGTAGAAACACACTTTTACTTTGCGTGTGACATAAGAAAAAGTAAATTTTGTAAGGTTTAAGCTCCTTCGCCGAAGGCAAATTATCACAGGCTTAAACATAACTACCTAAAAGAGTGAATATATAGAAAAGATATACGGCTTAGCATTTAATTTTTTTATAATTTTCTGATTTCCTATCTAAAAATCCACCTGGCATCTTCTCTGCACAACTATCTAACAGGTTGTAAAAAGGAAACATCCGGCTCTCCTCCTCGGTTTTATGGAACAACTGAAACATATAATTTTGGAAAGATGCATTCCTTGCCAGACTTTGTATGGAAAATTCAAATAACATATATTCCTCTGTAGAGATTACATGATTTTCTTCTAAGTAACATATATAATTATAAAAGCTTAGTACATGAAAGACTTCCCTTTGTAATTCCATATCTTGAAAAAATCCATCTTTATACCACTCTTCCCCACCTTCTATTTTTTTGATAAACGATTGGATTTCTGCATCTGTACGCATTTTATCCAGCAATCTGGCAATAAACTCCGCCCGTTGAAGTTTGCTCTGTTTCCTCCATTTGACAAAAAGCAACACTGTCATTACTATTGCAAGAATAAAAAAACCAAACAGCACATAATCTATGCCCTGTAATCCAAATACCAGCCATTCAAAAAAGTGTTTTATCCAACGCATATCTCTTCTCCTCTTCAAAATTTACTATGAAAGTGTTATCGATAGATATAACAGTTGGTTTGTGCTTGCACAAAGCTCAACTGTTATATCTATCGTAGAACCTGATGTGTATGAGCAAGTAGGGCGATAGCCCAGATTGCGAATACATAGCAGGCGGTTACGAGAGCACGTAGTGCGAAGTAACTGACACTTTCATCCTTCTCAGGTCACACACAAAGTAAATGCGTGTTTTTAACTGAATAGTTACATTAATTTTCAATAATTTCCCTAATTTGATGATTCACATAAGCAACATCTGCTTCCAAGTCTTTTGCTGACATACGGATAGCACCTTGTTGCAAAATTATCATTTGCTCCATTGCATCTGAGGTAGCCACAATCACTCTATGTTTTTTTGCAATCTCATGGGTTGTCTTCTCAATATACATATCTGCTGTCTCGGCTTCTTTGGTAAATACCACATAAATATTATTATATTTATAGGAATTCCCCATATTCCCTTTTACCTTGTAAGCGTCAAATACAACAATAATGGTCTGTTTTTTATACCCCTGATAATTACAAAGCTGTTCCAGCAAACTATTTCTTGCAGCATCCAGACTAACTTTTGCTAATTCTTTTAACTCTTTCCATGCAAAAAGAATATTGTAACCATCTACAAGCAAAAATTCTTTTTTAGGAATAGGAGGTTGCTTGGCATATTTGGGATCTGCATCTTGGGATTTTATTTTCTTCTTCTTTTTCTCGTTTTCTTCTCCATAGGTTACATTTCCATAATCGTCATATCGTTTCCAATTTTCTCCAAATTCCCGAATCATGATTTTTTCTAATGCAGCTTCATCTTGCTCTATACTGTTATAATGATGCTGGGTTTTTATGCTTGTATGTTCTACATCCTCTACATCCTCCATTAAAATAGAGCTTTCCACATGCATATAGTCCCGGACTTCATTCCATTTTACAATAAATCCCGCACCATGGGCACAAAACACAGAGGATGTGGGATTCTCCATATCCTGCTCACTATCATAACCAATGGCTTCTACTACTTCCTCTGGGTTGTGGCAAGGTTCATATCCCTTTAATTCACAAAACAGCCTTCCTTTTCCATGAGTATAGGATTGTACTTCCTGTATATAATCCTGCATAGCAGATACTGGTGCACTACCTTTTAAAACACTCATTTCCCCTTCTGTCTCTGGTTCTTGAAAAGTTCCATATCTTCTTTGAATGTCTGATATTGCCCTTCCAATACAATGAGTTGGCACTTCCAAAGAAAATGCATAATAAGGCTCTAATAAGATACTTTCTGCCATCTTTAAACCCTGTCTTACCGCACGATAAGTAGCCTGTCTAAAGTCACCACCTTCTGTATGCTTCTGATGTGCCCGTCCAGCCACCAGTGTAATCCGCATATCCGTAATTGGCGAATTAGTCAGCACTCCAAGATGTTCTTTTTCCTCTAAATGGGTAAGAATCAATCTCTGCCAATTCTTATCCAACATATCTTCACTACAATTTATAGCAAACTGCAGCCCACTTCCTTGCTCCATAGGTTCTAACAGTAGATGGACTTCTGCATAATGACGGAGTGGTTCAAAATGCCCAACACCTTCTACTTTATTTCTAATAGTTTCTTTATAAACAATACTTCCTTTCCCAAATTTTACCAAGACACGATATCGTTCCTGAATAAGATTCTGTAACACTTCAATCTGTACTTCTCCCATCAGTTGTACAGAAATTTCTTTGTTCTGCTCATTCCAAAGTAAATGTAATTTCGGTTCCTCTTCTTCTAATTCCTTTAAAAGCGGATACATTGTTCTAGGGCTGCAATCCTCAGGTAAAATCACCTGATAGGTAAGCACCGGCTCCAATACCGAAGTCATTTTCCTACATTCATTTCCAAGGCACTCTCCTGGAAAAGTATGATGTAATCCGCTGACTGCACATACCATGCCAGCTTCTACTTCTTGTACATTCTCATACTTTGCACCAGAATACATTCTTATCTGATTCACTTTTTCCGTCCAAATTTCACCTTGTTCCATTCCTAGTGTAATCTGTTTTACGTTTGTTACCAATTGTTTCATGGTAAGAGTTCCACCAGTAACCTTAAGATAGGTCAACCGTTTATTTTGTTCATCCCTTGCAATCTTATACACCCTCGCCCCAAATTCCTTTGGATATTCTATATTTTTTGCATAACGCAAAAAGGCTGTATAAAACTCTCTTATACCTTCCATTCGCAATGCTGAACCAAAAAAACAAGGAAATATTTTTCTTCTGCTAATCATACCACTAATTTCATTTTCTTCAATGGTTCCATTCTCCATATATCTCTCCAGAAGACTTTCCTCACATACGGCAATATTCTCAAAGAATTCTTCTCCTATATCATCTGAAAAATCTATACAATTTTCAGATAACTTTCTTTGAAGTTCCAAAAGAATTTTTTCTTTGTCACTACTCTCCAAATCCATTTTATTCACAAATAAAAATACTGGTACATTATTTCTCTCCAATAATTTCCACAATGTTTCTGTATGTCCTTGCACTCCGTCGCTTCCACTTATCACCAAAATAGCATAATCCAATACTTGCAAAGTTCTCTCCATCTCTGCCGAAAAATCCACATGTCCTGGTGTATCCAAAAGTGCTAATTCTATACCTTCGCCCTTTAAAATTGCCTGCTTAGAGAAAATAGTAATTCCTCGTTCTCTTTCTATATGATGAGTATCTAAATAGGTATCTTTATAATCGACCCTGCCCATTTTTCGTATTCCACCACTTAGGTACAATAAAGCTTCTGACAGCGTTGTCTTCCCCGCATCTACATGAGCAACTATGCCAAAACAAAATCTTTTTACTCCTTCCATTCGCTTGTCACCTTTTCCTCTGTTTCCTGCCTTTTTTTAGGTTCTGTGGTAATAATGGTTCTATCCTTTGCTTGCTTTCGATTCCTCAAAGCAACAAAAACCATACTAAGAAGCACGTTTAGAAAACACAACAAAATATTGATAAGACCAGGTCTTGATACCAAATCTCCACTTATCTGTTCTGCCAGAAGCATTGGTACAACTACAAGCAAAAACAAACTAAGAGAATTATATGCCACTAAATATCCTAGAGGATACTGTCTTCTCTCTATGGTTCTCTCAATAGTCCGTTCTACAATCCTGTCCACTTCCACTTTTTTCTCAATAACCTGAATGTTATCTTCTATCTGATAAATACATTTTTTCCATTTATTATAATTCCTATCACTTCGGCTATTCTGCCAAAAATCCACTAAAACAGTTCCTAACAACAATTCTGCTCCATGTGTTTTAATCACAAACACAATATCTTTTAACATGTTTTGAAAATTCTCACCATCTAATTCAAAATTTATGGGACAGTAAATAAAACGTAATTCCTGTGTAACTGGTTCCACATAAATATGATGCAGCTCCGTTATCAAATTCCCAGCAAGCAACCCGGCTTCTGTTACCTGCTCAAAACTATTTATACATGACAAAAATATTCCTTTTGTTTCCTCTAAATCAAGAACTTTCTTATTCAAATATTCCACCAAAGGAATATAATTTCCTATATGATACAATATTCCTTGTTTTACATCTTTATCTCTTTGAAAAGGTAAAATACATTCCAAAAGTTTCATATCTCCTACTGTTTTTTCATTTACCATTCCCTCTTGATTAAAGGTTACTCTCAGATATCCATTACCAATATTCTCTATCTTCATGGAACTCCTCCTAACTTATCTTATGTCAATGAACTCCTTGTTGCCTGTTTTGACAACAAAGAAAAGAGTGTTACTGTTCACTCACAAGCTTGACACTTGCTGTCAAGCTATGTGCCAAGAATGTAAAACAGCCAAGAATCCAGCCTTTCGCCGAAGGCGAACTTTAAATAGGCTGGATTCTGTTACTGTTTGCACCGTAGGTGTGAACAGTAACAAAAGAGTAATATTCCAATTCCTATCCCTATTCCATCAATAACCACATCACGAAACTGCCCAGAACGTTCTGGTACAAATTTCTGATGAATCTCATCTATAGATGCATATAAAATACAAAATAAACAAGTAATCCTACAAATCTTTTTATTACTATTTAAATATAGTAATAAGGGAAATGCCACTGTTAGTGTAAAAATCATATATTCCGTGATATGTGCTAATTTACGGATTGGTGTATGTATTCTTTCTTCCCAAATTTGCTGTTCCTGCTCACTAAGAGTTACACCTGTTATCTCCTCCACATAATCAATAATATGACTTACGATTCCTTGGCTTTGCTCAGAAGATATTTCTCCAGTGTTTGCTGAAAAACCCCAAATAATACACATCATGCCAATCATTGGCACAAATGCCACTAACCTGATTATTTTTTTCATCTGTCACTCCTTATTTTTGCAAGACCTACCTGCACTGTTACTTATTTTTTTACAGTAACTTTTACCTTTGCTGTAATCTTTCCTTTTTTTGCAATAACCCAAAGTTTTCCCGGCTTCTTTCCTTTTAGTTTTCCACTTTTTGTCCCTATACTTGCTATTTTTTTATTAGAAACGGTCCAACGAATGCTGCCTGTTGTACCATACAGTTTTGCCTTCATATTTAAAGTTCTTCCTACACGTACAGACCGTTTTGTAGAAGTAATTTTCAAATATGGTGCTTTTACAGTTACACTACACTTTGCCATCACAGTCTTATCTTCTAAATATGCATATATAATAGTAGTTCCTGCTCCCACAGAAGTAATGACACCATCTTTTACTGTTGCCACAGAAGTTTTGCTGCTTGTCCAGGTAATTTGCGGATTTGTCGCTGTTGGCGGCGTAATAACAGCAGTTAATTTGATTTTTTTTCCATATCCGGTCAAATTACATTTGCTTTTATTTAACTTTACTTCTTGTACTGGAGCATAAACAGAAACTTCCAAAACACTATCTTCTTCTGGTGTAATCACATAAGAAGTCTCCTGTCCTCCCCTTCCACTAAAGTACAATTTTTCGCCATTTATCATTGTCTCAATCTGCAACAATTCCCCTTGGTTATAATCTGGAACAATTTTGACCGTTAAGGCAGTTCCCGTAGTAACAGCTATTTCTTTTTGTGGCTCATTCTTCAAATCTATATTTTGATTTGTATGAGTGCTTCCACTTGTTACAACCACTCCTTGATTGAGAATGGTCACTTTTGCCCGTTCTATTTTTCCTAATCCTACTTTGCAGGAAGGCTTTTCTTTTGCTTCCCCCATCTTTTCATAAGAATAAGTTTCACTTATACATGCATTTACCAGATAACTCCATTCCCCCACTTTTGGTGTTACTTCATAAGTATTCGGAAATGGAATATGATTTCTTCCAAATACGGTATCTGTAAGATTGAAATAGCGGTAATTCTTTCGATCATTACTATCGTTCCATGTCAAATCTACATTATACCACTCTCCATCAATTTTCACCTGATTCCATGCGTGACCTTGTCCATTGCCATTCCCAACCACATATACATTTTCAATCCCTGCTGCATTTAACAAAAGCTGAAAGGCTTTGGCATAACCTTCACAGACAGCACTATAATATTCTTTAGAAAATATACCTTCTATTGTATGTGCCCATCGTTCCTGCTGGGCAGCATGTTTTTCATCATAAGCATAGGTCACTTGGCTGGCTATGGCATCATGTAATATTAATTCTTTCTCATAATCGCTGGAAATCCCTACAATCAAATCCATATATTTCTCAATTTCCTGCTCTATCTCTTCCCGTAATTTTGCCCGCTTTGCACCATCTATATAATCCTGGTGACAGGCAAGGGTTACACGGGTAACTTTTGCATCTTTATCCGAAGATTCCAAATAATAGGTATATCCTTGAGACCAAAAGTATTCTGGATGGTCATAAATAAGAGACACCACTGCTTCCCCAATTGTAGAGGAAGTTATCATCTTTTCCATATCAACAGCTATGGCTATATACTTTTTATTCCCTTGCACTGTATTAGAAGAGGAAGAAACCTCCATTGCATCCATATTAGAATTATGAAAAGCTTCGGCTGCTTCTTCTAAAAGTTTATATGCCTTTCTTTGTTCTTCGTATACCAAAGTATGGTATCCATATTTTCCACTATAAGTGTTAGTTGTAACTGCTTTTCCTGATACCTTTTTCTTCGGAACATAAACAGGAATCCTCTCATCCCACTGATCATCCAGCAAACTTTCTCCTTGAAAAAAATGTATTTCATTTTCATTCTGACTAGGATAAGCAGCGAGAATAGAATCCATATGTAAGAAAACGGTTATCATTCCTATGATTACAAACACCATTCCCATTCTTAATATCCTACATTTTTTCATTCTATCCCCACCTTTCTTCTTTTGTAAACTTATCATTAATAAATAACTAATTCACTGTAAGAAATCCAATTTTATTAAATGGATATACACGAACCCAAGCTCTGCCAACAATCAAATCTTCTTTGATATTGCCAACTTCTTCATACCGGCTGTCTTGGCTTACTTCCCTGTTATCTCCAAGTACAAAATATTCATCCTCACCAAGCACAATCGGTTCCTCAGCCACACCTTCATAAGTAATTGGATCTTTTCCATAATTCTCTTCTAATGGCTCCCCATTAATCAAAATGGTTTCTCCAACAATTTGCACCGTTTCTCCTGGCAGACCTATAATTCTCTTTACATAAAGGTCGTAGGTATCTTCATCCTTTTTATCTTGATGCTTTTCATCAAAGAAATGATAAAATACAATAATATCAAAACGTTTTGGCTTTCCAAAACGATAGGATACTTTTTCTACCATAATACTATCCTCATTCTGCAAAGTAGCCTCCATGGAAGGTCCACTCACCTCTGTACGCTGCACTACATACTTCGGAATCACAAAAAGACATATTAGAGCAATTACCACATACAATAATATTTCTGCAACACCATCCAAAATTTTTCTTTTTGGAGATTTCTTCTTCTCCTCCTCACTCTTCTTTTCCTGGCTCTTTTTTTCTTTCTCTTCTACCTTCTCCATTGTTACCTCTTCTGGTGATATGGAATCCTCTTGATTGGAAATTTTTTCTGTTTGCTGAGCCCATTCCTCTTTCTTTTCTTCGTTCACGTTTTCTCTGCTCCTTCCTATTTCTTTCCATAAATGAAAGAAAACTACCAGTTGTATGTCTCTATTGCATCCAACTAGCAGTCCTTTCTAATCAGACCAATTTAGTCTATTCCTTATAGTTCAGCCCATTATTCTCAATTATTCACGTCCTATATTGCAGACCGCTGCTATCGCAGCTGGGAGATGCTTAACAGCATCACCTGTCTGCAATCATTGTCAATTGACCTATTAAGCATGACTAAGTCTTTATTTCTAAGCCTTCGGCTTACATAAGACTTAGTTCATGCTTAAGACCGTGAATAATCTCGGATTATTCTACTTCTTGTTTTTCTTCTTCATCTTCGCTAAGAATTCTAATCTGTGAATTACTCAATTCATCTATAGCCACAGAAAGTGGTTTTGGACACTTGCTATCCTGCACTTTTTTTGGTGCTCCATCTATTAACTGTCTGGCTCTCTTGGAAGTAGCCAGTACAATTGAATATCTGCTATTTACTACCTTTTCTTCTCCTTCTTCAACCTCTTTGTTTACTACTTTCATTAAATCTGTGTAAGATGGGTGTAACATATTATTATCTCCTTTCTATGCATACAACTCTTTTAACTGTTCAGAACCATGAACAGTTACGTTCTAAGCCCATGAAAATTCGCCTTTGGCGAAGGGCTTAGAACAATCAAAATCTGCTTTTTCTTACGAAACACGCAGTAAATGCGTGTTTCTACCTAAATAGTTACCAACTCTTTTAATTCTTTTTGAATTTTTAGAATAAATTCTTTATAATCTTTTGTTTCTCTTGGTGCATTAGTGAAATTCTGACGTTGTCCCTCCTTCTCAATTAGTTGGTGCAACTCTTCCACACAGTCTTCTAATTTATCATTTATCACAATATAATCATATTGTGGCATAAATTTACTTTCTTCTATTGCCCGGTTCATTCGTTTATCAACCGTAGCAATATCTTCTGTTCCACGGCTTACTAATCTCTCTCTAAGTTCCTTCGCCGTAGGTGGTGTAACAAACACCAAAGATGCCTCAGGAAAAATATCTCTAACCTGCAAGGCCCCTTGTATCTCAATCTCTAGGATTACATCTTTTCCTTGGGCTAACTGCTCCTCTACATAGGATTTGGGAGTGCCATAATAGTTTCCTACATATTCCGCCCATTCAATCAATTCTTTTCTATCTATCATCTGCTCAAATTCTTCTCTTGATAAAAAGAAATATTCTCTGCCATGAACTTCTCCTTTTCTTGGAGTTCTGGTAGTTGCAGAGACAGACAATCCATACTGGTATTTTTCAACTATTTTTTTCATCAGGGTTCCCTTCCCTGCTCCCGAAAAACCGGAAATTACGGTTAAAACACCTCTTTTACTCATGTATCTTACCTCTATTCATTTTCTACTTTCTTGGAAATTGTCTCAGGAAGAAATGCAGATAACAAAATATGTCCACTGTCCATCACAACTACAGATTTTGTTTTTCTTCCGCAAGTTGCATCAATTGCCATTCCATTGTCTTTTGCACTTTGTACCATCCGCTTAACTGGTGCTGCATCAAAATGAATAATAGAAACAACTTTTCGTGCATTTACTAAATTTC
The DNA here is from genome assembly GCA_947177415.1 of uncultured Clostridiaceae bacterium. Classification (GTDB taxonomy): domain Bacteria; phylum Bacillota; class Clostridia; order Lachnospirales; family Lachnospiraceae; genus CAG-411. The sequence continues at coordinate 23,799 of CAMWUK010000035.1, forward strand.
CATATCCTACATTTAAAAACTGCTGCAAATGCCCATCTCCTTGCTACTCAATATTCTGAATCTGTTCACGGATCTTTTCAATCTCTGTCTTTAAATCAATGGCTTTATTCGACACTTCTATATCATTTGCCTTTGATAAAATCGTATTCGCCTCCCTGTTCATCTCTTGCGTGATAAAATCCAGTTTTCTTCCAATATTCTCTCCATGTTCCATTGTAGAACGCAAATTTTGGATATGGCTGCGAAGTCTTACTGTCTCTTCATCCACACATACTTTGTCTGCATATATGATCAGTTCTGTAGCAAGAACGGCTTCATCTACCTGTTTGTCCCCCAGCACTTCTTGTATCTTATTCGTTAATTTGTCCCGATAGTCTCTAAGCATCTTCGGATAACGTTCTTCTATGAATCCTATCAATTCTAACAACAATTCTGTCTTTGTATAAATATCCTGTTTGAGGTGTTCCCCCTCTGCTAAACGGCTTTCTACAAATCGTTTTGCTGCTTCTTCCACACCCTCTTTAAGCAGTTCACTAATCTTGTCTTCGTCCACTTGTTGTTCTTCCAAAGTAAATACATCCGGGTATCTGGCAAGGTCTGATATCGTCACATCATTCTCTAACATCAAGCTTCTGGAAAGCTTATTTAAATTGTCCCAGTAATCCAATGCCAGTTTCTCGTTATAGTTTACACAGGCTTTGCCTTCCATATAGTCTTCATAAAGAATAGATACATCCACCTTACCACGACTTATGTATTCCTTAAGCTGAGCACGTATTCCACTTTCCAAAAAACTCAGCTTCTTAGGAAGTCTTACAGAAATATCACTGTAACGATGATTTACTGACTTAATCTCTACAACTAGTTTTCTCTTTTCGCTTATTGTTTCGTATCTCCCGAAACCTGTCATACTCTTTAACATCGTATACACTCTTTCTATCTGTTTATTTGTTACACTACCAAAGGGCATAGTAACACACTTTATGTTATATTATAATATATGCCCCTTAGTAAAGTCAATGTTTTCTCAAAGGTTTGTCTCTAATTTTTCAACTATAGATTCAAGAATTTTCAATCTGGCATATTTTTTCTGATTTGCTTCTACGATAACCCATGGTGCATACAAAGTAGAAGTTTTGGAAATCATAAGGTTCACCATTTTTTCATATTCTTCCCATTTTTCACGGTTTCTCCAATCCTCTTGTGTCAATTTCCACTGCTTATTGGGATCATTCTGCCTTGCCAAAAATCTTCTTTCCTGCTCCTCCTTATCAATTTGCAGCCAAAACTTTATAATATATACTTTCCCCTGTCTCCACTGATTCTCCATCTGGTTAATTTCTCTGTATCCCCGTTCACACTCTGCGTCTGTACAAAATCCTTCAATTGGTTCTACTAATACCCGTCCATACCAGCTTCTATCAAATATAACAATCTCCCCCTCCTTTGGATAGTTTCTCCAAAACCGCCAAAGGTATGGATAAGATTTTTCTACAACATTGGGAGCACTGGTTGGTATTACCTGATAATCTCTTGGGTCAAGGCAACGTGTAATCCGTTTTATAGCTCCACCCTTTCCGGCTGCATCCCATCCCTCAAAAACCAGTGCCACTGCTGCACCTTTTTTCTCTAATTTTCTTTGCAAAACACTTAGTCTTTTTTGTAAATATCCAATTCTTTTTTTATATTCTTTTTTCTTTACGTCTTTTGATAAATTCACATTCGCCAATATATTATGATAATCAGCTTGTGATCTTTGTACTCCTGAAGATTCTTCTGGTTTAGTTGATTCTATTGCTCTTTTTAAACTATAAGAAATATAAGACAAAAAATTATCTTCAATGGCTTCATGTTCCATTTCTAACAACTGCCAGCTACAAAAAGAAAAACTAGAACTTTGTAATATATAATTCCATAACTTCATATCCATTTTCTGTTTTTTTCCTTGAAAAAACACTTTAATTACCTCTACGCTTTCTTGGTTAAGTATTCTTTCAAACTCCCGGATTTCCCGTCTGATTTCCTGTCTTTTTCCACTCTTTAATCTTTGCCCCTTTTCCAGATCATACCATTTTTTATACCAGCTCCTGTCAAATATGTGTATTTTCCCCTTCTCTGGAAGATTTCTCCAATATTCTAATAAAAACGGTTTTTCTTTACTCTGCTTTTTATCACTTGGTGGGACCACATTACATCCTCTCGGATCTAAGCACTCCAGTAGTATTTTTAGAAGATGTCCCTTTTCCTTTTCTTCCTGTCCTTCTAACAATATAATAACCGCTCTATTCTTTTCCTTGCACATTCTTTGCAAATGTCCAATTTCTAATATTATAGACTCCTTATCCATCTTCCAGTTTACTTTTTCCATACACTCCACCTCGCCCAAAATCAAATTTCAATACATAATTCGATTATTAAATATATGATACACCTCTATATTAAAAAAGAACCCATTTCATTATAGGTTCTTTTTCTTAAAAATTAGTATATTCTTTTCAATAAAATTTATGCATCTTTTAAAAAGGCTATGTACCCTTTCTTCGCTTCATAAATATCTGCCTTGCTTGTTATCTCCCAAGGAGCATGCATATTAAGAACAGCAACACCACTGTCAATTACTTCCATTCCATAGAGAGATAAAATATAAGCAATCGTACCGCCACCACCTAAATCGACTTTTCCAAGTTCGGCTGTCTGGTAATACACTTTATGTTCATCCATAATTTTCCGAAGTTTTGCTATATACTCTGCATTGGCATCATTAGAACCAGACTTTCCTCTAGAGCCGGTAAATTTATTAAATACCATCCCCCTTCCAAAATAAGCAGCATTCTTCTTTTCAAAAGCGGACGCATAAGACGGATCAAAAGCAGCACTTACATCAGAAGATAACATTCTTGAATTTGCTAAAGTTCTGCGAAGGGTAAGTTCACTATATATTCCCATAGCATCCAGTAACTCTGCTACTGTATTTTCAAAGAAATGAGATCGCATTCCGGTTGCTCCTACACTGCCAATCTCTTCCTTGTCTACCAGCAGACAACAGCTCGTCGTATCGGATGTATTCTCCTCTAACATTGCAATCAGAGAAGTATAAGCACAAACTCTGTCATCTTGTCCATAAGCCATAATCATACTTTTATCAATTCCGGACTCTCTGGCTTTTCCTGCTGGAACCACTTCTAATTCTGCTGACAAGAAATCTTCTTCCTCAATTCCATAGCTTTCTTTAAGAAGTTTTAATACCTGATTCTTTACCTTGTCTTTTTCTTCTCCTTGCAAAGGACGGCTTCCAAATAAAATATCCAGTTTTTCCCCTTCAATTACGGTTCTTGCCTTCTTATCCAATTGTTCCCCGGATAAATGAACCAGCAAATCTGTAATACAAAAAACCGGCTCCTCTTCTTTTTCCCCAATAATAATCTCTACTACTTCTCCATCTTTTTTTACAACTACACCATGAATCGCCAAAGGTATGGTTACCCACTGATATTTCTTAATCCCACCATAGTAATGGGTATCCAGATATGCAAAATTTTGCTCCTCATAAAGAGGATTTTGTTTAATATCCAATCTTGGAGAATCAATATGAGCTCCTAAGATATTCATACCTTCTTCTATGGATTTCTTTCCAATACGGTAAAGTACGATTGATTTTTTCATACAAACAGAATAAACTTTATCGCCCTCTTTTAATTGTTCTTTATTCTTCCGAATTTGGTCTATATTTTTATATCCAGCTTGTTCTGCCATAGAAACAATTCTTGTGACACATTCTCTTTCTGTTTTTCCACCATCCAAAAACTCCCGGTATCCTTTACATAATCCTTCTAATTCTCTTATCTCTTCCTCTGTATATTCTTCCCATGCGTTTTTTCTTTCCATAATGTCTCCTTCCTGTTTATCTATTGGTAACTGTTCAGAACCATGAATAGTTACATCTATTGTTCTTTTTCCATGGCTGAGCTACAACCACACAAAAAGGAACCACACCCGCAGTTCCTTTCTATGCTAAAAGTATTTTTTCGAACCCCATAGATTACTTCGCTTCAAGTCTACATATTCACTATATGCCTTCTCCAAAATTTGTTTCTCATTTGCAAACTTTAATAAATGATATGCCTCGTGAAACTTATAATAACCTGAATCTACAAAATATTCTTCTCTTTGTGGTTTGCTATAATAACTATCAGCCATCATTAAATACCAATGAACATTCTTTACTACTGTATCTGTAGGTGTATTAAAAGTATATTGGCTTCTGTCTACATACTTAATAATCAGTGCGTTTACATCGCTTTCTTCCTTCACCTCACGAAGTGCAGTCTCCTTGTATTCTTCGCCCTCTTCTACTGTTCCTTTTGGCAATACCCAGCCTTCATATTTGTTCTTATAGTTTTTATACAGCAATAAAATCTTACCTCTGAAAATTACCACACCACCACAGCTTGTTGCCTCAACCATCGCAATTCCTCCTGTTTCTTATTGCTTTGCAATATGAATTGGTGTGTACCGAAAAACTATAATTAGTATACCTCTTTTTTTAAGTTTTTTCAATAGGAAAAGAAATCCGCAATGTAACTATCCAGGTAGAAACACGCATTTACTGCGTGTTTCGTAAGAGAAAGTAAATTATGTAATGTTTAAGCCCCTTCACCGAAGGTGAATTAATACGGGCTTAAACGTAACTGTTCATGGTTCTGAACAGTTACTCCGTAATAACTAATTTCCAAGGAAAGACTGAAAAACTTTTTTGGCAATTGGTACTGCATATTCACTTCCTGTACCAGCACCTTCCACAATCACTGCTACTGCAACCTTAGGCTTATCTGCTGGTGCAAATCCCAAGAACCATGCATGAGAATTTTTGGTTGCATCATACTCTGCTGAACCAGTCTTTCCAGCCACCGGATAAGATAAGGAACTTAGGGATGTTGCTGTTCCAGAACGGATTACTTCCGTCATATATGTGGTTAGTTCTTTCGTTTCTTCTTCTGTCATTATCGTTCTGGCAGCAGTTTCTTTTGTTTCTCTTACCACAGTTCCACTATTACTTTCCAACTTCTCCACTACATAAGGCTGCATCATAACTCCCTTATTTGCAATTGTTGATACAATCATAGCTGCATGTAGAGGTGTAATCTGGGTTTTCCCTTGTCCCATGGCAGTATGCATAATTTCTTCTTTATTAGAATCTTTGTTTAATACAAAACTACTCTTATTATGTACCATTTTGGTAGGAAGTTTTGTATTAAAATAAAAACTTTCACAAACCTTTCGGTATTCATTCGTATTTAATTTTGTTCCCAGATATGCAAAACAAGAGTTACAGGATTTGGCAAATGCACTTTGTAAGTTCAAGTTTCCATGCACATGATTCCGATAACAATTTACCACAATTCCATCTTGTTTCTCTGTCCCTTGGCATTGGTAAGAGAACTTGCTGGTATCTTCTGTCTGCCTCATATATGCTAAGGTAGTCATAATTTTAAAAGTAGATCCTGGTGGGTATAATCCCTGTGTTGCCCGGTTTACTAAGCAAGATTCCTCATTTGCATCTGCAACCAGACTGTTCCACTGAATATCTAGTGATGCCGGACTCGGATCATAGTCCGGTTTTGATACCATTGCAAGAATCTTTCCCGTAGATGGCTCCATAATGACTATTGCTCCCTTATGATTTCCTAACGCATCATAAGCTACTCTTTGCAAATCCACATCCAATGTAGTAATTGCATTATCTCCTATGGTCTTTTTTCCATCCAGCTTCTTCTGAAAATTAGTAACCGGATTGTCATTAGAAGTTAAAAGATTAAAATTCTCAGATAGTTCTACTCCTGTCTTTCCCTGACTGGAATGTCCCACCACATGGGTAAATAACCGCCCATACGGATAACTTCTTGTCTCTCCTCCCTTTCCATCAGAAACTGTTTCTGCAAGCACTTCTCCTTTTCTTCCAAGAATCTTTCCCCTCACGACTCTCTTGGCAAGAATGGTTTGTCTTTGGTTATAGGAATTATTGATTACATCTTTGCTTTGCACAGCCATAAAATATACGAAATATCCAATAAGCCCAAGAAATAGTGCAGAAAGCATATAAGTTACCACTAATATTTCCCGGTTTCCTCCCCGTTTTTCGCCTTTTTCTTTCTTATTCTTCTTCGAGTTCTTCTTGTTCTTCGTCAATTTCCTCATCCTCCTTATCACTTATCAGATGAATACCTTGCAGGGAACACATCATAACAATTACACTAAGCACAGAACTTCCACCATAACTTACTAAAGGAAGGGTTACTCCGGTAGATGGAATAAATTTTGTCACCCCTCCCAAAGTCAGAAAGGTCTGAGACATCATAATCACTGTAAATCCCAGTGCAGACAGCTTAAAAAACGGATTTGCCGCTTTTACCGCAATGCTCGCAAACCAAATAAAACAGCTTACATAAATCAATATCATACAAATTCCAAAGAAGGCTCCCAACTCCTCTGAAATAGCAGCAAAAATGAAATCACTTTCACGAATTGGTACTCTATCCGGCATCCCCTGCATTAGTCCCATTCCAAACCAACCACCTGTACCAATGGCAAAGAGAGATTGTGCAATCTGATATCCTTTGTTATCAATATCACTCCACGGATTCTGCCAAGCAAGTACTCTGGTCCGCACATGGGAAAACAAATGATATCCAACAAAGGAAGCTGCTGCTCCTGCTCCAAGTCCGGCTGCCAAAATCCGTTTTTTTCCAGTTGCCACATATAACATAAAAAGATAACAAAGAAAGAAAATCAAAGCTGCCCCCAAATCTTTTTCCAGTACCAGAACTAAAACAAAGGCTGCTGCCATAGCGGATACTTTTGCTACATTTTTTAGGGTAAATTTTGTCTGACTTAGTATAGATGCAAATGCAAATACAAAAATAACTTTTACAAACTCTGAAGGCTGAATGCTTAATGGTCCAATATATAACCAGTTCTTTGCACCATATTTTGCTTTTCCAAAAAATAATACAACAAGAAGAAGAATCAGCCCCAGCACCGCATAAAACCAGCCCTCTTCCTGCAATTTATGATAATGCCTCAAAAGCCATGGCAAAATCATACACACTACCATCCCTGCTGCCATATATGCAAATTGTTTCTTTGCACTATCTACATTCAATCTTGCTAACATAACAAAACTAATAGAAAACAACATCTGCATATGATTTACAATAGGCTGGTTCATTTTTCCATATATCTTACGATAGAGAAAATTTGAAATCATAAAAAATACCAATTCGCATCCATATAATCCAAGAATGATGACATCATTTGTATTTAAATACAGAATCAAATGTCCCAATAAAAGAAATATATGCATATTTATCCGCTGTTTTCTATATAATCTTGCTTTTTTCTTTTTTTTCTTTGCAGAAAATGCTGCAAATCCCCAAAAAGTATAGAGTGCCATAAGAATAACAATCAAATATCTAGACAACTCTGTAATTATTGTTTCCAAAATTTACACCTACCTTACACCTTTTCTGTAATGTCCTGTTGTATAAGTTTTCAATGGACACTGGTAACTTCTTTCTTTTTTCCACAGTTTTAAATAAAACTCTACTACCTGTCTTGTCTGCTCTTCATTCTCCACCACAAAATCCAACCGCAGGTTTCTTGGAGAAAGGTTAAGAATTTCTTCAAAATATTCATGAAGTGACAAAGGTACACTATCATATAGTTGATTGTAACAATATTTGCAGCGGTTCATGGCATAATACTTCCTATCCCCTTTATCTGAAAGCACAAGCTGGCTTGGAATATTTTGACACCCTTTTGTGTTTTTCTCTACACATTGTACAGAAGTCATAAGAGGCATATATCCATAAAGAATCACATCCTGTCCTTCTAAACCATTTTCTCTCCATTCTGTCCCATTTAATTCTATGGCAGCAGTAGAATACTCAACCTGGTTCTTCTTCCAGAATTCCTTGGTTTTCTGATTAAAGGTATACATATTATAATCTAAAACTGCCTTCTGGCCAGAATCTTTTGCATATTGCAGGAACAAAGCATAACTTTCAAAATTCTTTATTACAAATCCTTCCACATTGGGACACAAAAAAATATCAGACAAAACACTGCCTTCTCCTTTATTTTTATATGCTTTTTCCATAGCTTTTTCATATAAGATATAGTCTTTTCTTCTCATGATAGAAGGTAAGACCAGATATACTGGTTCTTGATATTCTCCCAGAAAAACAAGTATATCCTCATTACTCATCGTTCCCATATCCAGATACAAATATGTAAATTCTGGGTAATCTTTTAGCACATTTGCCTGCTCTATCCTAGTCACCATGGCAATCAGTCCTGTTGCCTGATTTTCCTCATATAAAGTTTTTTCCAATTCTCTTGTTACTTTTGTTGGTATATGTTTCCGATGTTGTTTCCCACAAATCTCCCCCTCCAGCCTTTCAATTCCTTCTCTTCTTAAATGATTCAGCTTTCCAACAGGGATAAAAACATCACCCTCCAAATACACATGACACTCACCTATGGTAAAATATGTCTGATTTAATTTTTCTATATGTTTTGTAATCTGTTCTTCTGTCATAGGCAGTTTTTTTGCCTTCTCTACCATATCTCCCTGTACACTTACACTAAATTCACCAGATATCAAAGTAAGCTCTATAGGTTCTCCTACAATGGCAGATACATACATATCAACAGTTATTTTTTTCTGATTATTCAAAAACTCTTGTTCTATCTTTGTCAAAAGTTCCTGTCTTCTGGTTCGGTATACCATATCTCCTACTTGAATTGGTGAAATTGGTTTAGTATTTGTAGCAGTAGTTTTTGCTACAAGAGGCACATCCTCCTTTACAGTATATTCATACAAAACTCTGCCATTTTTCCCTCGGAATTCTAATACATCCTGTGCAAAAATATCTCTCTCCAAATTTATCTTCGCCCAATTTTTCTGCACCTTTGATACCGTTCCCACTTTCACACCACTATGATTCGGACGCTCCATAGACATAATAGCTCTGCCATTGTAGTCATAAAAATATCCCTTAGAAAATCCTCCCCGGTTATACAAATCCATAAGTCTGGTATAATCTTCCTCTAATTCTCTCTTATGCTTTTCTAAGTAATTCCCATACCCTTCCTGATATTCCAAATATAAATCTGTATATTTCCGGTATAGATGTGCAGTGTAAGCAGCATAAGCAGGCTTCTTCATTCTTCCTTCAATTTTAAAGGAATCAATCCCTGCTTCTACCAAATCCGGAATCCTATCCAGTGTACACATATCTTTTGGACTAAGCACATAAGGAGCAGCTTGTCTTACTTTTCCATTTTTCTCTGTTATGGTATATGGCATTCTACAAGGTTGTGCACATCGCCCACGATTACCGCTTCTATCACCAATCATACTGCTAAGAAAGCATTGTCCAGAATAACAATAGCAAAGTGCTCCATGTACAAAAGTTTCAATCTCCATATCTGTATAGCTACGAATTTGTTTCAATTCTTCCAATCCTAATTCTCTTGCTGTAACAAAGCGGGTTACACCATATTTTTTTAAAAAATTTCCTCCCTTTTCGCTTTGAAAAGTCATCTGTGTACTGGCATGAATAGACAACTCTGGAAAATTGTCATGAATGAAAGACAAAACTCCCAAATCTTGGACAATAACTGCATCTAATCCCTGCTTATAGTATTTTACTAAATATCCAAACAATTGTTCTTCGATTTCCTCATTATGCAACAGTGTATTTACTGTCAAATATATCTTTTTATCATATAAATGCACATAATCAATTGCCCGAAGCATCGTTTCTTCATCCAAATTATCAGCAAAAGCCCTGGCTCCAAACTTACTGCCGCCTAAATAAACAGCATCACACCCGCCATTTATAGCTCCTTTTAAACTCTCAAGGGAACCGGCAGGTGCAAGTATCTCTACTTTCCTCATATTCAATCCTCCTAGAACAAAGTGACCTTGTGTATAAAGAAAAGGGTCAACAGTTCAACACTATCGACCCCTTTTTCTATCTTTTGCGAAACCTGCTACTCTCTAATTCTGCCTCTAGCTTAATCACTTTCTTTTGTTCATCTAAATTCTCCTGTTGAAGCTTCTTGGCTTTACGCTCTAAATCTTCAATCTGTGTCTTATATCCAATTACCTCATGGCGAAGATCAAACAATTCTCTGTCTTTTTGTGTAATCACTTCTGATAATTCATTCACTCTCTGCTGTGCTTTAAAAAAATCATCTGTAATATTAATCTGCATCAAAATATTACGCATATCAGAATCCAGAACATTGTACCCTTCCTGCCCTTTAAATTCCTCAAATTTATGGTTGATGTATGATGCCACTCTTTGTAAATATTCATCACTTTCATAACCGGCAAGTACATAATGCTTACCATTTATTGTCACTTCTGTATCATTCTTTTGACTCATAAAACTATCACGCATCCTTTTTTCTTGTATGGTAACAATTCAAAATTTCCAAACACCCTTTAAACCATTTTTCTTTTATTATATCGGAAAACATATTGAGAATCAACCAGTTAATTTGTCTGTAACTATTCAGAACCTGCAAAAGTGATATACAAATTGCATAAATAAATTTATT
>CAMWUK010000036.1 GCA_947177415.1 uncultured Clostridiaceae bacterium
TCCATCTGCCACGTTGTCTTCACTCAACGATGCCACCGCATCGCCTCGTTCAGCCGCCTTGCAGACTGAAAATTCATTCTGCGTTATTTAGCTGAAAATGAATGGGACAGCACACTAGGAAGGGAGGCGGTCATACGGAGGATATCATTCAGAATATGAAAGATGCAGGCTGTGATAGGGAAATCATTACAAAGATTTGCAGACTGTATGATGATGGGCAGATTCAGGAGGCTGTGAAAGTCTTGAGGCGTCATCGCTGCCATTTGATGGAGCAGTTACATGAAAGCCAGAGCAAAGTGGACTGTCTCGACTTTTTGGTTAGGCAAATGGAAAAGAGTCAGGGATAGATGCGAAGACAAAAATTAAAGAATAGAATGCAGGAAATGCAGAGAAAGGATGGTAATGTAAAATGGCAGAGACTATGAAACTGGAATTGACAAAGGAGTGGGATAAGACATTCCCAAAAAGCGAAAAGGTAAATCACAAAAAAGTAACCTTCCATAACCGTTATGGAATCACTTTGGCAGCAGATTTATATGAACCGAAAGGGACAGAAGGCAAACTGGCAGCAATCGCTGTATGCGGACCGTTTGGTGCTGTAAAGGAACAGTCTGCCGGACTGTATGCCCAAACAATGGCAGAACGTGGTTTTCTTACGATGGCATTTGACCCATCATTTACCGGAGAAAGCGGAGGAATGCCCCGCTATATGGCATCACCGGACATCAACACGGAGGACTTTCAGGCAGCAGTAGATTTTCTTTCGGTGCAGGAAAATGTGGATGCAGAGAAAATCGGTATCATCGGTATCTGTGGATGGGGTGGCATGGCACTAAATGTGGCGGCTCTGGATACCCGTATCAAGGCAACCGTTGCATCTACAATGTATGATATGAGCCGCGTTAATGCAAATGGATATTTTGATGCAAATGATAATACCGATGACCGGTATGAAACCCGTAAGGCACTGAATGCCCAGCGAATCATTGATTACAAAAATGGCAGTTATGAGCTGGGAGGCGGAGTTGTTGATCCTCTGCCAGAAGATGCTCCATTTTTTGTCAAAGATTATTATGATTATTATAAGACATCCCGTGGCTATCATGCCCGTTCGCTGAACTCTAATGGTGGCTGGAACAAGATTGGCTGTATGTCTTTTATAAACCAGCCTATTCTCTGTTACAGTGATGAAATCCGTAGTGCAGTTCTGGTAATTCATGGCGAGAAGGCACATTCCTGCTACTTTAGTAAGGATGCCTTTCAGAAACTGAAGGGCAATAACAAGGAACTGCTGTTGATTCCAAATGCCGTCCACACAGACCTCTATGACCGGATGGATGTGATACCGTTTGATAAACTGGAGAAGTTTTTTAAGGACAATCTGAAATAAGCAAATTATGATACTGGATGACAAGCTGGCACCGCCTGCTTAGTATAGCAAATAATTAGTATTTGTATCAGAAATTTTACAACTAGGTTGGAGAATTTGAAACAGTTGCTATCTGTTAAACTGTAGCAGAACTGCTGGCATACATTGCCGTGCCTTCCAGAGATTCTTTCATTTCATTTTTTGCTGAATGTAATGATAATCAGAGATAATATCTTCCAATGTTATGTTTTTTAGACTTCCACATAAATCATTCCGGATTTTTTGATAAGAGAAATCCAGTACATTATGGATATTTGTTCCTATTGGGCATAAAGGCGAGGGTAAAGGATGAACCCCAATCAATTTGGAAATGAAATCAGGTTCGATTGCTTTACAAATGCGGTATATCGTTATTTCATTTGGTGGGCAGATAAGTGTTGCACCACCTGTTCCAAATTTAACAGATATTACACCATCTTTTTTTAATGAACTTATTATATTTCGGATTGTAACAGGGTTAGTTCCGGTAGATAATGATAATAGTTTGCTGGTTACTTTTTGACTTTCTCCATACTCATAAATAAAAATAAGACAATGAATGGCAACTGAACATTTTGTACTGATATGCATGGTGTTCCTCCTTCTCACAAGTAAGTTACTGTTCACACCTATGGTGCTAACAGTAACACAAGAGATTCTATCATAAATACGTTCGGTTGTAAATTTTGACATTTCATTTTATGTTTGTTATAATGGTGTAAAATTTAAAATTACAGGAGGGACGGTTATGAATGTTTCACAGATTATTTTTAGTCCGACTGGGGGAACAGAGAAGGTTGCAGATATTATAACAAAAGAGTGGGGGATGCCTGTCAGTAAGATTGATTTATCTGATGCAGAAACCGATTATTCTGCACTTAGTCTGGAAAAAGAGGATATTGCAGTGATTGCAGTTCCTTCTTATGGTGGACGTGTTCCAGCTCTTGCAGTTCAGAGAATTTCAAAAATTCATGGCAATCAAACCCAGTGCATTATAGTCTGTGTGTATGGTAACCGGGCATATGAGGACACTTTAATTGAATTGAAGGATATTGCTGAAAAAAGTGGTTTTAAGGTAATTGCTGCTATAGCTGCTATTGCAGAACATTCTATTATGCATCAATATGCAGAGGGAAGACCTGATTCTAAAGATAGGAGTGAGTTACAACATTTTGCGGAAAAAATTTTAGAAAAAATCAATGGTAATTCAACTGATATTTCTACATTGCAAATTCCGGGAAATCACCCATATAAGAAAGCTGGTGGAGCAGGTTTAGTACCAAAAGCAGACAATAAATGTACGGGTTGTGGTCTTTGTGCTAAACGATGTCCAGCACAGGCGATAGGAAAAGAAAACTTAAAAATAACAGATAGTAAAAAATGTATTTCATGTATGCGTTGTGTTGTACATTGTCCTCAATCGGCTCGTAAAGTAAATGGGGCTATGGTTTCAATCGCAGCATTAGCATTAAAAAAGGCTTGTTCCATCAGAAAAGAGAACGAACTATACATTTAGAGTTTTCTCATATTTCTTCCTGTAGTGTATGTAGAAATATTTCGGTTGCCTTTGTGAATACTTGATATTTTTTCCAGACAATATTAAGTCCTACCTCAATTTGTGGTTCTAGTGGGCGGAAACATAGAGGACTGTTTTCATATTCTGGTATGATATGCTCAAGGCATAAGACACAGCCCACATTTTCCTCAACCATCAGAGAGGCGTTATAAAGAAGGTTGTAGGTTGTAATGATATGGAGGGATTCATATTGCTTGCCAAGCCAGCCAGATAATTCGTTATGTGCCAAAGACTGGCGGGATGTAATCAGTGGAATTCCCTGTAAGTCTTTTGGCTTTATCCCTTGCTTTTTTGCAAGTGTGTGGTCACGCCGCATAAGTAACCCCCATCTGTCTTTTGTAGGGAGTTTGATAAAATCATATTTTTTGATGTCTGCCGGGTCAATTAAAATTCCAAAATCCAATAGCCCCTGGTCTAAACGTTCTGTCACATCATCAGCATTGCCACTAAATAGATGATAACAGATATGTGGGTGTTTTGTTTTAATTTTTTCTGCAATTTTAGCAATAAGCCTCATCCCTTCTGTTTCTCCACCACCAATATAGATTTCACCACTGATATTTTCACCGGAGGAACTGATTTCGGATTTGGTTTTGTCCATCAATGCCACCATTTCTTCCGCACGTTTCCGCAAAATCATTCCCTCTTCTGTAAGGGTTACTTTACGGTTTCCACGAATCAGGAGCTGTTTGCCGAGTTCTTCCTCCAGTTCCTTTAATTGTCTTGATAAAGGCGGCTGAGTCATATTGAGTGCTTCGGCTGCCTTTGTTATGCTGGCTTCTCTGGCAACAGCAAGAAAATATTGTAATACCCGGATATCCATCGTTCCCCTTCATATTGTTTTCACATATTTGTTTATTGTTTGGTAACTATTCAGGTAGAAACATGCATTTACTGCGTGTTTTGTAAGAAAAAGTAAAGTTTTTAATGTTTAAGCCCCTTCGCCAAAGGCGAATTATTATGGGCTTAAATGTAACTGTTCATGGTTCTGAACAGTTATGTTGTATGAAAATTAGTATAACAGTTTTCGGATGTTTCCACCATTTTACACCGATTTTGGGAAGAACATTACCGTTGGCAGAGATGTCTTTATCAATTCTGGCTGTCATTTTCAGGATCAGGGAGGCATTACCATCGGGGACGGTTCTCTGATTGGACATAATGTGGTACTGGCAACCATTAACCACGATTTGAGTCCTTTGAAAAACAGGGAAAATCATTATGCACCGATTGTTATAGAGGACCATGTCTGGATTGGTTCCAATGCAACAATCTTGCCGGGAGTTACGATAGGCAGATGGTCTGTGGTAGCAGTGGGAGCCGTTGTCAGCAAAGATGTAGAGGCATTTACCATTGTCGGAGGTGTTCCGGCAAAGGAGATTCGTAAAGTAAATCAAGAAGAAAATTATCAGATGTGTTTGTAATGAACCATTTGGAATGGAGGATGCAAACAGTGATGCACCCAGTAAGAGGTAGGTGGGTGTTATGAGTCAGAAGGAACAGAATATCAGAGAAAAGGCAGAAAGAAAGGCTTTTGGGACATTTAGTGTGACCGAAAGCCTTGTTTTCTTTTGGAAAGTTACAGTGGAGTATTTCTTTCAACAAAACTATTTTCGCTGTGGTAAATTTAGAATACTTACCAATGTCAATATCTAAAAACATATTTTAATATTTCAGAAACATTTCTCAAAACTTTTGAAAACATTTCAGGTGTATGATATGGATATGAAGTAAGAGAACACGAAACATAGATGGAGGTGTTTACTATGAAAAAAGAAAATTTTGTCACATTGATTCTTGGTATCATTGGAGGTATCCTGTTTGCAATCGGGATGTGTATGTGTCTGCTGCCAGAATGGAATGCATTTACTCAGGGCGTTGTCGTTTCTGCTGTCGGTGTCGTAGTGCTGCTTGTAATGCTGATCGTGCGACGAAAAATGGAAGGTAAACCAGCGATTAAAATTACTGGTAAAGCCGTGGGAACGGTGGCACTTGGCATTATTGGTGCATTGGTACTTGGTGTCGGTATGTGTATGGTTATGGTTTGGGAAGGGCTGATGCTTCCAGGCATTATTGTTGGAGTGATTGGTATTGTATTGTTGCTGTGCCTGATTCCGCTTTGCAAGGGTCTGAAGTAAGCAGCATAAATAAAATTTAGGAGGTATAATGAGATGTCTGAATCAAAATTGAAAAAAGCGAATGAAAAAATCGCAGAAGGTGTTACAGAAGTTTTCCAGAAAATTGAGGATGGTGTTGTTGGCGGTTATAAGAAGATAGAGAATGGCGTTGTTGAGGGTTTTTCCAAGATGACAGATAAGTTTGTTGATAAGTTCCTGACCCATGAAGGCGAGTCTATAGAAGATGCGAAAAAGCGTCTTGAAAATGAACAGGCTGCCCGCGAAGCTGCCAGTAAAGAAGCAATCGAAAAGCAGGCTATGAGGGGCACCAGTAATGACATTGGACGTGCAAGCTTAAAAGCAAGTCAGGAGATTGCCAGAGCCAGTATTGAGGCAAGCAAAAATGCGGGAAAACATTAAGTGATCCGTTATCATAAAACATAAAGAAATAAGTGACCCGCACAGCTATTATGCTATGCGGGTGTATTTTTCAAAAGTATATATAAAAACATAAGCGAAACTTTAACATTTGCGTGTTATAATAAAAGAAAAATAACTGTTCAGGTACTGAACAGATACAAAGAAAAATAATCGGAGGTGCACACTATGTTTAAAGTATTAGTGGTTGAGGATGATAAAGAACTGAATCAGACAGTCTGTTCTTTTTTAAATCAGAGTGGCTATGATGCGACCGGCTGTCTGGATGCCAGCAGAGCTTATGATTCTATGTATAATAATTCCTTTGACCTGATTGTGTCTGATATTATGATGTCGGGGATTGATGGTTATGAGTTTGCAAAGACAGTACGTGGACTGGATGAGAATATTCCAATCCTGTTTATGACAGCAAGGGATGATTTTGCGTCCAAACAGAAAGGCTATCGTATCGGCATTGACGATTATATGATAAAGCCAGTTGATCTTGATGAATTATGTTTACGGATTGGGGCACTTCTGCGACGTGCGAAGATTGCAAACAGCCACAGGCTGGAAATTGGCAGGCTGGTGATGGATGCCGATGATCGTACGGCTGTTGTGGGCAGTGAAGAGATTTCGCTGACAATGCGGGAATTTAATATTCTCTATAAGTTACTTTCTTATCCAAAAAAAACTTTTACCCGCTCACAGCTTATGGACGAATTTTGGGATACAGAAACAAATGCTGCACCACGTGCTGTGGATGTCTATATGACAAGGCTGCGGGACAAATTCTCCAGCTGTGATGATTTTGAAATTGTCACTGTCCACGGCTTAGGATATAAGGCGGTGGTGAAATAATGGTAATGAGTAAAAAAGAAAGAAAAAAACGCTTACTTGCAGGGGTTAGGCGGTATGTTGGTTTTTTCCTGCTCATGGCTTTTATTATTACCTGCTGCATGAATCTTTTTTTAAATCTACTGGAACGAAACTTAGAGGTGTCTTTTACAGAGGATCATATCCGGCAGGCAGCCATTTTGACTTTTGGCAATGTGGTATTGCTGAGTTTGATATGTACTCTGGTTGATGGTCTGCGTCGCCGATACATGGTGGAGCGTCCGGTAAAAAGAATTATAGGTGCCGCTGAGAAAATCATGAATGGCGAGTTTTCCACGAGAATCGAGCCATTTGGCAACATTTACGATGAGGATGGATTTAATACCATCATTCAATATTTTAACAAGATGGCGGAGGAACTTTCAGGAATAGAAACACTACGTACTGATTTTATTGCCAATGTGTCCCATGAACTGAAAACACCGCTGGCAGTTATGCAAAATTACGATACAATGCTGCAGAAACCGGGGCTTTCGGAGGAAAAAAGGCTGGAATATGCAAAAGCAATCACAGAATCATCCCGAAGGCAGGCGGATTTGATTACGAATATACTGAAATTGAACAGATTGGAAAATCAACAGATTTACCCGAAACAGGAAACTTATAATCTTGGTGAGCAACTTTGTGAATGTCTTTTGAATTTTGAAAGTACATGGGAACAAAAAGACATTGAAATAGAAACGGATATAGAAGAAGAAATATTTGTTAAGTCGGATGCCGAACTTCTTACACTTGTATGGAACAATTTGTTTTCCAATGCCTTAAAATTTACCCAACCGGGTGGACAGGTTTCTTTGAAAATGAAGACGGACAAGGGTTTTGCCATTGTGCAGGTAAGCGATACAGGCTGCGGGATTAGTCCGGAGACCGGACAACATATTTTTGAAAAGTTCTATCAGGGAGATACCTCCCATTCCACACAAGGCAATGGTCTGGGGCTTGCTTTGGTGAAACGGGTAATAAATATTGTAGATGGGGATATATCGGTGCAGAGCGAAATTGGGAAAGGCAGCACTTTTACTGTAAGGATTAGGAGAAAAGAAAATGGCACAACTTAAACAGATTCTGAAAAAAATATTTTTTCTGCCACCGCTACCCACAGTTCTGATTGCTGTGCCTTCTTTTGCGTTGGTAATTTTTATACTGGTAACGGAAAACGAAGGGGTCATTGCGTATCTGTCGTATATTATGTCCGCTTATGCTTTGGTCATTACCTGTACGGGTATACCCCATATGAACCGTTTCGTGAAGTCTGTCCGGGCAGGAATTGGGAAACATCCGTTGATGGAGAAATTGTCAAATACTTCATTAGGTGCCCGGTTTCTGGGGGATGTAAGGTTTCGTACTGAGATTTCTCTTTATCTGGGCTTTTTTATCAATCTGCTTTATATTGTGATGAAAATGGCATCAGGAATTTATTATCACTCTGTATGGTTTATTTCTATTGCTATTTATTATATCTTGCTGGCGTTTATGCGGTTTTTACTTTTCCGTCATGGGAAAACGAGAACGGCTGGGAATTATCTGGAAGCAGAGTTAAAACGTTACCGCATGTGTGGCATTCTATTACTGTTAATGAATCAGGCGTTGGCCGGAATTGTTGCTTTTATGGTATACCAAAACAAAAGTTATGATTATCCGGGACTTTTGATTTATGCAATGGCAGCATATTCTTTTTACTGTGTAATCATTGCAAGTGTGAATGTCGTTAAGTTCCGCAGACATGGAAGCCCTGTTTTGTCGGCTGCAAAAGTGATCAGTCTTGTATCTGCAATGGTGTCCATCCTGTCACTGGAAACAGCTATGGTTACCCGGTTTGGGGATAAAGATGATTTTTCATTCCGGCAGACCATGACAGGTGCGACAGGGGGCGGAGTCTGTACACTTGTATTGGGTATCGCTGTGTTTATGATTGTAAAGTCTTCATTGCAGCTAAAGAAAATTAACACTACAGAAACAAACAATAATTATTTTTAAAATAAATAAGGGGTAAACTTTATTTCATAAGGAAAGGAGCGATTAGAATGGAAAGGAAAAACGAAGTTTTCAGTTATACTTATTCTGCTTCACAGCAGGCTGAAATAAAGAGTATCTGTGAAAAGTATATGCCGCCTACGGAGGAAGAAGATAAAATGGAACGGCTACGGAGACTGGACCGGAGTGTAACGAAAACTGGTACAGCCATTTCCATCATTGTGGGAATCATAAGCACTTTAGTTTTTGGGATTGGCATGTGCTGTACGATGGTGTGGAAGGGACTGATGCTTCCTGGTATCATTATTGGTGTAGTGGGAATTATTGGGATTGTTTCCGCATATCCGATCTATATTCATGTTACAAAAAAACAGAGGGAAAAGGTGGCACCAGAAATCATAAAGTTATCAGATGAGTTAATGAAGTATTAAAAAGAATAAGTTTGTAAGTCATTTTCTTGCTTACAAACTTATTATACGAAGAGATGTACCATGCAGACAAAAAGAAATGCTACAAACATTATTATGGGTGTGGAAAAGTACAGGAGAAAAGAGGGGATTTGCCAATGTTTGCGACATGAACCGTGGCAGTCTGAATAACAAATACAAGGTTGGAGCTTCTGTGGTGGCACTTCGAAGAGGTGGGGCATTATCAGCAGTAGATGTCATGAATCACTTTTTTATGAATCAGGAGATGATTATAGTAGGTTCCATATA
The DNA here is from genome assembly GCA_947177415.1 of uncultured Clostridiaceae bacterium. Classification (GTDB taxonomy): domain Bacteria; phylum Bacillota; class Clostridia; order Lachnospirales; family Lachnospiraceae; genus CAG-411. Next base: position 9,106 of record CAMWUK010000036.1, read on the forward strand.
CTGGAATATGGTGTATGGCCAGATGCCGGGGGTGTGCTGAAGGATGAGGAAGGGCTCAAGAATATGCAGAATCTCAATGAGAATATGGCTTATGTACTGCACAAATTAAACGGTGTGTAAGAAAGGCTGCTGTAGGAAAATATAATACTGTGGTGTTAGCGTTTCCCATCTGGCTTGCGTACCACAATTTGATACAATGCACCCAAGCATGAGTTTGGGTGCATTTCTTTTATATCCTGTTCAAGAAATACAAGCATGAATAAGAGTGCTTTGGTTCGTCTTTCTTTTCTTCTGTCATAAGAGCAACCGTGATTCCATTCTCTTTAAGATACTTATTTTTGAGTCCATCGCTGACTGTTGCAAAAATCATTGTTACCTCAATAGAGGAATGTCCGAGAAAGTTTTTTATTACTGGAAGTGGGACCTGTCACCATGACTGGAAAAAGGGAACTTTCCACCTTAAGAGAAGCTATGGCAGAAAAGGGAATATTTATTTAAAAATTGAGGTGAATTGTATTTTCAGAAAAAAGTTAAAAGATATATTGACATTATGTCAGAATAGACGTATGATAATGTTACTGACACAATGTCAGAATAAGAATGATGAGAGGATGGTTGGCATGAAGAAGAATATTGGTTCACAACTGGCATTATATCCAATGCCGGTTACCGTAATTGGAGCGATGAATGGAGAGGTACCTACATGGACATTGGTGGCACATGTTGGGATACTGGGGCATGACAGGGTTCTTGTCAGTCTTGCAGAACCACATTATATTAACGGAATCATAAAGCAGGGACGGAAACTATCCATCAATATTGTAGATGAAGGGATTTTGTCGGAAGCGGATTATGCAGGTTCCGTGAGTGGGACAAAGACAGACAAAGGGGAATTATTTGAATTTGAAGTGGGAGAGGCAGGAGCACCAATTATTACAAAAGCTCCCCTTGTCATGGAGTGTTCTGTTGAGGATATTTATCAGACACCCAATTTTGAAAGTTTTATTTGTACCATAGACAATACTTATGTGGAGGAAGAACATCTCAATGAGGAAGGAAAAGTGAATTACAAGACCTTAAAGCCTGTGCTTTTTGAATTTCCAACTTATGAATACTTAAAGACGGGAGATGTGTTGGGGAAATGCCTTTCTTTCAAAAAAGATGAAGGAGAGGAATAAAACAACAGCCAATACAAATAAGAAAGAGGGAAAAGAAATGCCAAAGGGATCGATTGAACTTACAAATGCAAGGAAAGAAGAAATTATTGCTGCCTGTGAGTTGCTCTATCAGACGAAAGGCTTCAAGGATATTACTATACAGGACATTGCAAAGGAAACATCCTTTACCCGTACTTCGATTTACAATTATTTTGAGACGAAGGAAGAAATCTTCATGGCTCTTTTGCAGAAAGAGTATGAAAGGTGGGTGGAGGAACTGGATAATGTTATTCAGAATCATGAGAGCATGGAGAGGGACGAAGTTGCAAAAACACTGGCTGTTTCTTTGGAAAACAGGGAGCTTCTTCTGAAACTGATGAGCATGAACCATTATGATATGGAGGAAAACAGCAGACTGGAGCGGGTAGTTGAATTTAAGGAGGCTTATGGTGCATCCATAAAGACAGTAGACCGTCTTTTACAAAAGTTTTGTTTAGATTTGTCAGACGGGGAGCGGCAGGATTTTATCTATTCCTTTTTCCCGTTTGTATATGGTATTTATCCATATACCAGAGTAACGGATAAGCAGAGGGAGGCAATGGAGAAGGCAGATGTGGGATATGTGTATCTGTCAATTTATCAGATTGCATACACCTGTGCAAAAAAACTGTTGGAAAAAAACAGATAGGAGGATTGCAGCATGAGTACAACAATGAAGATTCTGATTTTAACAGGAAGTCCGCATAAACAGGGAACTTCCAACACGCTGGTACAGGAGTTTGTCAGAGGGGCAGAAGAAGCCGGACATCAGATAACCATTTATGATTGTGCCAGTGGAAATATCAATCCCTGTCTTGGATGTGACTGTTGTGGCATGAATGGGGATTGTGTCAGGAAGGATGATGGAAATGAAGTGCTGGCAAAACTTCTTGCTGCAGATGCGGTTGTATTTGCAACCCCGGTTTATTATTTTGGTATGAGTGCCCAGTTAAAGATGATGATTGACCGTTTTTATGCCCGGAATGGGGCAATCACACGCAAGAAGATGAAAGCGGTGCTTATTGCAACAGCATGGAATGATGATGAGGTTGTGATGAAGGGAATTAAAACACATTTTGAGATTATTTTTGATTACCTGTCTTTTAAGAACCGGGGCATGATTCTGGCAAAGGGGGCAGGAACTGTGGGAATGATGCCGGAGCGTTATAAAACAGAGGCATATCAGCTTGGAAAATCCATATAGCAAGGAGGTTTGTTTATGAAGTATACAAAATTAGGTAATTCAGAATTAAATGTATCCTGTATTTGTATGGGATGTATGGGATTTGGCAATGCAAAAGAAGGACAGCACTCATGGACATTGGACGAGGAACATTCCAGAGAGATTATTAAGAGAGGGCTGGACTTGGGAGTGAATTTCTATGACACTGCCATTGGTTACCAGAGCGGTACCAGTGAACAGTATGTGGGAAGGGCACTTAGAGATTTTGCAAAACGTGATGAGGTCATTATTGCGACAAAATTTCTGCCGAGGACACAGGAGGAAGTCGAGGCAGGTATATCCGGGCAGCAGCATATTGAAAAAATGATAAACAAGAGCCTTGAAAATCTTGGCATGGAATATGTTGACCTTTATATCTATCATATGTGGGATTATCAGACACCGATTTATGATATTTTGGAGGGGCTCAATGCTGTTGTAAAGGCCGGAAAGGCACGTTATATTGGTATTTCCAACTGTTATGCGTGGCAGCTTGCCAAAGCAAATGCACTGGCTGAAAAAGAAGGATTTGCAAAGTTTGTATCTGTGCAGGGGCATTATAATTTGATTTTCAGGGAAGAAGAGCACGAGATGGCTCCGTATTGTTATGAGGACAATATTGCCATGACGCCCTACAGTGCTTTAGCAAGCGGCAGGCTTGCCAAAAAGCCGGGAGAGGACAGTAAACGGATGCAGGAGGACAGTTATGCAAAGTTCAAATATGATGCGACAAAGGAACAGGATGGAGTAATTATAGGACGGGTACAGGAACTTGCGGAAAAACGTGATGTCAGCATGACAGAGATTTCTCTGGCATGGCTGCTTACGAAAGTGACTTCTCCGGTAGTGGGAGCAACGAAATTTCACCATATCGAGGGTGCGGCAAAGGCAGTGGAACTGGAACTGACGGAGGATGAAATCGCATATCTGGAAGAACCTTATGTGCCGCATGCCTTAGCAGGGGTGATGGCACAGAACAAACCGGCAAATGCAAAGGAAAAGCATGTATGGTCAACGGGTAATCAAAAAATATAAATGAATTGGAGGAAAATAAAACAGGAGGTTGCTATGAGTAAAAAGTTAGTGGCATATTTCAGTGCCAGCGGAGTTACAAGAAAGGCAGCAGAAACACTAGCCGAGGCTGCAGGGGCAGATTTATATGAGATACGGGCAGAAATACCTTATTCAAAGGCTGACCTAAATTGGAATAATAAAGCATCCCGAAGTTCTGTAGAAATGAATGATAAGTCATGCAGACCTGATTTATTGGACCATAATGCAGAAGTGGAAATGTATGATTTGATTTTTCTTGGTTTCCCAATCTGGTGGTACACTGCACCGAGGATTATCAGCACTTTCTTGGAAAGTTACGACTTTGCCGGAAAGAAGATTGTTCTTTTTGCAACATCCGGTGGAAGTGGTTTTGGTAAAACGCTGGATGACTTGAAAGGCAGCATTTCTGAAAAGGTAACAATTACAGAGGGCAGGATTTTGAATGGAAGGCAGACGAAGGAGTCACTTGCAGCGTGGGTTGAAAGTTTATAAAAATTAACAGGAGGATATTAGTATGAGTGAAAAGATAGTACAGACAGCAGGCAGAGAGAGCCTTGGAGAGTTTGCACCAATGTTTGCACATCTAAATGATGATGTGCTGTTTGGGGAAGTGTGGAATGAGGACGCCATTCCGGTTAAAACAAAGTGTATCATTACGGTGGTATCTCTGATGGCATCCGGCATTACGGATTCCTCTCTTACTTATCATTTAGAAAATGCAAAAAAGCATGGAGTAACAAAAGAAGAAATAGCAGCAATTATTACCCATGCGACTATGTATGTGGGATGGCCGAAAGGATGGGCGGTATTCCGTCTGGCTAAGGATGTATGGAATGAAGAAACAGCAGCATTGACAGAAAAGGAGAAATACCAGAACAGTATCTTTTTCCCAATCGGTGAGCCAAATGATGCTTTTGCAAAATATTTTTTGGGACAGAGTTACCTTGCACCAGTGTCTGGTGAACAGGTTCCGGTTTTCAATGTGACATTTGAGCCGGGATGTCGGAATAACTGGCATATCCATAAGGCAGAGAGCGGCGGTGGACAGATGTTAATCTGTGTCGGTGGCAGGGGATATTATCAGGAATGGGGAAAGGATGCAGTGGAGATGACACCGGGAAGTGTAATCAATATTCCGGCTAACGTAAAACACTGGCATGGTGCAGCTTCCGATTCATGGTTCTCCCATCTCGCTGTTGAGGTTCCCGGTGTAGAAACGGAAAATGAGTGGTGTGAACCGGTTTCAGAGGAAGAATATGCTGCATTGAAATAAAAGAAGGGCTTTTATTAGATAAAAGCAGAAAGAAGGAGGAAAGTATATGAGGCAATTGATTATGATGGGAATTATGTTGCTTATGACGTTTTCTCTTTCTGCCTGCAGTGGAAGGGAAACAGGTCAACAGGAACAGGACAGAATAGAGCGTTCTGCAGGACAGCAGACAGAAGAATCCTCTACAGAAAGTGATGTTTCTGTTTCTCCACAAGCAGTGGAAAAGGATGACGGGCAGCATATATTGATTGCGTATTTTACATGGGCAGAAAATACCCATGTGGAAAATCCGGATGAGGTTGATGTGGATGCAACCACATCTGCCAGTGTTCTGCCACCCGGAAATGCAGCAAAATTGGCCGGCTGGATTCAGGAGCAGACAGGTGGTGAACTGTTTTCTATCGTAGTGAAAGAACCCTATTCCAGTGACTATGATGAATGCCTTGACCGGGCAGCAGAGGAAGAAGCAGAGGATGCCAGACCGGAACTGGTAAATCATGTAGAAAACATGGAGAAATACGACGTTATCTTTTTGGGTTATCCGATCTGGTGGGGGCAGGCACCAAAAATCATGTACACATTTGTTGAGAACTGCAATCTGTCAGGAAAGACGGTCATTCCGTTCTGTACTTCTGCGAGCAGCGGTGTTGGGACAAGTGCAACCAATCTTCAGGCAGCAGATACAAGTCAGGCAACATGGTTAACTGGAAGAAGGTTTTCGGGCAGCTCGCCAAAGTCAGATGTGGAGAGTTGGATTTTAGGACTTGGGTTACAGTAAAATTGGTATCTAATGTAGATGTGATATTAAATTTAGTTATGTAAGATTAGTAGGAGGAAAAGATTATGATGCTGGTAATGACAGTATCATTAGTAACTGGTCTAAAGGTTCGGGCAGCCACTGATTCAACCAAAATTTCCCTCACTAAGACCACTATTTCGGTTAAGAAAGGGATTACTGAAAAAATTAAGGTAAAAAATAAACCCACAGTCTTTGCAGATGCTAAAGAAAAACATGGAATGAGATATACACAATATAGAGGTTTTGGCTTATGTACTGCACAAATTAAATGGTAACAAATTAAATTAAAATAGAAAAGGACACTATTAGAAGATTTTTGTTTTTAATTGAATATAAGGTTATTGTTCACTCACAAGCTTGACACTTGCTGTCAAGCTATGTGCCAAGAACATAAAACATCTAAGAATCCAAACTTTCGCCAAAGGCGAATTACAAATAGGCTGGATTCCGTTACAGTTTGCACCGTAGGTGTGAACTGTAACAATATAAGAGTTATGATACTGTGATGGGCATACAGCGTATATTTTTATGTGAAAGACACTGTATGCTCATCTTTTATATATTCATTTATAAAATAGAAAAAGAATTATTAATATGTCATGGGAAAGGTCAAAGCGATATATCTATACCTTTTGAGTATGTACTGGTATTTAATATATATATTTGATATTTTGCAAAATGCTTGCTAAACTGATAATAAGCAATAAAAAAGAGTTATATTAATGTGCATAGTTGCGAAAGGAAATAAACCACTTCGTGGTTGCAGCCAGCACAAACTCACCGACGAAATATGCAAAAATTTTTTCGTCGGTGAGTATAAATAAAATAATTTCGGAAAGGATGTGGGTTTATGAAAAGACTGTACAGTATTATCATATTGTTTGCTGTTCTGGCTGGTCTGATGGCATGTGGAAACCGTAGTCAGACAGGACAGACAGATGTAAACAGCGGTGCAACAAATAAGAAGGAGGAAGGTGTCATGAAACAGAATGGACAGTCAAAGGAAAATACAAATATTTTAGTGGCTTATTTTTCCTGCACAGGTACGACCAAACCTCTTGCGGAATACGCAGCAGAATATCTAAATGCGGACTTGTATGAGATTGAAGCGGATATACCATATACCAGTGAAGATTTAGATTATAATAAGTCAGATTCCAGAGCCAATAAAGAGCAGGATGATTCTTCTGCCAGACCTGCGATTTCCGGAAAAGTAGAGGATATGGATAAATATAATATTGTGATGTTGGCGTATCCCATCTGGTGGGGGCAGACACCGAGAATTATCAGTACCTTTTTGGAAAGTTATGATTTTTCAGGGAAAACAATTATACCAATCTGCACTTCACATAGCAGCGGGATTGGTTCCAGTGATAAAAATCTGCATTCCCTTGTAGACAGCAGCGTGAAATGGAAGGATGGAAAACGCTTTGCAGCAGGTACTTGGGAGAATGAAATTATCGGATGGCTGGATGAGATGGGGATTCAGCCCTTTGTGGAAGAAAACGGTGGCAAAGAGGCAGCGGAATGTGTCTTTGATTTTGAGAAAAAAACAGTAACACTGAACAGTGGATATGAGATGCCACTGAACGGACTTGGTACTTACAGCTTAGAGGATGATGTGTGTGTGTCCTCTGTTTCCGAGGCGTTAAAGCGTGGTGTGAGGTTGATTGATACCGCATATATGTACCACAACGAAGAAGAAGTTGGTAGAGCAGTAAGGGATTCAGGTGTTCCCCGTGAGGAAATCTTTGTGATTACAAAACTATATCCAAATCAGTTTTCCGAACCGGAAAAGGCGATTGATGAGGCACTTAAAAAACTGGATATTGAATATATTGACATGATGCTTTTGCACCATCCTGGAACTGATGATGTAAAGGCATATAAAGCAATAGAAAAGGCAGTAGAGGATGGAAAAATCCGTTCCATCGGATTGTCTAACTGGTATGTGGAGGAACTGGAAGAATTTCTACCACAGGTAACCATTACCCCGGCACTGGTTCAGAATGAAATCCACCCATATTATCAGGAAAATGATGTGATTCCGTATATTCAGAAACTTGGCATTGTGGTACAGGGATGGTATCCGTTGGGAGGACGTGGGCATACCGCAGAACTGTTGGGAGATGAAACGATTTCTGCCATTGCAAAAGCACATGGAAAGTCCTCTGCACAGGTTATCTTGCGTTGGAATCTGCAAAAAGGTGTTGTAGTTATTCCCGGTTCCAGCAATCCCGACCATATACAGGAGAATACAGAGCTGTATGATTTTGAACTGTCGGATGAGGAAATGGAGAAAATCAATGCACTTGACCGAAATGAGAAACATGACTGGTATTAAAAGGCGAAAAAAATCTAAGCCAGAAAAAACATTGACAAAGGTATTCTTTGGTTCCGTCTTAGAAGAATTGTGGAGCAATTCTTTTTAGATAAACGAATAGGAGGTTGATTTTATGCAGAGATTCAGAAAGAGTAAAAAGGGAATGCAGGCAGTAGTCCTGCTGCTTATATTCAGTCTGTTGATTGTCTGTTCTTTCACAAACAGTATGGGTTCCAAAGCTGCTGTAAAGGGGAAGAAAGAGACCACAATCAAAACAGTGTCATTAAAGATTGGCAAGGAGAAAGTAACAAAAAAGACATATAAAATGAAAAAGGGGGAGAAGAAGCAACTTAAGGTCAGCGTTTCTCCCAAAGAGGGCAAGAAAACAATCCGATTTACTTCAAGCAATAAAAAAGTAGTTACTGTCAATAAAAGTGGATGTATTACAGCAAAGAAAACTGGAAGTGCCAAGATAAAAGTAACAGTACAAGCCAGAAAAAAGGGTACGAAAGTATCAGTAAAAAAGACAACATGGGTAAAGATTAAGGTAGTAAAAGCAGCTACAACAGAGCAGCCAGCAGATCAGAGTCCGTCTGTAGCACCAACACCAGACGAAACCACACCAACACCATTCGAAACACCAATACCAGACACAACCACACCCCACACAATAGCACCTGATCCAGTTGTGACACCAGAACCAGATAATTCCAAAAGCCTCATTGTCTATTTTTCATGTACAGATACCACAAAGAAAATAGCAGAATATATACAGGAAAGTACAGGAGCAGACATTTATAGGATTGAAGCGGAAGTTCCATACACAGCAGAAGATTTAAATTATGGAGATGCATCTACAAGGGCGACAAAAGAGCAGAATGATTGGTCTGCTAGACTGGGGATTGCTGGGAAAGTGGAGAATATGGCTGGATATCAGAATATAGTGATAGCGTATCCAATCTGGTGGGGGCAGGCACCGAGAATTATCAGTACCTTTTTGGAAAGTTACGATTTTTCAGGGAAAACAATTATACCAATCTGTACTTCACATAGTAGCGGAATTGGTTCCAGTGCCACCAATCTGCATTCTTTAGTGGATGACAGCGTGACGTGGCTGGATGGCAGACGTTTTTCTGCCACTACTTCCAAAGAAGAGATTATAAAATGGCTGGAGGATTCAGGAATACAATCTTTGTTACAACAGAAAAAGGAAGAACAGGTGGTGGAGCGAGTGTTTGATTTTAATACAAAAACAGTTACATTGAACAGTGGATATAAAATGCCTTTGAATGGAATCGGAACATATAATCTGCTGGATGATACATGTGTATCATCCATTACGGAGGCATTAAAGTGTGGTGTGCGGTTGATTGATACTGCCTATATGTACAGCAATGAAAAAGAAGTGGGAGAGGCAATAAGAAATTCTGGTATTCCCCGTGAAGAAATTTTCGTCATAACAAAGTTATATCCAAACCAGTTTTCAGAACCAGAGAAGGCAATTGAACAGGCATTAGAAAAGTTGGATATCGGATATATTGACATGATGCTTTTGCACCATCCGGGGACGAATGATGTGAAAGCATATAAGGCAATGGAGAAAGCAGTAGTGGAAGGGAAAATTCGTTCCATTGGTCTGTCTAACTGGTATGTGGAAGAACTGGAAGAATTTTTGCCACAGGTAACCATTACCCCAGCACTGGTACAGAATGAGATTCATCCATATTATCAGGAAAATGATGTGATTCCATATATCCAAAGTCTCGGAATTGTTGTGCAGGGATGGTATCCTCTTGGTGGGCGGGGACATACTGCCCAATTGTTGGGAGATGGGACGATTTCAGCCATTGCAACAGCACATGGGAAATCTTCGGCACAGGTAATTCTTCGTTGGAATTTGCAAAAAGGTGTTGTGGTTATTCCAGGTTCCAGTAATCCCGCACATATTCAGGAGAATACAGAAATTTATGATTTTGAATTGACGGATGAAGAAATGGAGAGAATCAATGCACTTGACCGAAACGAAAAGCATGATTGGTATTAGTTTTGTTCAAATGAAACAGATTATAACATATATGTTGATGTTCTAGTCAAATAGGAATGTCATGATATTGTGAATGAACAGTAACAACAGTAACGTTTATTCTGCTGAAAAACAACAAAGTAATTGCTTGTAAAAAATACGTATGATACAATGGAAAAGAACAGATAATGAAACAGCTCTCTTTGTGTAATTTGGGGATTCTCATAATAACATTGACAGATGAAAGGAGCAATAACAATGAGTAGTAAAAATATAACAGAGCCTCTTCAAGTAATTTATTCAGATGGAGAATTCAAGGTGATAAAGGGTGTTGTTGACCTTGGTTATATGGGAATTTACAAAAGCGAGAATATTTCCATAAATTTTGATGAAGATTCTCTTGAAGCTGTGTTTGAAGATGATGACAGTGAATATTATCAGGAAGAATATGCACCGTTGAAACCATATCTTAGGCAGGATATGACAAATGATGAAATTGCAAAAGGACTTACTGATTTTTACAATATGCGTATAGCAGACATTAACAAACATCAAACGGAATTAAATCAAACCTTCCTTGCATATCTGCTTGATAATATCTGCGGTTGCGGATTTCCAATCTGGGACGAGTGCAAAAGATACATAATTAATGACAAGATGCCTGACTGTGACGAGGAAGATATTGAAGAAGCGATCTATAATGATGAAGCATGCGATATGATAAATAATCTTTTTGACAATGTTTATGAAAAAGCACATACAGGTGAACCTATGGAAGCTACACCGGCAGAAGACATTTTCCAGAAATATTTTCCGATGTTTGACCTTGAGAAGTTTCTTTCTGATATTGAGGCTGAATACTTAACGCTTGATAATGCAAATGTTGTTTTTCAATGTTCAGGTAAGGATGATGGTCTTGGAATTGCATGTGGAGCGTATGCGGAAATAACTATTAACAATGCATTTTATGATTGGCATAATCATTAAGCATGGTTTTTCAAAAATGTACATATAAAAATTTTTGGTAACTATTCAGGTAGAAACACGCATTTACTGCGTGTTTCGTAAGAAAAAGTAAATTTTGTAATGTTTAAGCCCCTTCGCCAAAGGCGAATTAATACGGGCTTAAACGTAACTGTTCATGGTTCTGAACAGTTACAATTTCTGCGGAAAAGCCAGAAGATATCGCTTATTTATAAAGTGGCGGAATTTCAAGGTGTGACTAGTGTACTGTACCATTCACATTTCGCCAAATAACTTGTCTGAATTTCCATCTGCCACGTTGTCTTCACTCAACGATGCCACCGCATCGCCTCGTTCAGCCGCCTTGCAGACTGAAAATTCATTCTGCGTTATTTAGCTGAAAATGAATGGGACAGCACACTAGCAGGAAGAAGAGGTAAAACATATTATGAAACAATTAAGTCTATTTGATGACAGAGAAAAGACGGCACCCCTTGCAAGTCGGTTAAGACCAGGCACTTTGGAGGAGTATGTGGGACAAAAACATTTGATTGGTAAAGGAAAGATTCTTAGACGCTTAATTGAGGAAGACCAAATTTCTTCAATGATATTTTGGGGACCTCCAGGTGTGGGAAAAACAACTCTGGCAAGGATTATTGCTGAGCATACAAGAGCAGAATTTGTAGAGTTTAGTGCAGTAACTAGTGGAATTAAAGAAATTAAAGAAGTGATGGTACAGGCAGAGCATAACCGGAAAATGGGAATGCGTACCTTATTGTTTGCTGATGAGATTCACCGCTTTAATAAGGCACAACAGGATGCTTTTCTTCCTTATGTAGAAAAGGGGAGTATTATTTTAATAGGAGCCACAACTGAAAATCCTTCTTTTGAGATTAATTCTGCATTATTATCCCGCTGCAAAGTATTTATCCTAAAAGCACTGGAAGAAGAGGAGTTAAAGGAATTATTAGAGCATGCATTAAAAAGTTCAATGGGGTTGGGGAATATGCAGATTAATATAGAAGATTCCCATTTGTTGGCAATTGCACGGTTTGCCAATGGAGATGCAAGAACTGCACTAAATACTTTGGAAATGGCGGTGTTCAACGGCAGAATGAATGAGGATGCAGTTTTATGTGTGGACGAAGAGGTTTTGGCTCAATGTATGAACCGGCGTTCCTTGTTATATGATAAGAATGGTGAGGAACATTATAATATGATTTCTGCATTACATAAATCCATGCGTAATAGTGATCCAGATGCAGCAATATATTGGATGTACCGTATGTTAGATGGAGGGGAAGAGCCATTATATATAGCAAGACGATTGGTGCGGTTTGCCAGTGAGGATGTGGGAATGGCGGACTCAAATGCTTTACAGGTGGCAGTAGCGTCATATCAGGCGTGCCATTTTCTTGGAATGCCAGAGTGTGATGTGAATTTAGCACATACAGTAGTTTATCTTTCTATGGCACCGAAATCTAATGCACTTTATAGGGCATGTGAAGCTTGTAAAGTGGATGTAAAGGAACTTCCAGCAGAACCAGTTCCGTTACAGATTTGTAATGCCCCAACTAATTTGATGAAACAAATGAATTATGGAAAAGGTTATATTTATGCCCATGATACGGAGGAAAAGCTGACCAAGATGCAATGTCTGCCAGAGGCATTAGCAGACAAAAGATATTACCAGCCCACCGAACAGGGAGAGGAAAAGCAGGTAAAGGAACGGTTAGAAGAAATTTTAAGGTGGAAAAGCAGGTAAGAAAATATTACAAGATGAGTTTCCACTTATTTCAGATGGTATCTTTTGACATCAACTTATAATTTGGATTCAGAATTTAACAGTGATTAACTTGTATTTTTGTATCATTATTTACCATTGGTATGGGGTGCATCTACAGTTTGATATCAAAGTGCAGATGGGGGAACAGGTGGAACTTTTGCGGCTGTTATGGTTTATATTTTTGCGGCTGTGACAATATTGTAAAGTAATGTTCATACAAACTATTACTCAAATGATAGGGAAAGATGAAAAAATTACTAGATTTTGTCACAAAGAAGATGTATTATATATATAATAAAAAATATGGAAAAAAAGGAAGTGTTGTATTATGGGTAATACAAGGGTTAGAAAAAGAAGGGTCGCATTTTTGATGTGTGCTGTCATGTTTGTTTGTAGTATTTGTATTATGCCAAAGAATACAAAGAAGGTAAATGCGGCAGAAAAATTTACATCTCCAGTAACGGAATATGCTACAGAAGAGAATAGTACAACATGGAAAGTTTTGTGGGTAATTCCGTTGGTAACGACAGCAGAGAATGGAGCACAAAAAGGTTCCAAGGTATCAGATTTACAGCTTCACAATTTACAGAACTACATAATTCCAAATTTTGAGGACTATATTTATGAATACTCTATGCATTATATGAAGATTGACAGCACAGTTATTACAGTGCCTTCGGTGGAGGCTGATAGTAATGAGGCTTATGGACATTTAGTTCAATGTGATAAGCTACAGAAAGCCATAGAGGGCAGTGGCAGAAATATACTGAAAGGTAATTTCCAGTCGCTTACTGAGTATGACCAGATTACTTGTGCCTGGAGACCTACCAATAAGGAAGATGCCTCTCAAACAGTGGGAACATTGGGATTTGCAGGACTGGGTGGACCAAGGTTTGATGGATTAAAAGCAGGTTTTAACCAAATTCCTTTATTTTCAGATACATTAGATATTACAGAGGGAGAGACTTGGAAAGATAGCAATGGTAATCTGACAAAGCACTTTTATTATTGTGATTTATTTGTACATGAGTTTATGCATAATCTGGAATTTTGGGTATCAGGGGAATATCCAGGTGGGGTTAGAAGAGAAATGCCTAGTCCGGACGGATGTTGGGATTATTATACCCCCCGGGAAGGATTTGATTTAATGAATGATTTCTATAAGAACTTTTTTAGGGGAAATGTTCCGGTATCCATAAATAGTACAAAAACTTTTGGCATGACACCAGCAGATTATGCAAATCATCCAGCTAAATATAGTGTCGGAACGCCTTTAGGAACGGTTAGTGTTGGTAGTGCAGCAGAGTTAAAACAAGTATTATTTGATGCTTCTATGCTTAATACAGATACTGATACTAGTATTACTATAACTGCCAATATTGATATGAAGGGGGAAGAACTTGTCTGTATCAAAAATTTTGGTGGAACAATCAATGGAAATGGACATTGCATTGCCAATGCAAAGATTACAAATTCCCATGGCTTTGTTGAAACATTAAGGGAAGGTGGTGTTATAAAAGACCTGCATTTTGTTAATGTAAAAGTCAACAATCAAGGAATTGGAGCCTTTACAGGGACTATTGTTGCAAGCAATTATGGCAAGATTTCCAGTTGTTCTGTTTCTGGCTCTGTTTATAATGCGGATTGGCAGACAGGCGGTATCTGTGGAGAGAATTATGGAACAGGAATTATATCAAACTGTAGCAATTCTGCTAATGTTCATGGTACAGCACATTATGTAGGAGGCATTGCAGCATCTTCAGAAGGTAAGATTGACCACTGTTTAAATAGTGGAAAGATAAGTGGTGGTGGCGATAATGTTGCTTCTGTAACAAATATCCTTGGTGGTACTTGTGAAAAGATATATACTCTTGATATTGTAGCATCTGGTAATGTAGGAGAAACTAAAACAGCAGAAGAATTATTATCAGATGATTTCCTTGATTTGCTCAATGATGGCGGAAGTATATGGAAAAAGGGCAAGAGTTATCCGGTTCATGCAAATATAAAATTTGACCCATCTGAATATGAAATAATAGATGATGCAAAATATATTTTATATGCAAATGGAGGAACAGTAAAACAGGCAGATAATACGAAGATTAATTATAAATTAAAAACCTATCCTACTGACTTAGTAGCATCTGACATTGTAGTTACAGATAAAAAAGGAAATACAAAAATTAAAAAAGGAAAATTAATCGCAGGTGTTACGCTTTCAGACAGTATGCCAGACATTTCCAAGGGAAAATTTCCTGTAGACAAAGAAGCAAAAAAAATTGCAACAGTTTCCATTAGTAAAGGAAATGTAAAAATAACAGCAAAAAACCAGCCTGGAGAAGTGTATTTATGGGTGATGGATACTGGTGATGAAAGAGCTTATACTTGTGAAAAGGTTTCTGTAAAGCCTGCTCCTTCCAAAATGCAGATTTTTGCTAAATCCAGTGACGCGAAAGATTTTTCTTCAGATAATAAGAGTGTTTATAAGAAGGATACTATAGGGCTGGGGAATGAAATAAAGTTGTATCTTTATCCAACTTATAAACTGAATAAAACAATGCAAAAAACAGAAGATGCGACTTATAGTATTAGTGTAGATAATAAAGCAAAAGACTATTTTGTAGTAAAACAAAGTGTAGATGACCCATATTGTTTTTCTGTGAAAGCTACTTCATTAAAAAACAATAAAAAGACAACAGGAAAAATTACTATAAAGTGTAATGAAAATGGAAAGAAAGCTGTATTTTCCGCAACAGCAGTAAACTGTGTACAAGGAATTACATTGGAATCCTTTTCTGGACTGACAGAAAAAACTGGAGCAGAAGTTTCTACTTTATCCATTGAAAAATCAGATACAACTAAGGTGATGGGAAGTTTTCAGATAGCTATTTCAAAAAATAGTGATGATTTTGAAACTACTGATAAAGCAAAGTTATATGCAATGGGAGATGCACAGGGATTTGATAAGGCAAAGATGGATGCGGGAAAAGTGAAAATTACATCAAATCCAGATAAAAACCAGAAAAAAATATCTGTCAAACTTGACAAAGATAAAAAAACAGTAAAAGTGACAGCAGCAAAAGGTGTTCCAGCAGGAACGACAGGATATTACCTTATTGTATACAATACAGTGGAAGGAAAAGGATATAAAGTTGTAAAAATAATTGCAACCGAGAAAACAGAATAACTGGTGATAAAAGCTCTTGTAGTGTATAGAGAAAAAATTTTTAGGAACTGCCATAAAACAGGCAGTTCCTTTTGATTTGCCTGGCATGGGCAAACTCTAATGGGTAAAAGTCCCGGAAGATAAGCTTGCAACTTTTATTCGCAACTTTTTTGAAATGATAACGTTTCCATTTTACGGTATGATAATGACATCACAGAAAAACAGTTCAAGGCATTAAAATCATGCTACTGTTCACATCTACGGTGCTAACAGTAACGGAATCTATTTCAAAGAAAGGATGAGAGAGATGTTTGTAATAGCAAATGAAAATACAAAGGTTCCAATGAAAATATGGCTAAGTGGAGCAGATAAAATAGAAGAAAGTTGTTTGGAACAGGCATATCATTTGGCGAATCTTCCATTTATACATAAGTGGGTATGTTTAATGCCAGATACCCATACAGGAAAAGGAATGCCTATTGGAGGTGTCATTGCAACAAAAGATGTGATTATTCCAAATGCAGTAGGTTCTGACATTGGATGTGGTATGGTATTTGCGGCAACCAACATAAAGGTAGAGGACATTAAAGAAATTCAGACAGGCAATGGAACAATGATACAGTCGATGATTGGTAATATCATGCGTTCTGTGCCGGTTGGGACAAACAAATTTAAAACAAAACAAGAATCTGCAATTTTAACAAAAGCAGAAGCGGAAATGGAAAAATATAATAAAAATGTAGAACTTATACATTTAATAGAAGAAGCGTATTATCAAGTAGGAACACTTGGAGGGGGAAATCATTTTATTGAATTGCAGGAGGATGAAGAAGGATATTTGTGTATCATGATTCATTCAGGAAGCCGCCATCTTGGAAAAGAAATCTGCGATTATTTCCACAATAAAGCAAGAGAGTTAAATGTACAATGGTACAGCAGTGTACCAGAAGAATACAGACTTGCATTTTTGCCTGTAAATACAAAAAGAGGAGAGGAATATATTAATTGGATGAATTTAGCACTTGATTATGCAGAAGAAAACAGGGCATGTATGTTAGAAAGTGTTTGCAAAATTGTAAAAGAACAAATTGAAAAATATACAAATGTTTCAGTAGAATTTACAGATCATATCAACTGCCATCACAATTATGCGGCATTAGAAAATCACTATGGAGAAAATGTGTGGGTGCATCGAAAAGGGGCAACCAGGGCAAGAGAAGGGGAAAGAGCGGTTATTCCAGGAGCTATGGGTTCTTACAGTTATGTAGTAGAGGGCAAAGGCAATCCAATAGCTTTTTGTTCATCTTCCCATGGAGCAGGAAGAAATTATTCCAGAACTGGGGCAAAGGAAAATTTTTCTGTGGAAAAAGTGATGGTAGATTTGAAAGAACAGGGTGTTATTCTTGGAAAAAGAAATAAAAATGATGTGGCAGAAGAGTGTAGATTTGCTTATAAAGATATTGATGAAGTTATGGAACAGCAAAAAGATCTGGTAACACCAGTTAGAAAGTTAAAAACAGTTGGTGTTGTAAAGGGCTAAAATCTTGTAAAACTCGGATTTGTCAAGCAAATCCTCGAGTATGTTCCGAATAGTTACCTGTAATTTACACATGTGTGTAGTTGATTATAAGGAGAAAAGAAAATGGATTTATTTTATGAAATAGAAAGTATTTATTCACGTATTGAAAAAGTTATTGAAGATAAAGGATATGTTCCGTATGATTTTGTTTTAGAGCCAAAGAAACAGACAGAAGATAAAATCACATTTGCACCAGGAGCATTAGAGGGAATCCTAGGTCATCATTGTGCAGGAAACGGGGAAAATGATGATGCAAAAAAAATTGCGGAGTTTATTAAAAATCATTCTAACCAGGAACCAATACAGACTGTTAGGGATTATGAAGAAAAATGGATGGAACAAGAAACTGCTGTAGTTAGAGATGCGTTATTGAGAGAAATTCTAAATCATACAGATACATATGATGCCAATAATATAGGTGAGGTGGCGTATGCCATGATGACAGAAGGAAGGTATGTAGAAACCGTAAAGATGGGACTGACACTTATGGCATTGTTTAATATGTCAGAAAATGAAGATGTAAAGGAGAAGTTGCTTACATTAGGAAAATGTGAGGATTTTACGGAATATGTATTAATGAATATATCAGATTGGACAGATGAGGAAAAGAATAAGGTATATTTTATATTTGCACAGACATTAGATGGATGGGGAAAAATTAATGCTGTAGAATGTCTGCAGGCAAATACAGAGGAAATCAAAGAATGGATTTTATGTGAAGGCTGCAAAAATTCTATTCTATACAGTTATCTTGGATTGGAATGTGCAGAAAAATGTGATTATCTGGAAAGATTAAAGGCAGGTCACTTAACAGAACAAGAGAAATTGGGTGCAAGTGATATTATGGATGGGCTTTTAGATGAAGGACCATGTGTAGGAATATCAGGATTAGAAGCACCAGAAGAAACCATTTATTGGTATATTTGTGCAATGAAGGAAAAGATCACAGAAATAAAAGGAATAGAACAGCTATTTTCCATACAAGATTATTTAGAAGAAAATGATGAAGAGGAGAAAAATGTTGCAAATGAATGGAAACAGAAGGCAGTGGAAAAATTAACAGAAACTTTAAAGACTGTGGATTTGGAAACAGTTGTTTTGGAAGGTTTGGCAGAACAGCCTCAGTATGCAGTAAACATGGCAATGAAACAAGGTATTGATATTTCAGAAAAATTAATGGGGCTGATGCAGGCAGAGTTTGAAAAGTATTATTATTATGGATATTATTTTTTGGAAAAGCATGTAAAAGGGGAGGAGTATATAGAACTGTGCGAGAAACATTTGGATTATAATACATTGCCAAAAGGTATGGGAAATGAATTAGGATTGGGGAAAAAAGCCCATTGGGATATAGATATGGTTACACAATATTTGAAGAATTATCCTTATTGTGGACAGGAATTGTTAGAGGTATCCATTCATGCACCATATATACGTTGGCGTAATATGGCTGCAAATGCATTAGAGGCGTGGAGGGAAACATTACATAAGGAATTACAAGAGATTTCACCTAAATTATATAATGTAGTATTGGAAATAGCAAAATCAGAATGTGATGAAAAACTGAAAAAACGCTGGAATAACTTGGTACAATAAGCAGTTATGTG
This sequence comes from uncultured Clostridiaceae bacterium, assembly GCA_947177415.1. GTDB lineage: Bacteria > Bacillota > Clostridia > Lachnospirales > Lachnospiraceae > CAG-411. The sequence continues at coordinate 28,093 of CAMWUK010000036.1, forward strand.
CAAGTAGTAAGACAATTATTGGATAAGTTAGACACACAATTATATAAAACCGTAGCATACAATAAAAGGTTGTACCTGTCTGTATGTTACGGTTTTTAGATTGTGTTATATCTTTTATTGTCTGATGAGGGTGGAGGAACTGCCATAAAACAGGCAGTTCCTTTTTCGTAATTTAAAGTGGTAATTCTATTGTGTGATTCATAGATTCATAAGGGCGATAGAGAATGCCAGCACTTTTCATCATTTTTTTGGCGGCAATTACACTGGCAGTGGCAGCATATTTGTCAGAGACATAAATCACTTCTTTAATACCTGCCTGAATTAAAGCTTTGGTACATTCGTTGCAAGGAAAAAGAGTGGTATAAATCTTAGCACCAGCCATGTTTGTACCAGTATAATTTAGGATGGCGTTAAGCTCCGCATGACATACATACAAATATTTTGTTTCTAATTCTTCACCTTCCCGTTCCCAAGGATATATATCATCAGAACAGCCCCGGGGCATACCATTGTATCCAAGGGAGAGAATACGGTTGTCTTGCCCTACAATACATGCACCGACACTGGTGTTCGGGTCTTTGCTTCTTTTTGCTGATAACATGGCAATTCCCATAAAATAAGCATCCCAGCTTAAATAATCTTCTCGTTTCATCATTGCATCCAGCCTTTCTGTTCACTTTTGTATACTTACAGGTAACTGTCCAGAACCATGAACAGTTACACTTATAGTTCTATAATTTGAAATCATTTTATCATCTTTGGGGATAGAATGCAATTTGTATTATAGTAACAGTTCAGCCGGGGGCTGACCTGTTACGGAATTGAGCAAGCTTCGCATGTAAATTGCCCAATTCCTTTTCATGTTTTAATCACTTATACGGTCTGCACAGCGGAGTGTGCAGACCTACCTGAACTGTTACGTATTATAACAACTTTATGGAGATAATAGTTTTCAAGGGCAGACATGTGTGGTAGAATAAAAACAGTTTAGCCAAGTTTAACCACTTGATTTAGTGTGAGCCGTGATGCGTGTTTCTAACTGAATAATTACCAATTTATTTTATATGGAGGGAAAAGAATTGAAGTTTATATCATGGAATGTAAATGGTTTAAGAGCTTGTGTAGGAAAAGGATTTATGGAATATTTCAAAGAGGCAGATGCAGATATTTTTTGTGTACAGGAAACAAAATTGCAGGAGGGACAAATCGAATTAGATACACCAGGATATTATCAATACTGGAATTATGCTAAAAAGAAAGGATATTCAGGAACAGCAATATTTACAAAACAAGAACCTATTTCTGTACAATATGGTATAGGAATAGAAGAACATGACCAAGAGGGACGTGTAATAACACTGGAATTTGAAGACTTCTTCTTTACCACAGTGTATACACCAAATTCCCAAAGTGAACTGGCAAGATTGGATTACCGTATGAAATGGGAGGATGATTTTCTTGCTTTTCAAAAAGAATTAGAGAAAAAGAAACCAGTAATATTTTGTGGAGATTTGAATGTGGCTCATAAAGAGATTGATTTGAAAAATCCAAAAACTAATCGAAAGAATGCAGGATTTACAGATGAGGAACGTGGAAAATTTTCACATTTGCTGGAACAAGGATTTATTGACACATTTCGCTATTTTTATCCAGAACAGGAAGGGATATATTCTTGGTGGTCTTATCGCTTTAAGGCAAGAGAAAAAAATGCAGGATGGCGGATTGACTATTTTATTACCTCTGGGAATTTAAAGGAACGTTTGCAGGATGCCAAAATTGATACAGAAATCTTAGGTTCTGACCATTGTCCAGTTATTTTGGAAATCCAGTAAAAAATATAGTGTGGATGTTTGGTAACAGTTCAGGCAGGTCTTGCACATTCTGCTGTGCAAGACCGTAAGAAAAACTAAAACAGGATTAGAATTGGGCAACATATAATGCGAAGCTTGCTAGGTTCTGTGTAACAGGTCAGATCCTGTCTGAACTGTTACAATGTTTGGAAGAAATAGACAAAATTTCAAAAAATAGTTATCTTAGAATTAAAATTTACCGATATAAATATAAAGGTTGACATGTAATTTATGATTATTCATGTTTATATTGCGGAACTTGGAAAAAATTTCCAGAATATGTAGATTGGACGTAACTATTCAGGTAGAAACACGCATTTACTGCGTGTTTTGTATGAAAAAGTAAAGTTTGCAATGTTTAAGCCCCTTCGCCGAAGGCGAATAATCATGGGCTTAAACGTAATTGTTCATGGTTCTGAACAGTTACGATTATACTAAAATCTACAGTTGACTGGATGGTAAACAAATATTTGTGCGAATACAAGGAGGTAAGGATTATGGGGATTACAGATGTAGTATATAACCGGTATCAGCAGCCACAGACAGGGAAGTACCAAAACAAAGGAGTTAAGAACCAGAGAACTGCCAATAAAGGTATGGCAGAGAGAAGGACACAGGAAAATAGGAAACCAGAATATTTCAAACAGAATAAGATAGAACGGTTTGAGAGAACAAACAAGGTAGAAACTTATGATACATCTAAGTTAAGTAAAGAGGCACAAGACTATTTGTCACAGTTGAAGGAAAAATATAACATAGCAGATGTTATTGTAGCAGATTACCATACAGACGAGGAAGTCAGTGAATTAATGGCAGGTGCTTCCAAAGATTATGCTATTGTAATTACGCCTGATTTGTTAGAGAAGATGGCTGCCGAAGAAGATACCAGAACCAAGTATGAAGAGATCTTAGACATGGGACTTGGTAAAATGGATAATATTAAAGAAGAACTTGGAGAAGATGCGGATAAGGTTTCCCGTATTGGTATGACTATAGATAAAGAAGGCAAAGTAAAGTATTTTGCAGTCTTAGATGAACAAAGAGAGCAAGATGCAAAACGTATGGAAGAGCAGAAAGAAACCCGTGCAAAGGAAAAGGCAGAGAAAAAGAAAACAGAAGAAAAAGAGAAGCTGAAAGATCAAAGGTATACCAAATCCAGAATGATAACTGCAGATTCTATAGAAGAACTCATTAAGAAAATCAAAGAACGTCAAATAGAAGAAAAAGAACAAGAAGAACAGAATATGTTCTTTGCAAAAACAGCACAAGAAGAAGCGAATAAAGGTGCAAAAGTGGATTTTTCTTTATAAGTAAACGGTCATGCCGTCTCTAACGATACTACAAAGAATCTGAGATTTTCAAAGGAGAATGAGCAGGATTTCGTTGGAGGTTACGTTGCAATGAAGGAAGAACTAAAAAAGAGTTCTTCCTTTTCTGGCTTGAAGGGATATTATGAACAGTTATGGATTAAGAAATAGTATAGTTTGATAGGCATTTGCGAAACTCAATTTACTCATAGAGTTTTTGTGCAATATTCACATATCAACACAAGGCACGTTTTCACTGCTCTCAACCGTAACGGTACATAATTAAATGAAAGTGTCGGTTACTACACACTGCGTGTTTTCGTAACCGCCTGCTATGTATTCGCATTCCGAGCTAACGCTCTACATGCTCATACACATCAGGTTCTACGATAAACATAACTTGTTTTTTGTGCAAGCACAAGCCAAGTTATGTTTATCGATAACACTTTCATAGTAAGTACCGACGGTCTCGAAAGCACCCAGCTTTGATATGTAAATCTGCACAAAATAATTTAAGTTAATGAGAGTTTCGCAATTACCTATATAGTTTGATAAGAAAGGGAGTTGGCAGAATGAATATAAAAAGAGTAGCATTATTAACAAGTGGTGGGGATTGTCAGAGTTTGAATGCAACTATGCGTGGTGTTGCAAAGACGTTATATCATGCTAATCCAAAGATAGAGATACTAGGTATACTGGATGGTTACAAGGGGCTTATTTATGGTAATTACCGTAAAATGGAATCAAGAGATTTCTCTGGAATTTTAACTTTAGGAGGAACCATTCTCGGAACCTCCCGGCAGCCTTTTAAAAAGATGCGTACACCTGATGAGAATGGATTGGACAAGGTAAAAGCAATGAAGGAGAATTATAAGAACTGGAAGCTGGATTGTCTTGTTATTCTAGGAGGAAATGGAACCCATAAGACAGCAAATCTGTTAAGAGAAGAGGGATGTAATGTGGTAACTCTTCCCAAAACCATTGACAATGACATTTGGGGAACAGACATAACCTTCGGATTTCAGAGTGCAGTAAATATTGCAACTAATGCAATTGATTGTATCCATACCACAGCAGCATCCCACAGCAGGGTATTTATTGTGGAGGTTATGGGGCATAAAGTAGGCTGGCTTACCTTATACGCAGGAATATCAGGAGGAGCAGATATTATTTTGTTACCAGAAATTCCTTATGATATTGACGCAATTGTAAAAGCCCTAAAAAGAAGAGAAGAGGAAGGAAAGAATTTTTCTATTCTTGCAGTGGCAGAAGGTGCTATTTCTAAGGAAGATGCAAAGCTTAGCAAGTCGGAATTAAAGAAAAAATGGAAAGAATCTCCTTATCCTTCCATTTCCTATCAGATTGGAAATGAAATTCAGGAGCGGATGGGAACAGAAGTAAGAATTACGGTTCCTGGACATACCCAGAGAGGTGGAGAACCTTGCCCTTATGACAGAGTATTATCCAGCCGGTTGGGAGCTGCTGCCGGTCAGTTAATTTTAAAGGAGAAATTTGGCTATATGGTAGGAGTACAAAATAATGAAGTTGTTCCTATACCTCTGGAAGAGGTGGCAGGAAAATTAAAGATGGTGAATCCAGAAGATTCTATTATACAAGAAGCGAAGGCTCTTGGAATATCTTTTGGGGATAAGTAAGAATCAGGTGGTAATTAATCCTGCCTTGTAACATTTATAAAGTGATAATATAGATAGAAATGACAAAAGTCTGTTGCGAAAAATGACAGACTTTTGTTATTTTTGTATACAGAAAGAAATTAGAGAGAACCATATTTTATAAAAAAGCGTGGTAGCAATAATATATAAAACGATATATATGTTAAAAAACAAAAAATATTTATAATAAAAGATAGCAGTATATTTTTATAATCTTATAAAAGTAAGTGAGAAAGATGTTACTGTTCACTCACAAGCTTGACACTTGCTGTCAAGCTATGTGCCAAGAATATA